>CAZVIC010000182.1:0-1503 GCA_964627735.1 uncultured Planctomycetia bacterium | reverse complement strand
TATCTCTTTATATAAAATATCCTTAAGCATAGCCTCTTTTGTCAATCTAGGCAAAGTAAAGCAGAATTCACTTCCTTTACCAAGCTCGCTCTCTATCCAAATTTTACCTCCATGCGTCTCAATTATCCCTTTAACTATTGAGAGCCCTAATCCTGTACCCTTTATATCTCTATCTTTTTTCTTTCCAAATTGACTATACTTATCAAATAGTTTTGGAATATCCTCTGCTGCTATACCGCAGCCATTATCTGAAACATCTATCCTTACATCTTCGCTACTCTTGTTGCATTTAACCTTAATACTACCGCCTAAATCAGTAAACTTAAGAGCGTTGGATATTAAATTAGTAAGCACTCTTTTTATCTTCTCTTTATCGCAGAAAATATTAACATCATCTTGGGGTAAACATTTATCAAGAATAATTTCTCTTTTTTCTGCAAGTACTTGCATGTCGACTACAACATCTAGGATAATCTCTTTTATATTGGCCTCTTCTTTGTCCAATTCAAGCTTACCAGCCTCTATCTTAGATGCATCAAGAAGAGAGTTTACCATCTTAGCTAACTTATCTATGTTAGTCTTAGTCATAGATAATACAATCTTCTGTTCCTCAGCTAAATCTTTCGACATATGATCAAGAAACAACCCTACAGATTCTTTAATAACAGCAAGAGGAGTCCTGATCTCATGAGATGCACTAGCTACAAACCCCGATTTTAATTCACTTAATTCATCTAGTCTTTTGTTTTCTTCTTCTAACTCTTTATAGAGGTGCTCAATGCGATTATAGGTAGACTTAAGTTCTTCTTCTGCTTTTTTACGCTCTGTAATATCTCTTATTACACCAATACTACCGACAAACTTACCTTTCCCTTTATCATCTGTAATCCATTTACCAGCTGCATGTAGTTCCACCGCCCTATAGTTTTTATCTTCTTGAGCATCTTTAGGTATAATTCTAACTTCTAAATACTTAGTCATCCTATCTCCAGTTCTACGCTCATCAAACAACTTTGGAGATTTGCCGTCGCCTGTAACAGTACCCAGATAATGAGGTAGAATAACCTCTCGGCTTACTCTTTCTATATCATCGGGATGGAGTAAAGATCTAAAATGTTTACCTACTAAATCCTTAGGAATATAACCATATCTCTCAATAGAGTTACTAATAAATGTAAAGATACCGCCTGAATCTATCTCGTAGATAACATCATATATGGATTGAGCGCGCTTCTTGTAGTTCTCTTCGCTGGCTTTTAAGTCCTCTTCGGCCTTCTTCCACTCCCTTTGCAACCTTTTAAACTCATCAATCTGCCTCTTAAGGCTCTCAATCTCATTTGATATCTGATCTTCTGTGTTTTTAGCCACCATATTATAGAGTGATTATACTATTTTAAGCTCACTACGTAAACCGAGTTTTACATATTAATTGAACAATATTTTTTGGAAAATGTAAAATATTATGCTATAATTTGATTATGATGAAAATTAAGAATAATAGAA
>CAZVIC010000181.1:0-1514 GCA_964627735.1 uncultured Planctomycetia bacterium | reverse complement strand
TTAAGAGATATTTGTGCTAGAATATTGCTAAAAAGATCATTCTTGCCTTTGTACTGATAACTGCTCATGAACATCATCGGTTGGGAGGGTATACTATCGAGAAAATCTCCAAATTGAATACAGTCGATATTGACAGCAGCCTTAAATCGCTTATCTGTTAAACACACCTGTATAGAAGCAGCCCCGCCAAAAGAATGTATGTCTTCAAATCATAGAGAATAAAACAAAGTAGATAACTTCAGTTATTTAAAATTATGCATTTTTGATATTCGTTTCTTCTTTTTTTCAAAGTTTTTCTTTTTACCTCAGTGTTATATATTCCAAAGGTTACACACAACTAATTATCAATCGCATTCTGATTTAACAACTTTAGAGCTTCGAGTAATAAAGGATCAAAACCGTCTTTAATATTATTTTTAGTATTCAACAATTTAATATCAGGAGATACGCCAATCCCTTCATAATTCTTCATTTCAGTAGACAAGTACTTTTGACCTGAAAAAGTAAAATGCCATTTATTAGGAAGCTTAAGTTCTTTAATATCCGAAAAGATACCATATGTATTATCTCCAACAATGGTAACATAAGGAAGTTCTTTCATTGCTAGCGCAAATACATCAGTTGCACTCCTGGAAAGATCACTTGTTAGAAGAATAATAGGTTTAGCAATTGGATTAGCTCCTGTTGGTTCAAGATACCAGGTCTTTAATTCTGAGAACCCTTCAGCCTTCTTTGTACACTTATAATGTCCAACTCTTTTCTCATCGGTAAATCTATTTGCTATTTGATATGAATATTTATCATAACCTCCTGAATTGAAACGAACGTCAATAATAATGCCTCCCAAATTTCGAAAGCTCTCAACCACACTATCTAGGATATTATTTAATTTCTTTTTTGAGATGCCGATCATTAAATTAATTCTTAGATAACCATACCTTTCATTGTTAGTATATGCAATAATATTATTGTTCAAATATGGAATCTTCATCTTATGATAGATTAAATCATTAAATCCCTTGGTTTTTAATGTTGCATCTATAGTATTAAGCATGAGTCTTAGAGAATCTTGTGTTGGAAACTCCTGAAGGAAATAGGCTTTCTTACCTGAACTAAACTTCTTGCCAGTTTTTTTATCAGAGAGACTAACATGACCATCATCCAGCTCACCCAGCATATCACAAAAGATAGAAAATAATTGATCGTTAGTAGTATTACTTTTTATCTTTGGGCTATACTTCTTATATATCATATCCCAATCGACTGACTTCTCTTCAAAAAAAGCATAATGATCATTTAGTTCAGTCCATAAAGCATAAAAATTCTTTTCTGGCTTATTGATTGTAGCATCCTGAGAAAATCCACTCATAGGTATTAATAAAAGTAATCCTATGCATGTAATCTTATTGATCTTAATATTATTCATGATATTATGTATTTATTTATCTTAATTATCACTGGTTCTGTCGCATTAATCCAACTTGATTTTCGAAATCACACATTATACTGCATTA
>CAZVIC010000180.1:0-1521 GCA_964627735.1 uncultured Planctomycetia bacterium | reverse complement strand
AGGAGGGTTTTACAACTAAAATGCCCACCATTCATGAACTGGTTGAGTTGAAACGTAATAACTTTGTAAACAGCTTTAAGGATTTTACTCAGTATATACGATTATTAGAGGCGCTTATGATATCTCCAGGAGATAAGATGTGTGATTTTGGCTGTTCATGGGGATATGGCAGCTGGCAATTTAATCAAAAAGGATTTCATGTAAAGGCATATGAGATATCAAAGCCAAGAGCAAAATTTGCAAAATCTCAACTTAATGTTGATGTTACGACTGATATTAAGGATTTAGCTGGGCCATTTGATGTTTTTTTCTCTTCTCATGTATTAGAACATGTTCCAGATGTCTCAGCAGTAATAGAGCTTGGATTAAAACTTTTACGTACAAATGGATACTTTATCGCATTTACTCCTAATGGATCCCTTGCCTACAGGGAAAAGAACAGGCGCGCATGGCAGACAGCTTGGGGTATGAAGCATCCCAACCATTTAGATAATTTATTCTATAGTAATATTTTTAAATTAACACCTTATTTGATATTGAGCTCGCCTTATGATTACGAAGAAATAAATAGATGGGTTAATAATCCCACTCAATATGTCGGAGATTTAATTGGTCAGGAACTTTTAGTTATAGCAAAGAAAATATAATTAACGTGATGCTTATTCAAAAACAGGAGATATCTATTTAATTGAAAGTAACTATTTCAGTGCCAGGTAAGTTTCATGCTTTTTATCTAGCTTTTGAGCTTATGAAAAGAGGTTATCTTGATACCTTAATTACTTCATATCCTAAGTGTAAGGTTGTAAAATATGGTTTAGAGGCACAGAGCGTAAAATCCATATTAATTAAAGAGATAGTGCAAGCAGCATGGGAGAAGTCCCCTGCGTTTTTAAGAACTATTTATAATCCAACTTATTTTATTAATGAAATATTTGATAAAAGGGCAGCACGAAGGATTGGAAATCCTGATATATTCGTTGGATGGTCTTTTGCATCGCTGCATTCTCTTAAGGTTGCTAAACAAAGAGGGATAATATCAATACTTCAACGAGGAAGTTCACATATATTATTTCAGCAGGATATACTTAAAGCCGAATATGAGAGATTTGGCGAAAAATTACAGTTTGTTGAACAAAGACTAGTCGATAAAGAATTAGAAGAGTATGCTCAGGCAGATTACATAGAGGTGCCTAGCTCTTTTGCAAAGAAGACCTTTTTAGATCAGGGGGTAGATGAAAAAAAAATAATACAAGGATTCAGAGGGGTGAATATAAGGGAGTTTCCTAAGGTACCTAAGATTGATAAGACATTTAGGGTTATTTATGCAGGTAATATGACTCTACAGAAAGGTGTCCACTATCTTTTACAGGCGTTTTCAGAGATTAATCTGCCTAACTCAGAGCTTCTTCTGATAGGGCTGATCAGAGATGAAATTAAACCCTTTTTTAGGAAATACAGTAAAGAATTCTAATGGATAGGTCATGTACCACAGAATCAACTTTATAAATATTATTCACAGGG
>CAZVIC010000179.1:0-1550 GCA_964627735.1 uncultured Planctomycetia bacterium | reverse complement strand
AATCTGGAACATGGGATCCCTGTATGTTCTGACACAAAATTAAATTTCGAAAAGATGATTAACAATTAGCAAAACACCTTTTTCCATCTTAACTATGCAACAATTCCATTTATAAGCAGTCTTTTTAATAGCACATTACTTCCATTAACAATTTTTGGAATTTTTCAGACACATCCAATAAATTATCTGTGTGACACAGCCAGCGAAGATGTATAATACTACCTAACATATTTAAATTATTATCAATTAATTATAAAATTTTAAACGGATGAAAAACCTATTCTTAATAGTTGTATTCCAACTATCATTATTATTATCATTGTTTTCGCAGAGTTCATTAAATGAGGCCTATAGAGCTTATCGTGAATGCAACTATTCTGAAGCAAGAAGCAAGTATTTGAAGATATGGAATGATAATAGCGCAACTTATAAAGATAAGAAAGCTGCAGGCAGTAAGCTGGCCTATTTATCGTGGCATATTAATCAGAATATTGATCAGGCAAGAGAATATATAAATAAGTCTCTGGAATTTGATATGGAGGAGATCGATTTATTGATGGAATTGTCAGATTATGAAGTTGAAGCGAGAAATTTTAGTGAGGCAAAGAAGCTAAACAAACTTGCTTCCAGGAATAGCCCTTTAAGTAATAGTAAGAGCGAAAAAGTTCTTGTACAACAGGCAAGAATTACTCTTGATGAAGCAATACATTTGATAGAGAAAAACGGATATACTAACACACCTGAGCTTATAAGTGTATTAGATAATATTTCAGAAGTCAATAAACGTAATCCGGGGCAGCTTGATGTATGTGAAATTCAGCTCGGTCTTTCTCTATTACTGGGCAGGGGAGATCTGGCTTTCCAGGCATGGAAAGGATATTTCAGGATTCCCTCTGACCAGAAAGCAGGTGGAATTCTTTCAGATACAGAGCAAACCCTTCAGAAAATTCTGACAAGCTGGAAAGGGAATAGTCTCTCAACAACAGAAAGTGAGACACTGATCAAAGCTCTTGCGGATTCACGTTTTTATCACTTTGCTGATTTGCACGCTAGAATTAGTAATATTAGATCAGGTAAGAAGGCACCGATAATAGCTGATATTATTAATTATTATTCATTTTGTAAAAGGGTTGATTCTTTGTCCACGGAATATCATCGTGATATAGCACTTAAGGGCCTGGAGAAAGAGAAAAGAGAGGCTTTTTATGATAATTTATCAAATATTAAAATGGATTTATGGAGTAAATTATCATGGGAGAAAAAACCCATAAAGTTTAATGAGTCCAGGTTTGAAGATGAATTATATAACAGGTTCGGGACAGTATTTAAAGTAGTAAAACCATACTATACCAGCATGGGTAAAACGGGATTATTCTTTTTTGCTCATACAGTGGTGGATGATAAAATACTGGTTGACCAATATGGTTATAATGCAAGTGTTCACTATGTCTCTCTTGATTTTATGTATGCCAATTCATATGATGGTTGGTTTTTAGGGAGCAAAACAGGCCGGTTAGGTGGATGGAGCTCATCTTCTATAATTGTTCAAA
>CAZVIC010000178.1:0-1583 GCA_964627735.1 uncultured Planctomycetia bacterium | reverse complement strand
ATTCGTCTCTACTTTTTAGGTTTTTTTAAAAATCCTTTTAAACCCTGGAAAAAACCCTTATCTTCGTCATCTTTCTTGGTCTCTTTTTCTTGGGAATCTTTTCCGGGTTTTTTCTTATCTTTTTTCTTCTCTTCCTTCTCTGTCTTCACCTTCTTAACAGCCTTCTCTTCCTCCACTTCAACCTCGCCTACATCACCTGCCAATTCTTCTTCCACTCTCTTGGCTTTTTTCTCTTTTCTCAAAAGTTTCGCTTTTTTCTTGTCTTCAATGACCTCTTCTTTTATCTTTGTAAACTCAAGAATAGCCATTAAAGCATTGTCACCACGCCTATTCTCTGCTTTTAAAACACGAGTATAACCACCAGATATATCTTTAAATCTAGGAGCAATATCATCAAAGAGCTTTTTAACTAAGCTCCTATCTTGCAATAACTTATAAACCTCTCTCCTGGAATGTATATCACCTTTCTTACCTAAAGTTATAAGCTTATCTATATGACGAGACGCTGCCTTTGCGCGCCTATGGGTCGTCTTTATGCTCTCATTTCTAATCAAAGAGATGGCAAGACTTTTAATCAAAGCCCTTCTTTGATCAGCAGGCTTAGACAATAGGATGATGCTTTTACGATGTCTCATTTTATGCTGCCTCCTCCTGCAACTTTGCCTTTACATCCTCAGGCAGATCCATTCCGAAAGACATATTCATCTCTTTTAGAATATCGTGTAATTCATTCAAAGATTTCTTGCCAAAATTACGATGCTGGAGCAACTGTTGCTCTGTTAATTGAACAAGATCTCCTATTGTATTAATATTTGCATCTTTAAGACAATTAGCGCTTCTAACAGAAAGCTCTAACTCAGTTATAGGCATCTTGATCTTCTTTAAAAGATCATGGTCAAGTGCATCTACTATCTCCTCTTCTTCCTCTTCGACAACATCTCCCATTTGAGTAAAGACATCTAAATGTCTCTGTAAAATATATGCCCCATAGACCAGAGTCTCTTTAGGCTCAACACTTCCGTTTGTTGTTATCTCTATTATCAGCTTTTCATAATTGGTTACAGCTCCAACCCTGGTGTTCTCCATTCTAAAATTTACCCCAGTAACAGGAGAGAAAAGAGAGTCAATTGCTATAACCCCTATAGAATCATCTTCTTTCTTATTTCTGTCTGCCGGAACCCAACCACGGCCACGTCCTACCTCCATCTCAATATCAACATCTATATTCTCAGTAACAGTTAGAATGTGATGCTCAGGATTGACAATATCTACACTCTCATTTGTTGTGATATCACTTGCTTTATAGTCGCCTTTTTTAGAAAGCTTCAAAATGATTGTCTTAGGAGAACGAGAATGAGACTTCAAAACTAAACCTTTAAGGTTTAATACTATTTGAGGCACATCCTCAAGGACTCCCTTGATAGTAGAAAACTCATGGTCTACTCCTTTTATCTTCAAGGATGTAACCGCACTACCTTCAATAGAAGAGAGTAATATTCTCCTCAATGAGTTACCTACTGTCACGGCGTAACCTCTTTCAAATGGTTCGGCAACAAATTTTCCATAAGTAGAAGAATAACTAT
>CAZVIC010000177.1:1084-1622 GCA_964627735.1 uncultured Planctomycetia bacterium | reverse complement strand
AATAACTAAAAAAACCAAGGCTATAATGCCAGTCCATCTTTATGGACAGCCGGCCGATATGAATAAGATTTTAAAGATTGCCAGAAAGCATAAACTTAAAGTCATTGAAGATGCCTGTCAGGCTCATGGCGCTTTGTATAAGGGCCGTAAAGTAGGTGCTCTCGGAGACATAGGTTGCTTTAGTTTTTATCCGGGTAAAAATTTGGGTGCTTATGGAGATGGAGGGATGATAACCACTAATAATAAGACCTTGGCTGAGAAGATTAAGATGTTGAGAAATTATGGCCAGAAGAAGAAATACAGGCATGAGGTTCTCGGGTATAACAAAAGGCTGGATACTATGCAGGCGGCTATCTTGCGCATAAAACTCAAGCGATTGGATAAGTGGAATAAACTTCGCAACAAACATGCTAAATTTTACAATAAGTTTTTGAAAAATTTAGATATTATTACTCCTTACGAAGACAAAGGCTTATTCTGTGTTTATCATTTATATGTTGTTAGAGTTAGAAACAGAGAATCCTTACAGGAATTTTTA
>CAZVIC010000177.1:0-1074 GCA_964627735.1 uncultured Planctomycetia bacterium | reverse complement strand
ATTGCATCTGCAGCCGGATTTTAAATATCTGGATTATAAAAAGGGAGATTTCCCTATAACTGAACAATATAGAAAGGAAATACTTTCGTTGCCGATGTATCCAGAATTAACTAAAAGTCAAATATTAGCAGTAAAAAAATGCATAGAAGATTTTTATCTCCCTCGAGATTGATAATTTTATATATGCATAAATGAGAATAATTATATATAGAATTGATTAGTTAATTTTGTCAAATTACCTTAATATTAAAATAATTTAGGAGGAGAAAATGGTAAGACTTGGAATTATTGGTTGTGGGCACTGGGGGCCAAATTATCTGCGCATTTTTAATCAGATAAAAGGATCCGAGGTTATTATTTGTTGTGACCTATTAAAGAAAAATTTAGATAATGTTAAGGAGCATTTTGATGCGGTGGAGGTTACCACAGATTACACTAAAGTGCTTAAAGATAAACGCATAAATGCTGTGATTATTGTCACTCCTGCCCAAACTCATTATAAAATAGCAAAAGATGCACTGATGAACGATAAACATATTTTAGTAGAAAAGCCTTTATGTTTAAAATATGAGCACTGCAAAAAACTAATTAATTTAGCAAAAGCAAAGAAAAAAATCCTCATGGTGGGTCATGTCTTTTTGTTCAATCCTGCCATAAAAAAATTAAAGGAGTATATAAAAAGAGATACGTTGGGTAAGATTTATTATTTGCATGCAACCAGAACCCATTTGGGTTTAATGCGCGATGATGTAAATGTGAGTTGGGATTTAGTGCCACACGATATATCTATATTTTCTTACTTGTTAGAAAAAATACCTATCAGCGTTTCAGCTTTAGGTGGTTCATTTTTAAGGAAACCAAAACAGGATGTGGTATTTATTAATTTGCTTTATCCTGGTGGAATAATTGCTAATGTTCATGCCAGTTGGGCAGATTCCAATAAAGTTAGAGAAATTCAGGTAATTGGTAGTCATGCCAGGGTAGTTTTTGATGACTTAAATAATCTGGAAAAGGTAAAATTGTATAAAAAAGGAATTTCGGTAGATAAATCATACGTAGATTTTGGTGAGTTTC
>CAZVIC010000176.1:0-1628 GCA_964627735.1 uncultured Planctomycetia bacterium | reverse complement strand
ATATCAGTTGAACCCATTCCGGTTGAAAAACAATTTAAAGCACCATAAGTACATGTGTGGGAATCAGCTCCTGCTATTAAATCAGAAGGCAGTGCATGGCCATGTTCCATTATGACCTGATGACAGACACCATCTCCCTCTTTATACATTATTGCTCCTGTTAGAGAAGCAAAATCTTTCATCTTCTTATGGATATTTGAAACGCCTAGATTTGGCGAAGGAACACTATGGTCAATAACAAGAGCATATCTATCAGGAAATTTTAGATTTTTAGCACCAAGAGCGTTAAATGCATCTATAACAAGTGAGCTTGTCCCGTCCTGTGAAAGCGCAAAATCAACCTCAGCCTTCACAATGCTTCCTGCTTTTGCTTCTGATTCAGACTTAAGACTAAAAATCTTTTCAGATATAGTCTTAGCCATTAAAAAAATCTCCTATTCTATCTACCCCTTCTTTGATCTCTTTTATAGATGTTGCATAACTCAAACGAACATAATCATCAGACCCAAAAGGTTCTCCTGGAATAACACCAACCAGTTTTTTGTTTAATAGCTCTTGAGCAAAAGAAAAAGAACCGCTTTTAAATTTTGATATATCCATAAACAAATAAAAAGCGCCTTCAGGTTTTATGAAAGATATGCCATAGCTACCCAACATCTCCATCATAATATCTCTTCTCTCTTTAAACTCTTTCTTTATAAAAGAGAACCAACTGCTATCCATTCCTAAAGCCGCAAAAGTAGCCTTCTGGCTTATACTTGATGCATTTGAAGTCATCTGCGATTGCATCTTTGTTATTTCAGATACTAGCTCTAAGCCAGCACCTATCCAACCAATTCTCCACCCTGTCATAGCATGCGATTTAGAGACACCGTTTATTGTTATAGTTTTTTTAAAAATATCATCTGATAAAGAACCTATAGATGTATGCTCACTCTCATAAACAAGATGTTCATATATCTCATCACTTATTATAAACAGATCATTCTCCACAGCTATCTCACCAAGAGACCGTAACTCTTCTTCTCTCCAGACCATTCCAGTCGGATTAGTAGGACTATTCACTATGATACATTTTGTTTTTTCAGTAATAGCTGCTTTTATTTTATCAAATTCAGGTCTAAAACCATTCTCCTTGCTAGAGCTAACGATAACTGGAACTCCAGATGATAATTTTACCATTTCAGAGTAACTCAACCAATAAGGAGCTATGATAATAACTTCATCGCCCTCATCTATTAGGGACATCAAAACATTCATAAGAGAATGTTTTGCTCCGTTAGAGACAACTATCTGTTCAGGGCTATACTCTAGGCAGTTCTGAAGCTTGAACTTTCTTGCAATCGCTTCTCTTAATTCAAACATACCTGCAACCGGAGTATATTTTGTAAAACCTTTGTCGATAGAATCCTTGGCGTAAGCTTTTATCTCATCTGGGGTATCAAAGTCAGGCTCACCTGCGGCAAAGTTTATTACAGACTCGCCTTCTTTCTTAAGTTTCTTAATAACAGAAGTTATCTTTAAAGTCTGGGAAGCTGATATGCTTTTTACTCTCTTTGAAAAATCCATACTATCTATTTTAAAAAGATTAAGAGAAAAAATTCGTCTCTACTTTTTAGGTTTTTTTA
>CAZVIC010000175.1:0-1711 GCA_964627735.1 uncultured Planctomycetia bacterium | reverse complement strand
ATGCCATCAGAAGTTACAAGCAGGGATGTGTGGATATAATGGTTATGGAAGATATAATTGTAGGGGAGGAATGAATGAAAGGTATCTTAAGAGAAAAACAAAAAGAAGATCAAAATGATCGTCAGACGCAGGAAAAAATACGGGAACTTTATTTGTTGGGAAAAACGAAAAAATTTTATGAAGAAACTCCGTTTGAATCCTGTGATATTGATGAGAGCTTTTATTATTATTTAGGAATAGAATCAGATTGGATTCTTCCGAATATTGGTGATGATTTAATAATAGATGTGGGTTGCGGTATGGGATGGATTTCTAATTACTTTAAAAAAGTGAAAGGAAAAAAAGTTATTAGTGTAGATTTAAGTTTTAGTGCTTTAAAATTAGCTAAAAAATATTATAATTTAAACGTTATTCAGGCAAACAATATGTATTTGCCTTTTAAATCAAATATAGCAGGTCTAGTTATATCAACTGGCGTAATACACCATACCCCAAATGCCTACAAATCCTTTAAGGAATTAGTTAGAATTCTAAAACCTGGGGGCATGCTTATTTTGCATATTTATAATAAAGATTCAATATATTATCTGGTTTATAAATATATTGGGGGAATATTAAGGAAGGGAATTAATGTTTTTAAACCAATAGAAAAATTTTATAAAATATTTCTTTTACCAATTTTTTGCTTGCCGGGTCGGTTAGGATGTTTAATTTTAAGAAAAAAATGGGCTAAACGAAGTCAGAATCAAGCTTGGAACGGTTTTAGAGATTTTTACTTGACTCCTGAGGCTTCTTTTTTTAAAACGAGCGACATAAAAAAGTGGGTATCATTAGAAGATAATTTAAAAATATTAAAATGTGAAAAAGGTGGATTTATGCTTTGTTATGTTTTGCAAAAGAATGTTTAGAAGGAAAAATACATGAATAGACAATATATAATCATAGAAAGGAAGCAATGAAGATGTTGCTTGGAATTTCAATAAGTCACTGTGCCTCAGCTTGCCTTATCGATTCTGAAGGAAAAATTTTAGGAGTAGCCCTAGAGGAAAGGTTTACACGAATAAAGGATGAGTCTGGTTTTCCTAAAGAGGCGATCAAATATCTCATAAAAGATATAGACGCAAACGAAATAACTCATGTTGCTTTCGGAGCTACTTTTTGGCAAAATCCTATGCCATATTTTTCCTTTAAAAAAAGGGTTATTGATAATAAATTACGTGACAAATTTGAGCGCAATCTATTTTATACGTTTATCTGTTTTGTTGAATTTTTAGGGATTGTTTTTAGGTACATAAAACCAGAAGACTATTTCAGGGATACTTTAGATGAACTTGGATTAACAAATGTAAAAATATCATTCGTAGACCATCACCTTGCCCATGCGCTGAGTTGTTATTATAATTCAGTTATAGATGATCCACTAGTCGTTACTGTTGATGGTATAGGGGATAATAAATCAGCAACAATTAATATTGTCGAAGATGGCAAGGTAAAAGTTGTTCATCAATCACTGTTTGATGGCTCACCGGGGTCTTTTTATAGCTTAATGACAGCCCTTTGCGGCTTTAAACCTAATCGGCACGAAGGTAAAGTAACAGGATTAGCTGCTATCGGAGATAAAGATAAGTTGCCTGAAATGCAGGATATGCTCTTGCTTAATAAAAGAGGTGAAGACTTAGTTTTTTCATGCCCCCCATTTAAGAGAATAAGA
>CAZVIC010000174.1:0-1775 GCA_964627735.1 uncultured Planctomycetia bacterium | reverse complement strand
CTTCAAAACCTGATACTGAAAAAAAGAACGAACTAGAGAAACAGATAGCTGAAAAGCAAATTGCATTACAAAATGAAATATCATTATTATTACAGCAAGAGTTAGTATTAAGAGAACAAAATGATCTTGGATCTTTAAGGCAAGTTTGGCAGGATTTGGCAATTAAATTTAAAGAATGGTCTCGACTTATGAAGCAACGAGAAGATTATGTGCGTAAGGGTAGGATCGATCCTCATACTCATTCAAACCTATCTGATGCTCCGGACTATGTTACGCCTGAAGAGCTTCTTAGGCAAGCTGTGCGTACAGGTGTTAGGACTATTGGTGCATCTGAGCATAACACTATAAATGGTGCATTGGCTCTTCAAGATTTAGCTATGCAAATGTTAGAAGATGGTATGATTATAGATTCTATCCCGGGGACAATAGAGGTTTCTCTTCAGGTATCTTCTTATGATGTAGGAACCCATAAAGATATTCATTTACGTCTTGAATTTGCTGATTTCACTAATCCTGAAGTTATAAGTCTTATTAATGAGCTCAGAGCTGTTTACAGGGATGGTTTTAAAAAAGCGATGGCAGAGTTTATGGAAATTGATAGTATTGATATGTTAAAAGAAAAAATAAAAGAGAGAAATTTATTCAGGAACGAAGATGTAGAATTTAGTGATGAAGAAATTCAGGAAATACTTGATGTTATACAAAGCTTAAAAGAGCATCCAGAAAATCATGAGGTCATTTTAGATTTTGCTCTAAAAAATGAAAATCTTGCTCGCGGTATGCAGCTTGCTGGTTTGTTTGAAGAAGATAAATATAGGTTGTTTAGAAATTTTACTTATTATCTTTGGATTGCTGATGCAGAAGGTTATTTTTATGATGGTGTTGAATTTTTAAGAAAACTGCGACAGGTTGATCCTGGAGCTACAGCAATACTCTGTCATCCTTTTTGGCATATAGAAGATACTGAGAAACTAGTTTCTTTTCTATCTTTGTCTGATCCGGTTGTTGGGGAGAGATTGATTGATGGCATGGAGGTAAGCTATGCTTATTATTTACCTGAGCAGCAAGAGATTCTAAGAGGCTATGCTCAGGTAAATAATCTGTGGATGAGTGGAGGTTCTGATTCTCATAATCTTGATAAAGCAGATAGGAGCGATGGCAGGCTTGGTTCTGGTTATAGTGGTAATGTCAATGTAGCCTGGGAGATGCTCAGTAATTCTCGCAACAAAAGAATGGATTATCATTATCAAAGAGCCATGGTTTATTATGATGATTTTATAAAACAAGCCGATGAAGGTATATTTAATAAGGAGTTATTTGAATTGGCGGTAGCAGAATTTAGCAGATCATCAGTATCATTTACTTCTAAGGGGTATATTTTTACAAATCCTTATGCATACAGTAGTTACGAATGTTTAGCAGAGCTATATAGAAAAGCTGCTAGTCTATAGAATTATCTCTTCTTATGGTGTTAAAAATGGTCATTTAATGATTTAGTTGGCAATAATAAATTCTTTTATAAACATTTGATACCAATGCTTTTATATGCTATAACTATTATAGAAATAATATATCTATATTGTTTCATAAGTCATAGTAAAAAGGAGGGGTTAAAGAGGTATGATTAAGAAAATAGCAATTATTTACTTACTACTATTATCTCTATCCCCTCTCTCCTATGCCCGCCGTATAATAGATATCCCGCTTCAAACTATCTCTGTAGCCGGGGTTGAACTTGCTATTAACCCTCAAGTGGCTAGTGGAGTTCCGGGAGG
>CAZVIC010000173.1:0-1803 GCA_964627735.1 uncultured Planctomycetia bacterium | reverse complement strand
ATTGTGAAGAGGCAAGGAGATCTTCTTATAATGAAGGTTGCTACTATCCCGATAACCGCAAGGAAACAGGAAAGCAGTGTTCTAGCCGAAGGCGAAGCCACAGGGCATCTTCATAAGCTTGACGGCGGTGAGGTTTATATAGATAATGATACCTTGGATTGTTTGGAGGTAGGAGTAAATAAATGAGATTAGGAATAAAAGTTTTTTTAGCCACTTTGGTTGTAGCATCTGCATTAATTGGAATAAGAGCTATTAAACAGAAAATAGATAGTGCAAATCCTAAGGTTAAGGTTGATATTGAACATCTGTATAATTGCTATAGTATCGGATACTTAAAGTATGATTTATCAGCAGAGGGAGAACTTGATGAGCTAAGAATGTCGAGAGATAAAAAAAGAATAGCTTACTCTGTAGACTATAAAAAAGAAGATGATAGCATTCAAACAGTATTCGGTGTCATTGATATACAGCTTAAAAGCAATGTTGAGATTATTGATGATGTAAAGTTCATAGCGGATTATACAGTCCATCAATCAGAGGATTTAGAATGTGAACAGAAGCTTCAGAATTATGTAAGGGATCATTTTAAGTCTCATCCTGGAGTATTAGGTGGAACAGTACGGTATAAGATTGTAAGTTGGGCTTATTCTCCAAATAAAAAGAGAATAGCTTTTATTGTTAATGGATCTGATGGACACAAGTCTTTTTATCCTAGTTTATTTGTAGCAGAGCACACTGGAAATAACATTGTGAGAGCCGATTCAAGCTCTGAGGTATTTTGTAAAGATATAATTTGGTTATCCAAGAATGAGATTGTATATTCTAAAGATAATGTATTATGGAAAGCAACTTTAGAAACATATTATTAAAAAGGGAATAAAGCAATAAGTTGTACTAAACCAGCTTGTTCACTACGAAATAAAAGAAAGGCAACACTAGTTTGGGGCTTTTGATTTTTAAGGAGATTGTGGAAATGCATAAAGACAGCAGAATTGGATGCAGAGATAGTCAAGTCGGAGCAGGAACGAGAACCAGGACATACCGTGTTAGAATGGGAGAAATTTAACTATAAGACAGGTATATTAATAGAAATTTAATTCTGAATTACATTCATATTTTTATGTTATTAAATTACAATGTGCCTGTAGCTCAATCGAACAGAGCACCTGCCTTCTAAGCAGAACCACTACCTGTGCAAAAAAGATTTTAGTTTTATCTATATGAATAACCTGTAGATAGCTATAGAATTGATGGGAAAAAGTGCGATTTTTTTACAGTATAGTAAAATAGTATATGGGTGGATAAAGATAGTTTGGGTATAGCCTTGTGATGATTCACCTCGCTAAGCCTACCAGAAAAACCTCTCAAATTCTCATGTATTTCTTGAGTTGTTTATTATATAGTAGGTGTATATGAACAGGAAATTCAGAGATACTATTGTACCAAATATTTGCACGGGTAGGCTTTTATCAATTGTTTTATTAAATATCCGTGTTCGTTGGTAAAAATAGTTTTATCCATAGTCTTTGACTCTCTTTTGAAGATATGATATATTCCGAATTGTAATATGCCAAAATGGAATATGGGGAAATGGTTCAAAAACTGGAGAAATAATCATATTTTTTCTCAAGTTTAATAGCTTGATAGTTCTTCGAATTTATGGATATATGTAAATAGGTAGAGGTATTACTATGGAAAGCAGTAAGAAAAGACAGCGATTTAACGTTAAAGTTCTTGAAAGGTATGAATTTGTTCATTATATCATAGAGCATCTTGAGCTAACACTTGGCTTAAAAATAGAGT
>CAZVIC010000172.1:0-1856 GCA_964627735.1 uncultured Planctomycetia bacterium | reverse complement strand
TCTAATATAAGGTCTCAATTGAGGCATTTACTAAGAATCAGTGAAGTTATGAGAGGGATTAAGATTAGTTTTTAAGCGATAATAATAGCAAAGATTGGTTCATGTAATCATGTTGTTATACTAATTAAATCATAAAATGGCATGAAATTTGAATGATTATATTAAATGTTAAAAATATTAAAAAAATAACTAAGAAATGAAGGTTTTTAAAACGATACTTTTGGTAATAATTATCTGTAGTCGATTCTCTAAAATTCTCTACGGACAAGAGGATTTTACTTCTTGCGTTCCTACCGCTATAGATGCTACAGAAATGGGTAGCGAAAACTATATTAATATTAACTTTCTCGAAGATCTTGCAATAACTAATTCTGATAGTTCTATACTGTCAGACAACAGCGGTGAAATTGCCCACATATTAGTGCAATTTCAACCTGAGACATGGCCTACAGATATTGCTATGTACGAATCTTTGCTTAGCCAGTTAGATTCCGATATAAGAATAACTGCAATTGTCAGTAATCCTCAAGAGGCTCTACGAATTGAATCATTCACAAAAGATTGGGGTATTGATAATATCGATATCTTAACCTACTCCGATACTGGAGGTGGATATACTGGTCTGTATAACTTTGCTTGGGCAGAAGATGATAGAGAAATAATACAAAATGTAGATGGGACAATAACAGTAGTAGTGCCTGCTAGAGATGACCAAACTTCTAGTGGCACCATAGAGGAAATGTTAGCACAGGAATATCCAGATATTGTAAGTGATATTATCAGAAGCGATTTATATTTTGATGGTGGAGATATTATTACTAACGAAGACTATATGTTTATAGGATACACAACTATCCAAAGAAATATTGACAAGTTGGGTATAGATGCCAACGAAATAGCGGCTAGATTTGAATCACTTTTTGGTAAAAATATCATTGTGATAGGAGGCGAAGATAACGCTCCTCCTTATTTTCACATCGATATGTATTTAACCCCTGTTGGAGACAACAAAATATTGCTTGCAGACCCACAATTATGCTCAAATATTGTTCAAAATTGGTCAGATGAAGAAAAGATTGATTATGCATTAAATCTTCATCGTAGACTTCAAGGGTTCAGCGTATTCACTAATTTCTTTAGTTTATTTGATCATTCATTAGAAGAGAACTTAACCGAGGAAATCCAAGGTAGCTTAAATGACATCGCAGAATATCTAGAAAGAACAGGTTTTGAAGTTACAAGAGTACCTTTTTTAAAAAAAGCATCTGAACATGAAGAATCCTCTGGTTTTAGCTACCCTTTTATAACTTATAATAATGCGGTACTAGAAGAACGAGGAGGTCAAAAAACAGCCTATGTTCCTATCTACGGTCTTCCTTTTGATGATATAGCTATAGCCATATATCAAGATTTAGGATTTAAAGTAATAGAAGTTGATGTAGCTGAAATTTCTACTTATAGCGGTGCAGTTCAATGTAAAGTCAAAGTTTTACTTAGAAACTATTAAATATATTTTTGGAAGGTATAAAAAATTATTGCAATTACCACCCTTTTACTACTTGAGTTTGACTATTAAAAGTTTTAAATATTTTTTACACAAAATAGGCATAATAAAACTACTGAAAAAAGTTGATTATAGAAAAATTTTATCAGCCTCAAAGATGGCTATTGCATTAAAAGTAAGCACGCTAGGATTATCTGAGAAGAAAGTTGGTTTTCAAGATATTAACTATCAGGACAAATTAATGTTATTTTTAACACGGAAGCAGTATAAGTTCTTTAAAGAGTTCATAGGAGATTCTGACCCCCTTATTAGTTGTGCCATTTCTAAATTGGTTTGACATTATATATTTATT
>CAZVIC010000171.1:0-1867 GCA_964627735.1 uncultured Planctomycetia bacterium | reverse complement strand
CAAAAAAGCGCAGTCGGAATTAAAATTATAAGGGGTAACCAGCAATGTATATAATGATTTCCAAAAGATTTGATGACATTTAACGCTATGTGAAAATCTACCGTCTGAAACATTTTAAAAACATCAACATGATAAAATTCAGCTTTACCGGCCCAATTCAAATTAGCTCGCCAAAGCAATTTTGCCGTTAAGCATCCTAGAAAAAAAAATAGCACTTTATTAAAAATATATTTTTTTCTTTCCCTATAAATTAAAGGGCCAAGAATGAAAAGAGCTGGTATAATTGCCGTTAAAACCAATTTTGTAACAGGTGGTTTACTTAACGAAACACAAGCGCCAATTCCAAATAACTGGATAAAACTGGGAACAAAATATTTAAATTTCGTAATATACATATCTTGATGAACATCAGGATCCAGAGCAATAAACATCAAGGTGATAAGACATACTGCCATTGGCTCTCCATACCAAAAAAGAAATATCATTCCGAAAATCCATGAGCTCGAAAATAAAAAAAGTTGAAAAAGAATTATATAAACGGACAACTGCTGATAAGTTAACCGTCTGTATACTGTCAACATTATTAGAATCAGAATCGAACCATGAATAAAAGGAATAGCATAAGCAGCATTAGCGAAATGTTCTTGAGGAACATAAAACAAAAGAAAGGTTGAAATAAAAGCATAAACCGGATCATAATTACACCACTCAAAATTTATTAAATAATTCGTTAATCCATCATTATGCAATATCTTTGAAGAAGTAAACCAAAAGGAATATTCATCACCAGCGGCCAGCCCTCTCATTAAAGCTGACCATAAAAAAGTATTACTTAACTGTATAAAAAACAATATAATAACCACATAATAAAAATAATCGGCCCATTTATGCTTTAAATTATTATCGTATATAACAATTGAATGCTCTTTATTCTTATATTTAAAAGCTTTATAAATGATATGCAAGGAAAGAGGAAGAAGTAGAACGAAAATGGTTAGATGTTTATTTAAAGGCATCCCAAGAATATTAATAATAAAGTTTAATATAATTCCCCAGCCTATTGATGAATAAAAATTTAAGATATAATAATTAATTGATCGTAGCCGACTCATTCTTGCCAAAATAAATAGAATTAAAGACCAAACAGCTAATACTGACAAACTCCAAGCCAATCGCTGACTCCATTCTGATGATAAAATATCACCATTAGGAGCAAACAACGGAAATTTATTTTTCCATTCAACCCCTCCCCATAAAATATTTTTCCACAGCGGAAGTACGAATCGTTCCAACCTTGTAAGGGCAAGAAGAAAGATTAATATAATACCGATATTTACAATATTAGATTTTTGCTGATTTTTAATAAATTCTTTCATAGAACCGCTTCTATAATATTTTTTCTATTTTTTTATCATAACTATTTCCAAATTTTTCCCAAAAAACTCTCCACAAAATCTATCAAGAACTCTGCTTGCTGGAAAAAGGAATCTATCATAAAATTTGATTATCGCTGGATTTAAATCACCTTGCTCATTACCAATTATTTTAAACATCAGTGTGATTAAAAAGCCTAAAGAATCCACATAACTACATCGCACAACTGAAAACCCTATTTTTTTTACAAGTAAAATAAGTGTAGACTTTCTATATCGCCTTAAGTGACCGACTTTCCGGTCCATGCTAGAAAATAAAACATTAACAGCAGGAACAAAAAGATAGAACTTTCCACCAGGCATTAAATAATTATATATTGTTGTAAGAATTACTTCATCATCTTCAATATACTCTAATACATTAAGTGAATAAGAATATTTAGAAAGTTTTTAAGGGATTTCGCTCATTATTTTAAAAGTTTTAAGCTTTTTAT
>CAZVIC010000170.1:0-1874 GCA_964627735.1 uncultured Planctomycetia bacterium | reverse complement strand
ATCAATGTCAATAATGCCTCTTGAGCTTTCAACCATTCATTATTTATGAAATATTCTTCGATTCGACTAAGATAATCCTCTTTTTTATAATAACTATCAATTTCAGCAGAATCAGTAATTTTAATTATTCTATCTTTCTCTTTTTTTTCTATAAAACTTCTGAAGTTAAAATATAGTGCTTTAAAAAACTTAAAAGTTTTTAAATTTTTCAAATACCCAACAAAAGAATTACTCTTTAAATTAGAATATTTTAAATAGGGTTTATCATCATTTATACCCATCATCGCTATAACCATATCAGGCTTATATTTTTCTACATCTTCTTTTAATGATTCAAGTATAACCGAAGTATATGTACCAGGGATTCCTTTATTTATAACAGAAAATTTCATTAAATCCATCTTGCTGTTTAATATATTTTCAAGTTGTCTTGGATATGAATATTCTCCGCCCCAGAAAGTAGTAGATTCTCCAAGACAAATTATCTTATAAGAACCTCTATTTTTAACAGATATCTGGTTTCTATGTTCCTGAATAGAAACAATTAGAAAACTACTGCATCTTAATGCAGCTTCAAGGATTAAGATACTTATTACAATAGCACTTATTACAATGACTAATCGATAAAAATATCTGTGCTTAAATAGTCCTCTCATCTTAACCCTATTCTAAATTAGAGACTCTAGGTACTCCCCAGCTCGATAAGAGCTTCTGACATAAGGAGCGCTCATAACAGAAGAGAACCCTCTCTTGATGGCCTCTTCTTTATACTCTCTGAACTTCTTAGGCTCAACATAATCAGCTATTGGGTAATGCTTAAGTGTCGGAGCTAAGTATTGACCAATACTTAAGAAATCACAGGCTATAGCTCTTAAATCATCAAAAACCTTAAATATTTCCTCTTCTCTCTCGCCTAATCCAAGCATAAGTCCAGACTTTGTAAATATATCTCTATCTCTCTTCTTTATTGCATCAAGTATATTTAAAGATCTATTGTAATCTGCCTGAGGTCTCACCTCTTGATATAACCTACTAACAGTCTCAAGATTATGAGCTATGATATCTGGCTTTGAATCTATAACAACATTTAAAGATTCTCTATTAAAATTAAAATCTGGTATTAAGACCTCAACTGTTACATCAGGACTCTTCTCTTTTATGTTCTTCACTGTAGCTGCAAATGACTCTGCTCCACCATCAAATAAATCATCTCTTGTTACAGATGTTATAACAGCATGTTTAAGCTTAAGCTCACTAACTGCCTCTGCTATCCTGCGAGGTTCATCACGGTCAACATGCTCAGGCTCTAGATTATTTATATTGCAGAAACTACAGTTTCTACTGCAGTTCTTACCTAAGATCATAAATGTTGCCTCACCTTCTGCAAAACATTCTCCTATATTAGGGCAAGATGCAGATTGACATACAGTATTTAAATTGAATTTCTTAAGCAGAGCCTGCATCTCACTCATCTTGCTAAAGCTAATCTTTTTATTAAGCCAAACTGGGTGTCTCTTTAGCATGATCTCTCCTTTTTAAATTCCAATCCTTGGTTGAATATTTATTTCTCTCTAAAAAAATAATATTTAATAACTCTTGCTCCAACAGGCTAGACTCTTTAAAATCAACTTCAAAAGTATCTCTAAAAGCTCTTACTAAAAAATCTTGGGCTTTTTTGAAGCTCAGCTCTCTTCCTAATGCTTCATCTAAAGATATGCTCTTCTTACTGCTATTATCGCTACTATCCTTTAAAAGCTTAAGCAGTTCAGAGCTGCTATCCTTTAAAGATATTGAACCATGCTGAAATATAACAGAACCCTTCCTTCTCTGTGCATTGCCCCCTATCTTAAGACCTTTGCATATTATATCATATC
>CAZVIC010000169.1:0-1889 GCA_964627735.1 uncultured Planctomycetia bacterium | reverse complement strand
AAGCAAAGCTAAGGCAATCAAGCTGGACAATCCAGCCCAGAAAAAGGCTAACCACCAGTCTGGAACGGAACTACACATAATGCAAGGTAACGAACATTATGAAGCTGTAGGGAAGGAGGTCTGCCAGCCGCAACGAAAGTGAAGGTGTTGAGCCCCGAAATTATTTATAATGCACCTGACCAAAGTTTTCATGTACTGGAAGTCAGAATTAATACAAGCGGAAAAGGTGAGTTTGTAATAGAGGTGCCGGGGTCTAAGTCCGTAGCGGGTAGATGAACTGATTGATTTGGAACTTGGGAGAACCTTACTATTTTCTGAATGGTATTACTGGAGCGAAAAGTTAGGTAATAGCATAGTAAGGTAGTCGGACTAGTTTATAGTAGAGGAGTAAATAGGGTAATGCCTATTGAGGGCAAAAAAAAAAGT
Source organism: uncultured Planctomycetia bacterium (assembly GCA_964627735.1). GTDB lineage: Bacteria > Omnitrophota > Gorgyraeia > Kaelpiales > Kaelpiaceae > Kaelpia. The sequence continues at coordinate 1,463 of CAZVIC010000169.1, read as the reverse complement.
CCACTCGAAGAGACTAGCAATTTAATGAAAGGAGATAACATTAACAATGTCAGACACGGAACTGAATAAAACTTTGAGTAAATTATCTTCTATATCATTTTGTGCCAAAGGAAATCCTGACTTTGAGTTTTTGAGCCTAGCTCATTTACTAAATAAAGGATTTCTAAAAGACTGCTACCTAAATCTTGATAGAAACAAGGCGGTAGGAGTTGACGGAGTAAATTGGGAGGAGTATGGACGAGAATTGGATAATAATTTAGAGAAATTAGTGTCTAAATTAAAAAGAAAGGCGTTTAAACCATTGCCTGCAAGAAGAGTATACATACCTAAAGGTAAGGACGAAACAAGGCCAATAGGAATATCAACTATAGAAAACAAAATAGTGGAGAAAGGTGTAACCGGAATATTGCAAAGCATATACGAACAGGACTTCCTAGATTTTTCGTATGGTTTTAGACCAAAAAGAAATGCACACCAGGCATTGAAAAAGGTCAATGATGTAATCACATTTAAGCCAGTAAACCATATTGTAGAGGCAGATATCAAAGGATTCTTTGATAATGTATCACACGATATGCTAATAGAATTCATTAAAATCAGAATAAAAGACACAAGTCTAATATTTCTAATCAAGAGATTTCTAAAGGCAGGTTATATAGATGATGGATTGCTGACAAGAACTGAAACAGGAACGCCGCAAGGAAGTATCTTAAGTCCAATTTTAGCCAACATATTTTTACACTATGTATTAGATAAATGGTTTGAAGAAACGGTAAAAGACCACGTTAAAGGATACTGCGAAATTGTTAGGTATGCGGATGATTTTATATGCTTAATACAATCAAAAGAAGAAGCTGTAAAAGTAAAACGAGCTCTGGAAAATAGATTTAATAAGTATAAATTGGAAGTACATCCAAACAAAACAAGGGTATTCAGTTTTGGGGAATTCGAGAATGAGAATGCTGGAAAACAAAATCGTAAAGCCAATACATTCGAATTCTTAGGATTCACACATTATTGTGACAAAACGAGGAAAGGCTATTTTAAGGTAGGAAGGAAAACAAGTGCAAAGAAGTTCAGGGCAAAAGTAAAAGAACTAAATTTATGGATGAAAAAGATAAGGAATCAAATTCAAACAAAAGATTGGTGGAAGATATTAGCCCTAAAGCTTGCAGGTCACTATGAATATTATGGAGTAAGTGAAAACTATATATCTGTAATGAAATACTACAAAATAGCCATTAAACTAGCAAGAAAATGGATGAACCGAAGAAGTCAGAAGAGGAAAATGAGTTGGGATAAAATGATAAATTATCTTAAGCTATATCCTCTTCCAAAACCAAGTATAAAGCATAGTTTTTATGTGCGCTGTCACGCAGGGTGTGAGTTAAGTTGAAGAGCCGTATGTGGGAAATCCACAAGTACGGTTCTGTGAGGGGCATTATGCTTCCTACTTATTATTT
>CAZVIC010000168.1:0-1933 GCA_964627735.1 uncultured Planctomycetia bacterium | reverse complement strand
TTTTTTTATATTCTCCCCCCAACCTGAAGTTAAAATTTCTACACCTGCTTCTTTTGCTTTTTTTAGATAACTAATACCAGCTTCTTGTTGTAATACAGCATAATTACATATAAGATCTGTATGTTTGAATATATCTCCAGAAAGATCAAAATTTACAGCGTAGCATCCTCCATTACAAGTAGATTTACAATATATATTACAAGAGAGACAATCATCTGGAACTCTTTCTTTCCATTTATAAAAATTTTCTCTCCATTCAAAATTTACCCATTCAAAAGAATCCCCTACAGGTTTAGCTATTATAGTAGACAACTTAAACCTATCCTCTGTGGACAAACCATGTTTATTAAATCTATGACATGGAAAACAAAAACCATCTACACTCCATCCTGTATAACCACTTCCTGCTCCACATGGGTTCTGTCTTGGTAACTCTTTTTTATCTTGATTATATCTATCCGCAATATTGGCTTCATCATTTATATGTTTCATTACTATCGGTTTACCTTCTTTTGCCCTTTTGATAGCATAATCTGTAGCTAACTCAAATTGTTCCTTACATAGATCCAAAGCCTCTTCATCCCAATTAGACTCATAAACTGGAGAAAAAGCAAAGTTTGTTATTCCTAAATCTTCCACAAAATAAAGAACGGATTCATAAAAATATTTTATTGTCTCCGCAGAAAACGAAGTTCTTATTCTTTGAAAGGGGGCAATTTTAAGAGCTTCCCTTAAATTTCTATCTACTATCTTCCAAGAACCGCTACCATCACTTCTTTTTCTATGAAAATCATGGGCCGGTTCAATGCCATCAAGAGATACTAAAAACATAGAATCATTTCTACGACACCATTCAACTCTGTCTGGAGTGTATAATAAACCATTTGTTGTACCACCAAATTCAATAGGTAAATTTAATATATCTGCTTTTTTCTTAGCATATTTTAACAATGTTTTTAGTAGTTCCCATTCTAGTAAGGGTTCACCACCCCACCAAGCAATTTGAACTTTAGATTTACCATGAGGCTTTGCTTGAGGAAGCCACCAATCTATTATTTTTTTACCCATTGCCTCTGACATTACTCTTCTTTTATGCTTATGGTTCCAAGTAAAACAATAGGAACAGGCTAAATTGCAGGCTTCAGTTAAATCGAGCGTGGTTGAACTTGGTGTAGGGACAGTAGATGGTTTAATCATTGTATCCTCCTTAAGTGTCCTTTAATTATGTTCAATTTTAGTTGCAGTAGTAGTTGCAATAGCTCCAGCTTTTTCATCTATATTTGCTCCTGCCTCCTCACTTATGTTTATTGCTGCCTTTTCTTTTATATTTCCTATCAACGATTCTACAATAATGTCTGCCATTTCAGAAGTAATATAAACACTCTCTACAGCAAAAAAGTCTAACTTACCTGTAGCATATATTCCACGTTTAGCTGGAAACGATAAATTTTCGCAATTAACATTGTCATAAATAACAATACCAGAAGCGTTAATAGAATTACAATTTATATTATTTATAAGGTATAAACCATTAAGTGATAAAGGTCCATGAGATTCCCCAACAATCAAACCTATAGAAGAGGAAAATTTAGCTGAAGAGTAAGTATTATTAGAAGAAAATATTAACCCTCCACTTATCTCAGCAGACTCTATTTGGCTTGTAAGGATCTTAGCCATATTTGCTTGGGCTACTAATCTATCTTTTACCTTACAATTATATAAATAAAATGAACTTTCGGTAGATATATTAAGAATGTTACACTCTTGATCTATAAAATTGTATTCACTATTAACAAGAACAATTTTTTCTAAACTCAAAAGGTCTACATTTGTGATTTTACCTCTTGTATCAGTTAAATTAATCTCAGCAGTATCAGCTTGTATAGATCCTTTAAAAATATCAAAAAATGAAGAAGCACTTTTTATCCCAATA
>CAZVIC010000167.1:0-1940 GCA_964627735.1 uncultured Planctomycetia bacterium | reverse complement strand
CAATAAGATCCTGTACATCCTTCAATCTAACAGGAGCCATATTAATCAGATAATCGCTTTCGCCCGTCCTAAAGAGCCTTCTGGATATGGTAACCTCGCTAAAATCTATAGGAAGCTTACCGCTCTCATTTGATATTTTCAAAGAGACTTCTGCAAAATTGACTTTATCAGCAAGCTCAGTTCCATTGAATATCACATCTTCCATAGAACCGCCCCGAAGCTCTTTTGCGCTCTGCTCACCCAAAACCCATTTCATAGCGTCAACTATATTAGACTTACCGCAACCATTAGGCCCCACAATTGCAGTAACACCAGGTTCAAACTCAAGGGTTGTTTTCTCTGCAAAAGATTTAAATCCATAGATTTCTAAACTTTTAAGTAGCATAGATATAGCATATAATAAACTAGACTAAATTTCAATATTATCTCACTACTAAATAAGGAGGTATTTATGGTTCTTTTCTTAATCTGCAGCTTAATAGGCTTAGGAGGAGGGGTATTAAGCGGAACTTTGGGTATAGGAGGAGCGACGATCATAATCCCTGCCTTAATATATTTTTTAAAATTCAATCAACACCTAGCTCAGGGCACAACTCTTGCTCTTATGGTTCCACCTATTGGACTACTTGCAGCCTGGACATATTTTAAATCCGGGCATGTAGATCTTAAAGTTGCAGGTTTAATATGTATTGGTTTTTTTATCGGAGGACTGATTGGAGCTAAAATAGCAATCTCTATACCTCAGGAGATACTAAGCAGAGCCTTTGGTCTATTGCTCTTGATTTTAGGAGCAAAGATGGCGCTTGGAATATAGTGCTAAAATTTAATATTAGAATAGAGCTGCTCTAATACAGTACTTTTTGAAGTATTTTCTAGATATCTTAAAAAATAACTTTGATTAGCTTCAGCAAGAAAAGAAAGCAATAACTGCAGTTGATCAAAAGCCAAATAGACTTTTGCAACATTGCCATCTTCCGATATCGAGTCATAGAAACCTAAAGGACCTAAAATCTGAGGAAACATTTCCAGGGACTTTTTAAATAGATCCAGACTTACCTTTTTATCAATAGTATAAAGTAAAGCTGTAGCATAAGGAGCAGCTATATCAGATCTAACCCAATCTTCACTTGCATCAAATACGCCAAGAGCAGGCTCATAGCAATATTCTCCATCTTTACCTTTAGGATCTGCGGCAGCAGAGCGAAGCAATGGTACTTTAGAATTTAAAGCATAGTCTATTTGAATAGCAGCATAATTAAGATGCGCCTCATTTAAACTACAAGAGAGTTCCATCTCCGGTATAAAAAGCAAGGGCAACCAAGCCTGAAAAGCACCTTGCCAGGGTTTAAAAAATTCAACCCTACGATTATCACTTAAAGTATAACTGCCCTTAGGACAGTTTCTCTTATTTAAAAGATTGGTCCATAGATCCTGAGGTAGATCAGCTAAAATCAAAGAAGCAATGGCAGCAATTCTAGCTTCAGTATAAAACCTGTCTATCCAAAGATAGCGCAAGGGCCCGTATCTATAGACCCCGTAAAGAAGTCCAGCCTCTCTATCATACAGCTCCGTCCATCCAGCTCTTTGGCTTAAAAGAATGGCGTCTATTTCTTTTTTAATTCTTTTTTGCCAAGAATTTTTGGGATCTGAAAATGCCCCAGAAACAACCATGAGGGCCAAAGTAAAATTGCCGTTATCATAACTTGATATAACTCTATCTTCTGCCGCTTCTACGTCTTCTTCTAATTCATACCAATATAAAAGACCTTTCCATTTAGGAGCTTTTTTAATAGATCCAATAGTTTTCAAGAGAGCTCTTCCGGCATCCTTACTGCTAAAATCATTTAAAACTAAATCTCCTTTTATGATATCAGTTAAAAGAACCATCCAAAGGCCTATAATAGAAGGGCTTGTATATTCACCGTATTTAAATGAGCCGT
>CAZVIC010000166.1:320-1973 GCA_964627735.1 uncultured Planctomycetia bacterium | reverse complement strand
CACCTAAAGCCAGGCCTTCATCTCCCATGCCAGGGTGAATGTAAATATTTTCAACGCCTTTCAAGTTAAACAATTTCTGGTTTAATTTAACGTTGGCAAAAACACCGCCGGCTAAAATGAGATTTTTGCAATTATATTTCTTTAAATAAAAATTGACAAATCTGCAAACCCTGTCTTCTAAGATATATTGGGCGGCAGCAGCGATGTCTTCGGGAGAAGAGTCTAAATTAGGTATTAACTTAGCTTTAACAGCAAAATAATATATATGGTATACTCTGTAAGTGAAATCTTCAATAGATACTCCATTAATTAACCATTTGAAATACTCACCGATGATTTTTGGCATAACTTTTTTATTTATCGTATCACAAGTTTTTCTTATAATTGAATGAAATTTTAAATTTTCGTTATCATTATCAAGAGTTAGAATTTTGGATAAGTTATCGTAGTCTTTTGCGGAGTTACCGTACGCAGCTAACCCCGTAATTTTACCCTCGTGCCTGCTCAGCTTATAACCCAAGATAGTAGTTATAAAGGAATAAAATTCACCAACTGAATCATACAATGATGAAAAATGAACTTCCTTTATTTTATTTTCATGAGCTACAAATACAGTTGATGATTTTTCATTTCCGAGTCCATCCATAGTTATAATTAAACAATCATTAAAAGCGCAACTAAAATAGGCTCCAGCTGCATGAGAAAAATGATGTTCTATAAATTGTAAATTAGCATTTATTTTAAGGTCTAAAAGTCTGCTTTTAAACTCTGTTTTAATATCAAATTTTTTTCCTATATTAAGCCTTAAGTAAGATCTTACATAATTAGATATCATGTTCAAAGGATTTTTAAAAAAAAGCGTTCTTTCTTCAAGACTCAAAAGAGAGCGCGGGCTATTATAGAATAAGTCGGTTAAAAGATCCTCACCTACAATAACATATTTGATGTTGTTAACATTCACTAAACTAATCAAATATTTAATGGCATTGCGGGGAAAGCCCCACTCATTTTTATTTCTTGTGAACCTTTCCTCTGAAGCCGCTCCAATTAAATTGCCCTTAAAATCAATCAAGGCGGCTGTACAGTTATGTGAGGTAGATATTCCTAAAATATACTCTTTTGACAATGATTAATCCTCAATTTTTATCCGACTTTCCAGCAAAGCCTTCTCACAGATATTATTCCAGTTATAATCCCGCGACATCTCAATGGCCCGAGTACGCATTTTAAAATATAGGTTATCGTCAGTCAATAATTTAATCAAAGCCTCCTTTAATTCAATCTCATCATAATCTATGGCAACACCAGCTCCTCTTTTATCTATTTCATAGGCAATTAAAGGGAATTTGGTAATAATTACCGGCAAACCGCAACCTAAATAAACTTTAGCTTTGCCAGGATCAGCATAATAGCTAAAACTCTTTTTTTCAATCATATAAGGCGCTAAACCTATAGCTGCCTTACATAATTCTTTCTCCATTTCAACGTGGTCTTCAATATAGCCCTTAAAATCAATATATTCATCCAGCTTGTATTCTTTAATCAATCTTTTTATCTCCGGCTCATATTCCCCCACGCCAATAATTACAAACCTGATCTTGCCGACTTCTCTAATAACATCAGGTAAGACCTTTAGAATGAGCTGAATACCCT
>CAZVIC010000166.1:0-310 GCA_964627735.1 uncultured Planctomycetia bacterium | reverse complement strand
CCTGTTTCTCTAAAAAAGCACCCATGTAAACCAAGGTTCTGCGCTCAATTTCCTTATCCTTCAGAGGATCTATCCTGGATAAATCAACCCCCATGGGCACTATCAGAGCTTTAGCACATTTATCTAAATTAACTTTATTTTTTCCCCGGCCTTCCTGCATGCGGGGAGATAAATTCCAGATATAATCAACGTTATAGCAACAAACCTTATCTATAAAATGATAAACACTATTTTTTATCTGACTTTCAAAGCGATATGGAATGTAATCAATAACGTAATAAACTATTTTTTTTATTAATCCCAGTTTTCT
>CAZVIC010000165.1:0-1974 GCA_964627735.1 uncultured Planctomycetia bacterium | reverse complement strand
AAAAATCTGCGGTAAATATAAAAAATAAAACTAATTCATTGTAAGAGTTTGTAAGTTTTTATGCTATTAGATACGCAATCCACTCATACTGCACTGGCTGTAAGATTAATCTTTCGAAAATTGAACTTAGGAATATTGGTAATTAAGTTCATGGATGAAATTCGAAATTAGTCTTCCTACTCAACAACTCATATGTTTGCAAAGAAATTTATTTAGGTCTTCTTTTACTGATTTTGTATTTTAGTAAAATGATGGAGAAAGGCAGGATAACAATTAACCACTAGATACAAATATATTGATATCGTAGTTGAGAAACAGTACCTGTCTTTCATTTTCTTATGAGTTTGGACAAAGTATAGAAGGCTATATTAGAGAATATAAGCTTGTATCTAAAAATGAGTTAAGACTGTGAAGAAAATTCCATTTTACTAATGGTTAAATTAAAAACAATCAAAATGAAAGTGATTAGGCAAAATGTAGGAATTGATGTTTCAAAGGAAACTTTGGCAGTTTGTTTTTTAATGCTGCATGAAGATCTTTCTGTAAAAGTAAAAGGATCTAAAACTTTTGCAAATAACCAGGATGGATTTAAACAACTATTGGCCTGGACTTTATCAAAGAGAGCCCTGGGAATCCACCTAAGCTTTACAATGGAACCTACTGGTGTTTATTATGAAAATCTTACTTACTTCTTGCACGCAAAAAAAGAGATCATACACGTTGTTTTACCAATACGGGCGAAGCGCTATGCCGAAAGTTTACCGGGTGATTCAAAAACAGATAAGCTTGACGCTAAGTCCTTAGGACGTATGGGGGTGGAGAGAAAGCTTGATGTATGGCAAATCGATACGCCTATTTATAAAGATCTAAAACAACTGACCAGGGAAAGAGAAGCGTTAATAAAAGAAAGAACAAATGTTAAGAATCGGTTGCATGCATTGATCAGTTCAGCTAGTCCTTTTCGAAAATCGATAAGACGTTTAAAAGGGCTGATAAATTATCTTGATAAACAAATTAAAGCCATAGAGGATGATATTCAAGATTTGGTAAGCAGTGATGAATTGTTGAGTAAGAAAGTAGAACATGTAATCAGCATACCAGGTGTAGGGCTTTTAACGGCAGTAATAGTTATAGCCGAAACTAATGGATTTGCTTTGATCAAAAGCATTAAGCAGTTGGTATCTTATGCTGGTTTAGATGTAAAAATAAGGGAGTCTGGAGCGTGGAAAGGAAAAGCGAGAATCTCTAAAAAAGGAAACGTTCATATCCGTAGAGCACTATATTTTCCTGCTTACACCAATATGAGACACTCTAATAATTACGTGGGATTATATTCCCGGATATTTACAAAAAAGCAAAAATCGCTTATCGCTGCGACCGCTACACAAAAAAAAATATTGGGGTTAATTTATACCTTATGGAAAAATGAAACGGTATATATTGAAGACTATCAGCAGAAAAGGACCTTAATTGAAAGAAATATCAAGATATCAGACAATGCTGAGACAGAGCCTTTTTTCTGCTTATTACCGGAACAAAAATTAGTGGGGGCAAAACCCCCACTAAACAAGATAGACTTCAGCACGAAACTTCGACAGAAGCCTTCTTTCTGTTAACAACAAAAATAATAAATTAATGTGAAAAATAATTAAGAAATGATTTGGATTTTAACACAGTATCTCAACCAATTAACTACTTAACGATTAGTCATTGATTCTGCCAATATCAATATAATTTCCAGGCTCGAACTCAAGCATAGCATTAACCAAAACAGCCTTGCTAAAATGCCTGAGGTCTGCAACTTCTATTTCACCTTCTGTAATGATGCTTTCTTCAAGAAGTTGAGCTCTTTTGGTTCCTTTCAATAATGGAGTGGAGGGTGTTATCCATTTCTCACCATCAAAAAAAACAATATTAGAAATAGAGGTGTCAGTGATAAAACCGTTCTTCACGATCAGGATTTCATCAGCATTG
>CAZVIC010000164.1:0-2075 GCA_964627735.1 uncultured Planctomycetia bacterium | reverse complement strand
CTTCGTTACAAGCAATCTGAGCAGAAAAACCCTCATACATTGTATAGGCACCCATAACTTGCACAATTCTCAAACGTTTTCCTTCTTGAACAAACAACTCTTGATCAAAATTTAATAACTCTTTAACCATACTGGACGCCGCTAAATCATCTGCAGCGTCTATAGAGCTAATACCATTTGTAAATGCATACTCTTTAACCGCATAATACTCCTTCACAACTTCACTTACACCTTGGAATAGCTGTTGATATTCATCAGGAATTTGATTAATATTTTCAACGTTAAATCTATCCAATAATAACTTTTCCTGCCTTGACAGCCAAAGTTCAGGAGTAGAAATAAATGTTAACTGTCCGTCGTTAGTGGGGATCGCTACAATCTCATCGAGTACTTCTGTTTGTAATCCACCTCTAGCTTCAGCTGCAGCTTTAATGTGATAAGCTGTAGGCTCAACTTGATTCTTAATTAAATCATTAATTACATCTACAATAAGAGCAATATCATTTTGCTGTGCAGAGCTTAAAAGACCGGATAAATCTGAAAAATTTCTAAGAGGATTATCAGGACTGCTGTTAAACGCTGCTAAATCAATCTCTTGATGACTATTAAGAGCTTCCTGATATGCCCTAGAAAGATCTTGAAGATTTGCTAAATCAATTACAATTAAATTACCATTGCCATCTCTTAAGGCAATTTTACCTGTTATTACAACGCCATTCTCTTCTACTGCAATCATTCCTTCTAGCTCAAGAAGACTAACTGCTTCAAAATGATAATCATCATCCCAGGTAAATTGAAATCCAGAATTTTCTGTAGAGCCTTCGGTTGAAATGACTTCAAGAGTTCTAATTCTTCTATAAATATTATTTTCATTTTGTCCAAAAACAATAATATTATTAAATAAAAACACTATTAAAATACACTTTGAAAAAGTTTTTAATATTGCCTTAAAAAAAATATTTACCATCATTTCTTTTTCCTTATAGTTCCAACCGGCTACGTATGTAGCCGGTTGTTTCTTCTAAAATATTAATTATACACTCCGGTACCAAATTGTTCCATGGTAATACCAGCATCCGTAATAACCTTGCTAAGATCCATTGCTCTTTGGTTAGCTATATCACATGCTACTTCTAAGTCATAATCTTGATCTACTAAGTTATCAACCACAGCAGCTGCAAGCATATCTGCTTTTTCCTGAGCATCGCTTAGACTTAAATAGCCATCAGATGCCTCTACTCCCTCTATAATGTGACTAAAGGAAGCGTCTGATAAAGTTTGACTTACAACCTCTTCATCAGCGAGATAGATATCGCGCAACATCTCTGGAGTAATAACTACAGATACATCTACAGTTGTATCTGTAGCAAGTATACCATTCGCAATTGTTTGAAGTTTCATAGCTGCGGCTGCAGGGTTTGTAGCTATTGATCTGTTCATTTCATTAAGTCCTTCAAATGCAGTTTCGAATGCTTCTGACAAATTGGCAGAACCAGTGTCTGACAATGAACCAACAAAAGCATCACTCAGACTAGGAAATTGTTCTACAATAACAGTTATAACTTTTTCAGCCACTCGTTCAGCAATATCGGCTACTTGAGCATGCGCATAGTTTACACACAAAATAGCACATACCAACACCATAAAGATTGACTTTTTCATTTTACCTTCCCCCTTTTTAGAGTTAAATTCTTTTTCATCTAAAAACCTTAATCTATTTTGACAATACCCCTCCCGAGCATTGGTGATACAGAAAATCATATTGTTAAAATTTATTCTTTTCATAATGTTGTTCTTAAGCCCTTCTACCTCCTGTAGTATTTATATCACAGTTTAGTCTACTGTCAAGTCGATTTCTATATTTTTTAATTTACTCATTTTAAATAACTTATGCAATATTTATACCATACTACACTTAAAATACAAATTACCCCCAAAATTCTAATAATTCTCTTCTATAAGACTAAAAATACCTTTTATAGCTATATGTCTATGTGATATCTTATTTTTAACTTCAAGACCCAATTCTGCCATTGTCTTATCGTAATTTTTAGGGATAAATAGAGGGTCGTAGC
>CAZVIC010000163.1:0-2094 GCA_964627735.1 uncultured Planctomycetia bacterium | reverse complement strand
AACCGAAGATTTAGGTAAGTTTGGATCACTTGGAAATTGGGATAGAAAACTTTCATCTGGACAGTTTGGACAATTGCAAGCAACTCCTGTTGAACACGAATATGGTTCTACTTATGAGCGATTTGCAGAAGATGTGGGGGGATTGAGAAGTTGTTCTGTACTTGAGGTTTCAAAAGTCTTTGAGAGGTACCAGCAACTAGTTCATAAAATAATAGGTAAAAATAGTGCTCAGACTATGGGAGATATTGGAAAGCTTGTAGAATATGTTGCTGAACATACAGAGTGGGGAGATATTTATGGAGAAACTCCTCAAGGCATGTTAGATAAAATTGAAATGGGTAAAAAAGCTACAGCATCATGTGTTGGAAAAACATTATTTAGATCATGGTTATTATCTGTAGCTAGTGTAAAAAATAGAATAGTTGGAGGAGGTATAGCAGCTGACGAAATTACTGTTGCAGATCATTCTTATTCTGGAAAACAGTATACAATGCATGAATGGAGTGAAATACAAATAAATAAAGATGGAACTAAATTATGGATTCCTAATGATGGTACTAATGTACCTTATTTGAGGAATGATACTGTAGAAGTATATTTTCTTTATGATAAGCTACCTATATTAGAATCTGAAAGTTCTAATAAGTCTGGATATGTATTGCAACTAGATGAAGTTATTGAATAAGAATCCTTTTAACATTAAGTTTTATAATTTTCCTGTATTAATTGATTCAACTCTTTCACTAACTCCATCAACATAAGCATCTCTAACTTTTCCAGTTTCTATAGTTCCTCTAATTTGTGCTGGGCAAAAATCAACTCTGTCAATTTGTTCACTAACTGAATGAATACTTTCAGGAGTATCTGCTTGCAAAGATTTAGTATAAATTAATCTACCACTATGTTCTAATTCTCCAGTGTGATCTAATCCTCTAATATATTCTAATCCCCTAGTCCAAGATAAAGATGCCATCCTATTTGGTAGAGCATCTACAATAACTGTATCATACCTAGCCTCTGCAAGTCTTTGTGGACTTGCATTAGGTTCTGCTGAAACATAAGGATTTATTGCTCTTGCTTCAAGATCTATAAATGTTGGGTCTTGAACAATTCCTAGGGCAATACTTTCAACTCTGCTATCTTGAGTAGATGAATATCTAAAAGGGCTTAATGATCTTAATAGTCCTTCTACAGATGTATGAGGGGTATCAGGGTGAATATCTATTCCTTGTAATCCTGGTACTTGAAGTTGTGCTCTTAAAACAGATTCTTGTACTCCTGATGTTTGAAGTTCTGCTCTTAAAGCAGCTAATTCTGCTCTTGTAGGAAGTCCAAAAAATGAGTCAGGAGAATCTGATCTAGCGCCTTTAAGATATATCATTTCTTTTTCTCTCAATTTGTTTTCAGGTTCAATAGAAGTAATTCTTTCAAATTCACTATTAGGGATTCCTTTTTGAGGAGTATCTAGATAACTGGGGGAATCACATTCTACTACAAAAGCAACAAGTCTTTCTTTTGCTAAATGATGTTGTAGACCCGTAGCTGTAGGTCTTAAACCATGAATCTCTTGTGTTAGTCCATATTGAAAATCTTTACTACCTGGGCCTTTATCTCTTGGAGTGGTTTCCATTAATTCATAGGGATCAGGTTCTTTTCTCCTTTGAAAGGGATCTGGGTTATCTGGGTGTGGATCTACTATATTTTTAAGGAATTCAATAATTGGAGGATTAAAATCTTCAGATCTTATGGGTGAGTTATTTTTAGATTTTGGTGGTTTGATTTGTCTTTGAATATTCTCTGAACGAATTTCTCTAATTTCAGGATATTTATTAAATTTAGATCCACCATTATAATCTTTTTGTCTAATCAGTTCTGATAAAGTTATTCCATCTTGTGGTGAATCAGATGTAGCACTAGGAGGTAAAACTTGTGCAGCACTAAGAGGTAAACTAGATGTAGCATTAGGTAGTAAACCAGATGTAGCCTGAGCTATTAGGGCTTGTAATCTTAGGTCTATTCGTGGTTCTTCAGATTTTTCTGGTTTCATATTAAAAATATAGTAAATATTTAATTTATAAATCTTTCTATTATTTA
>CAZVIC010000162.1:0-2125 GCA_964627735.1 uncultured Planctomycetia bacterium | reverse complement strand
AGAGAGATTAAATAAAGCCCTAAAAATCATTAATAGATTTGGAATTGGTGTTGCTTCTGCATGATTAAATATGATTTGGTATGTTTATTTTATTTTTATTGTAGTTTTTAAAAATTTAGGAGTATAATTCTTCAATTCCATTTAAAATTAATTAAAATTTATAAGATACTATTATGTTTGAACAGTTAAGAGAGATGCTTTCAAAGATTTCAGTCGAGCATTTAAACGTGCTTTTGCTCTTAGGCCTGGCACTATTTGGCGGTACAGTTGGTGGAAGGATATTTGAAAAACTTCGTATTCCTAAAGTTGTAGGTTATATAATTATAGGTGTTATTATAGGTCAGGCTGGATTTAAGATTGTAAATGGTGATGTTATTGAATCATTGCAACCGTTAAACTATTTTGCTCTTGGTTTGATAGGTTTTATGGTTGGTGGTGAACTGAAACGTGAGATGTTTCAGAAGTATGGAAAACAGCTGATTAGCATATTACTCTGGGAGGGTATAACACCTTTTATCTTGGTCTCTGTTTTAGTAGGAGTTGTCTGTACTCTTATCTTTGGTGATTGGAGGTTCTCTTGGGCTCTTGCTATTCTTATGGGTTCTATTGCATCAGCAACTGATCCGGCTACGACTACCAATGTTTTAAAGGAGTATAGGACCAGAGGCCCTTTAACAACAACAATTTTTGGAATAGTTGCTTTAGACGATGCTTTAGCTCTTACTCTTTTTGTCTTGGCTTCTTCGGTAGCAGGCAGAATTATAGGCCAGAATAACAATGGGCTTATATATACATTAATCTATCCTGTTTATGAGATAGGCGGAGCTCTTACTCTAGGCGCTGTTGCTGGCTTAGGTTTAAATGGAATAGTTCGCCATTATCATGAATCAGCAAGGATATTAGCTTTTGTTATAGGTGCTGTCTTATTTATAACTGGACTATCTCTTGCTATCGGTGTAGATATGATTCTCTCCACAATGATGTTAGGAATAGTTGTAACAAATGCTCTACCTAGAAAAAGCAGAGAAGTATTTAAACTCGTTGAAGGTTTTACTCCTCCGATATATGTTCTATTTTTTGTTTTAGTTGGTGCAAAGCTTCATTTAGCACATCTAACAAAGCCGGTGATGTTGATTATAGCTGTTTATCTCGTAGGGACAATTACAGGAAAGATGATAGGGGCTCGTATTGGATCCTCATTGTCTAATGCTGCTGATAGTGTTAGAAAATTCCTACCTTTTTCATTGTTTCCTCAGGCTGGTGTTGCGATAGGGTTATCTATTCTTGCTTCTCATTATTTTCCAGGAGACATTGGCAATACTCTTGTCATAATTATTACAACCACTACGTTCTTAACTCAGATAATAGGCCCTCCTATGACAAAATTAGCTGTTAAGAAAGCAGGTGAGGTGGGTTTAAACATAACAGAAGAGGATATTATGCTTAAAAGCCATGCCGATGATATTATGGATAAGACCCCTTCACTTATATATGAAAATATGCATTTAGGTGATATTTTGGATGTATTCAGTAATAGCAACAATCTATATTATCCGGTAGTAGATAAAGATAAGATATTAAAAGGCATTATTACAATAGACGATATAAAGAGAAGTATGATGAGCGCTGATTTAGGTCCACTTGTTTTGGCTTATGATTTAATGAATACAGAGATGATATTGGCTCATCCTGAGATGGAGATGATAGAGATAAAAGAGATTATTGATGCTTATGACCTTGATTATCTGCCTGTTGTAGATGAAGAGATGAAACTCTTAGGTTTTATTGAAAAGAGAAATTTCGATAGGTTTATTTCAACTCGTATTATAGAATTACAGAAGCAGGCTGAGTCTCTGGGGTGATTGCAAGATTTTAATTTACATTAATATAAAATAAGAGTAGTTTAATTGGTTGAATTATTATTAAAGGAGGATTGAAAATGAAATTAGCCGACTATCTTAAAGAGGGTAAAATTGTTTTAGATTTAGAGGTAGAGAACAAAGAAGATGCTATTAATAAGATGGTTGATTTATTAACTGGGTCTGAAGAGATATCAGATTTAGATACTTTTAAAAAGGATGTTTTTGAAAGAGAGAGCTTGTATACAACAGGTGTTGGGCATGGC
>CAZVIC010000161.1:0-2126 GCA_964627735.1 uncultured Planctomycetia bacterium | reverse complement strand
CCGGCATAGAATTGATGTTGTTTGTTATAAAACCTCATTAGGCTTCCTCCTTTGGCATAGTTTTGTTAACGGTATTATATCGTACCTCCTGAGGGGGGCTTAATGAGTATCAAGAAAATGGAGCAGACAATGCTAGTGTCATGGTTTTTGCAGGGGAGCAAAAACACACGCCACAATACGCATTGCAGCTCATTTAAGCGTTATAAAGCATAAAGGAAAATATGATAAGAAAATATTTAGCCGAAGAATATGGTTTAAATAAGCAAAATACAGACAATTACTATTATTCAAAATTGAGAGATGAAATAAATGTATTTAATGTGCAATTCCCATACATTTCAACAACCTTTGAAAACAGGAAGATTGTATCGTTATCAAAGGATTTGCATCAATTAGCCAGGGAAGGGGATCCCTTAAATATTACTAATGAGAAAATGTTAACAGTTCAAAGATATGTAATCTCAAATAATATGAAGCAATTAAGAAATAATAAGAATGTTGAGAATATTACTTATGAACAAGCAGTAACATATTATCCAAACAACAATAAGAATATTATGAAAGAATTGTGTGATCAGAAAAGAATAGTGGGATTTATTGAATGTGGAGAAATTTGCGGAATAGGGATTATTACACGCTCCTACAAAATGTTTAATGAAGTTTCCATTCATGTTAAAGAAAATTATCGAAGAAAGGGAATAGGAAAACAACTACTCAATGAATTACTAAGAATCACATTGAGTGGAAGAAAATTACTCGTATATATAACTGAACTTAAGAATCAACAATCAATAGAATTGATACAGGGGTTTGAACCATTGTTTTTAATTCAAGAAGAAATGATTTATAGAAAAATAATTTGACTTAAATAAAAATGAAAAAAAGAGAATAAAGTCTTCACATGTAGGAAATATAACCCCAGTGGAAGAACAGCTTTGAAGAAAAACTGATTAAATTTAAGCAAGAAATTAAAGAAAATAGATAATAAAACGGTAAATAAAATAAATGCTTTATAACCAGAAAATGGAGCAGACAATGCTAGTGTCATGGTTTTTGCAGGGGAGCAAAAACACACGCCACCGTACGCATTGCAGCTCATTTAGGTCGTTATAGTCATCTTTAGAACTGAGACTATTCAAAGAGAATGTTGAATATCTGGAGAATAAGTTTTTCATCGGAAAAGAAATAAAGAAATTTAGATAATGAGGAAAAGAATGAAGATAAAATCAAATCAAAAAACTATGATTGTAGCATATTTAATTGTTATGACAATAATCAATGTAATAATGCTTATAAAAACCCCAACCAATTACATATATCCTATAATTCAAGAGATAGCATGGATATTAGTAATAGTAATAATCTCTAAGAAATTTAAGAAGCGAGATATTGCATATGAATCTAAAGAAGAAGGAATATATATTAATGGATCAAAAGAAGGCATGTATGATCCAGATTTTATAAAATATGAAGATATAAAAGATAGTAAAATTGATAATAAAAGAATTATTATTGAGTTGAAAGAAGGACATAAAATAGATTTGATTAATTTAGGAAGAAAGATTGAAGAAATAAATAAAGATATTTTGTCACATTTGAAAGAAATCAATAAATTTGAAATTTAAGAGCTACCTATAACAAAAAATTTGGAGCAGTCGCCGTCTATTGTCACGGTTTTAGCTAAAGACGTTCAGGGCTGATTATAGAGAATGAATTTCAATGGTCGGTAGTAGATGAGTTAATAATAATGGATATTATCAAGGAAAATCAGCTTCTAACAATCGCTTCAACTTGACTCAACCCACAATGGTTTTCGCTGGTTAAACAAATGTTAAATTCATCTTTAGAACTGAGACTATTCAAACAAAATGTTGAATATCTGGAGAATAAGTTTTTCCTTCGAAAAGAAATCCCAATGGGAGAAAAAGTATAAGGAAAGAAAGAAAATTGAGAAAGCAGGTGACTTCTTAAGCTAGAGATGGGCGAGATCAGAAAGTTATTAATTCCCGGAAAGAAAAATAAGAATAAGAACATAAGAAAATTAAGAAATTAAGAAATTAAGAAATGATTTGAGACAATAATACTAAGGATTGATTCGACTTTAAAGGTCGAACACGTTAATCTTC
>CAZVIC010000160.1:0-2163 GCA_964627735.1 uncultured Planctomycetia bacterium | reverse complement strand
CTTTATTTCCGCCTTTTTCAAAATTTTAGGAGGCATAATATTGAAGATAGCAATATCTACAGATGAAAATATGGTATCTGCCCATTTTGGCAGATGTCCTTCTTTTACTATTGTTGAAGTAAAAGATGGAGAGGTAGTTGATAGAAAGAGCATTGATAATCCAGGTCATCATCCAGGATTTTTGCCTCAGTTTTTACATAATGAAGGTGTAAATGCTATTATTGCCGGTGGTATGGGAATGAATGCTTTAAATCTATTTAGTCAGGTTAATATAGATACAATAGTTGGAATTAGCGGCAATATAGATGATGTAATTAGCAAACTTGTTAAGGGTGAACTTGAAGGTGGTGAGAGTCTCTGTAATCCAGGAGCAGGAAGAGGATATGGGGTAGAGAAGACAGAGTGTGAACATGAAGATGAAGAAGATCATCCAAATTAGATATAGATAAAAGTACAATATAATTTAAAACGGAGGTATAGGAATATGAAGATATGTATTACTGCGCAAGGTGAAAACCTTGAATCCCAAGTAGACCCAAGATTTGGAAGGTGTGCTTATTTTCTCATTGTAGATACAGATACTTTAGAGTTTGAAGCAATTGAGAATGGCAATATTGCTGCTTCTGGTGGAGCAGGAATTCAATCTGGACAGTTAATAGCTTCTAAAGGCGTAACTGTAGTTATTACAGGTAATGTTGGACCTAATGCGTTTAGAACATTAGAGGCAGCAGGTATCAATATAATTACCGGAGTCTCGGGTTCTATTAAAGAAATAGTAGAGAAATATAAAGCGGGAGAGTTTAAGTCAACTCAAGGACCTAGCGTAGACTCTAAATTCGGAATGAGTTAAAAAGGAGGTTGATATGCCTAGAGGTGATGGGACAGGCCCTTTTGGGGCTGGAGGAGGAACTGGTAGAGGTATGGGTAGGGCTGGAGGTAGAGGAAGAATGAGCGGGAATAAAGCAGGTTCAGGTCCTGCTGGAGAGTGTATCTGTCCTAATTGTAACGAAAAGGTAGCTCATAGCGTAGGTGTTCCTTGCTACTCGGTTAATTGCCCTAAGTGCGGAACAAAGATGGTCAGAGTTTAAATATAAGCCAGTCTTTAATAGTATAATAAATTTAAGGAGGAGAGCGTTGGTTATTGCGATTGCTAGTGGAAAAGGCGGTACAGGTAAGACTACTGTTGCTACAAACTTAGCTCTCTCTATCCCTAATTCACAGCTTTTAGATTGTGATGTTGAAGAGCCAAACTCGCATATTTTTATAAAGCCAGAGATAAAAAATAGAGAGATTATCTCTATCCCTGTTCCTGTTGTAGATGAAGATAAATGTAATAGCTGTGGAAAGTGTCAAGAAGTCTGTGTTTATAATGCTATAGCTATAGTCAATGGAAAAGTTCTTATATTTCCTGAGTTGTGTCATGGATGCGGTTCCTGTAGTTATTTTTGTTCTGAGAAAGCCTTAAGAGAGGTTGATAAAGAGATAGGGGTTGTTGAGTCAGGCAGTAAAGGTAGCCTAGACTTTACTTATGGTAAGCTTAATATATCAGAGATGATGGCTCCTCCTCTTATAAAGGCTGTTAAAAAATATATCAATAAAGATAAGATTACTATTATAGATGCTCCTCCTGGGACATCATGTCCTGTCATTACAGCTATAAAAGATACGGATTTTGTTGTTCTCGTTACTGAACCTACGCCATTTGGCTTAAATGATCTTGTTTTGGCTGTAGAGGTTGTAAGAAAGATAGAGATTCCATTTGGAGTAGTTATAAATAAATCTGATTTAGGTAATAATAAAACAGAAGAGTATTGTTTGAGGGAAAATATTCCAATACTTATGAAAATACCTTTTGAGAGAGAGATTGCCTCTGCTTATTCAGAAGGAAATTCAATAGTAGATATGTTTCCTAAGTATAAAATAAAATTTCAAGAATTGTTTAATAATATTCAAGAGATTTTAAAAGGAGATTAAAGTGAAAGTTCTCTTTATTTTTAATCATAGCCCTTATGATGGTAGTGATATCTCTTGGAATGGTTTACGGTTGATTGAAAATCTTATGAATTTGGATATAGAGATTAAAATATTTCTTATGAACGATGCGGTTGATTTAGCTCGTGATGAAGCCAGACCTCCTGAAGGTTATTTTGACTTAGGTCAGAT
>CAZVIC010000159.1:0-2181 GCA_964627735.1 uncultured Planctomycetia bacterium | reverse complement strand
TAATAATATTGCACCATTATCTTTGAGCTTCTCAACTACAGTTGCGCTATAAGGAGGCCTAAAACCATACAATATCTTGGAGCTACAAGTTGTGGGCTCATCTTTAACACAGAGATTATCTTTTATTGCAACAGGCAAGCCTTTAAGCCTTAAATTGGTGTTATCTCTATCAAGTCTTTCTGCATCCTCAATAGCACGCTCTTTATCTACTAATACATAAGCATTTATATTCTTATCAGTCTCTTCTATTTTATCTAGATAGGACTCAATAACTTCTTTGATTTTGACCTCTTTTTCATCTATAAGGCTTTTAAGTTTATATGCACTAAGCTCTGTAAGGTTCATCTTAATATACTTTTGGAACTGAGAAAAAATTGTTCTCTTTATCCGGGGAGTTTTGAAGTACCTCATCTACTGAGAGCGACGGTCTCTCAATATCTTTGCGCAATACATTTTTAAGCTCTAGAACATGGAACGTTGGCTCTACATTTTTAACATCAAGCTCTTTTAATTTATCAATATAGCTTAAAATATCTTCTATCTGCTTTGAGTATTGTCTTATCTCATTTTCAGTTAGATATAATCGGGCTAGATGAGCTGTGTGAGTTACGATATCTTTGGAAATTTGCATAGCACTTGTATATCATAGCAGGTTAAAAAAATCAATAACTACTATTTTTAGTTTGAATTTTTAAAGAGTTCTCCTGTGCTTATCTCCCTCTCTATGGCTTCTATTCTCTCATCCATATAGGGATGAGTCTTTATATGGTAAGCTCTTATCGGAGAGCTAAACTGATACTCTCTAATTTTTTCAAATACAGATATCATGGCTCTTGGGTCATATCCTGCATTCTGCATATACCTAAGAGCAAGTCTATCGGCCTCCATTTCACGCTCTTTTGTATAGGCAAGCATCAACAATATCAACGCAAGATTGCTCTTTCCTAGCGTCGAAGCATCGTCTGCAGTTATACCTATTACAACAAGAAGCGCTTGCATCCCTATAGCTTCCTGGAGTCTCAATATGTTATGCCTTAAAACAATATGCGATATCTCATGAGCAAGTATCGCAGCAATCTCATCTTTACTGTCTTGGCTAATTAGATTAAGGAGCTTATCGTTGATATAGATATATCCTCCGGGTAAGGCAAAAGCATTTGGCTCTTCTTTATCGTTATCTTTCTTCCTCTTGATAGCTTCAAAATAGTATACAATTCCTTTTCTATCGCATTTTTCAATCAGTTTATAGCCTGTTTCTTTTACGATATCTTTTACCCTAGGATCCTGAATTATCTCATACTCTTCTTCTACGCGCCTGGACAACTTCTTTCCTAGCTTGACTTCTTTCTCTTCTGAGATAAAAGTAAGATTCTCTTTTCCGGTAAGCGTGTTGTAGTTTATTCCGGAACAACCTGATATTGATAGCAGTATGCCTGACAGAAAAACTAATATCTTAAAAGAAGGTTTCATTTTTTTCTTAACTCTAAGAGTATCTCTCTAAGAGTTTGCTCTATTCTTTCTAATGCATCGATCTGGTTTTTCTGCAACTCTTCTTGGTCTCTCTGAACCTTTTTAGCCTCTTGAGCAAGCTTCATCATGTCAGGAAAATCCTTAAATCCCATAAAATTAACCCCCTTCTAGCGGTATGTTTTTTCTATTTTAAGCTGTTGATTATTAAAATCAATGATCTTAAACCTTATATCTCGAACAGTAATCAAGTCTGGTTCTGGGAATTTCATCAATATGGTATTACCGTTTTCTAAATATGTAAGCAGTAAAGTCTTTCTATTGCCTGAATATTCATAACCTGAATAGTAAAGATCTCCCCCCATGTTGGAAAATATTTTTTCGCCTGCACTAAAGATGTAGGTTTTAGTCGGCTCTGATACAGCCGAAAACACTCCGCCTAAAACATCGTTTAAGTCCGATCCGTAAAGCAGGTTGGCTGTTGTTAAAAATAAAACCACTACTACTAAAACTAAACTTTTCTTTTTCATGATCTACTCCTTTTTAAATAAGAGAACTCTTAGATAATATCTGTAAGAGTGTGGTTTTGAAGTTTCTCTCTGTTTAAGATGCTGTTCATTATCTCGGTGGTTTTTTCGTTACCTGAATCAACCTCTTGAGGTAAAAAGACTTCGGCCAGCTTTATATTACAAGGATTTTTTATAAAGTAGAGCT
>CAZVIC010000158.1:0-2181 GCA_964627735.1 uncultured Planctomycetia bacterium | reverse complement strand
GTCAAACTTACTAAAAGTTTTTTATAACTTTTTAACCAAAAGTTGCACCCTGAAACTTCTGTTACTTTTAAATACATTTTTAACACTATTTGAAACATTATCTCTTTCATCTCTTCACCTCATCTATCTATATTCAAAATTCATGCCTAAAATATTTAAAAAACACACTCTTATCCCCTTTGATAACAACGTCTTAGAATTGAAAATATCTCTTGCTATTTTGAAACCGTTTTTTACTGTAACTTTAGTTGCAAACATAGGTATTACTCCCCTATAAAGCTAGACTCAGCCTCTGCTAGCTCAAAACCTGATACCGCATCAGTATCAAAAATATAAAAAACTCTTGAATTATTTGCTCTATTTAAAAAAGATGCCGGATTTAACATAGGATCAACATCATCTAAGGTATTCTTTGTAGCTTTGGCTTTAGATTCCCCTGATGCAAGAAGCATAATAAACCTAGATGAAAGAATTGTCGAGATTCCAACTGTTATAGCGCTATCTGGCATAACTCCATCCTTAAAATATTCTGCATTCTGAGCTCTAGTCTCTTCGCTAAGTCCTACGACACGTGTCTTAGAATCGATGGTTGATCCCGGCTCATTAAAACCTACATGTCCATTTTCACCGATACCTAACAAACAGATATCTACCCCTCTAAAGCTCTCTATCAAAGACTCCCGTTTACTCACCTCGCCTTCTAAGTCTTCGCAGACACCATCAAAAAGAAAAACATTATCAACTCTTACTCCTAAAGAATCAAGTATATTAGTTCTTAGCTGATAATTGTAGCTATGCCTATTTTCTGGTGCAATATCAACATACTCATCTAAATTAAAAAATATTACCCGACTCCAATCTATGCTATCTCTATATTTAGTCTTTAAAATATCGTAGAATCCGCCTTCGTTAAAATAAGTACCTCCCGTAGGAAGCATGACAACAGCCTGTTCTTTAACTGCTAAGACTGATTTTAGCTCAGATATAAATATAGAACATGCCTTCTCGCTCATTGCAGTATAATCATCTTCTATTAAAATAGTCTGGCTTAAATTCTTTTTTATGATTCGCCTAAATGCAGACTCATGATCAATATTATCAATTTGGAGTCCAAAATTAAAAAACAGAAGGAAAAAAGATAAAAAAATCATCTAAATAATATTCCGCCTATTCCCCTTCCTTTATATATATAAGGAGAGAACCTGCTATTTGGAATAAAAATAGCACTGCTGCTTGAATTAGACTCTATAGATTTACCTGAAAAAGGAGTAAATATGCTACCAATAAAATTAGAACTAAACCTATCCATGAAAAAATTTCTCAACAAAAGAAACGCAAACAACCTATAGGCTATCTCACTATCAGGAATAATCTGCTTTGGCGCTTGATAGTTAGATGGCTTTCTCACAGCAATCTCTGTCGGACCAACTACACCATTATTATTCCTGGCATCATTTAAGACCAATCTTGAAGCTTCATAAACCCCAATATTATTTTGATCCATAAGATTTGCAATAGAACCTGCGACATAAGGAGACGAAAATGAAGTACCTGAATATTTTGCTGGCGCCCAAACATCACCAAAACCAGAATAGTTGGCCGCTACATATCTCTTGCTATAATAATCATATTCAAGTGCTCCAACTGATATTACACCAGGCAATGCTGCAGGATAACTCGTTGCATAGGCCCCGTCATTACCTGCGGCTGCAACAACCACTATACCTGCATCTTGAGCAGTCTTTATAGCGCTAGCTAAAGACTGAGAATAACAAGAAGAACCTAAGCTTAAATTTAAGACAACACCTTCGCTTTTTAACTCACTATCTCTTTCAACTTTATCAATAACATCATATATTGCTCTTACTACTTCATAATTTGATATCTCAGCAGTATTAGCAATCTTGATAAACCTAACATCGGCATCCAGTGCCTGCTCCTGAATTATACTCGACACCTTATAACCATGGTTATTATACGTAGAATCAACAACAAAGACAGTAGATGCGAATGCATATACTAAAAATAAAACTAATAAGGAAGATGCTATAACTATTCTTTTAATCATACTCCCTCCTGAAAAAAATTATATCACCCCATATAGTAAGAGTCAAATAAAGAAATAGTACCCCCATAAAATAAAAAAACCTGGCAGTGTCCTACTCTCCCACCCCGTCTCCA
>CAZVIC010000157.1:0-2249 GCA_964627735.1 uncultured Planctomycetia bacterium | reverse complement strand
AAATTATCCAATTCAGTTTTAAATGGAATTGTTGAGCATCCTACAAAATTATATTTTCATCATTATAGAATGGTTAATATGTTTTTAGATCAGCTTTCTTTAAAAGTGGTTAGGATGATAGAGAGAGAAGGATATAAAGCTTTAGCTATACCGGCATCACAGATAGTTGATTGGAAGAGACAGACTTCTCATCTATCCCATAAAAAGATAGCTCATTTAGCTGGATTGGGTTGGATTGGTAGAAACAATCTATTGGTTAATCCTGAATTTGGATCTCAATTAAGATTTGCAACTATTTTAACAGATCTTGAATTACCATCTAAAAGACCTTTGGACTTTAGTTGTGGGGATTGTAGGCTATGTATATCAGCTTGCCCTGCTGGGGCAATAAGTGAAGATCCTAAAGATTTTAATCATCTATCTTGTTATAATAAATTAGATCAGTTTAGAAAGAAAAATTTTGTAGGTCAACATATCTGTGGAGTATGTGTTAAAATATGCAGAGAAAAGGTGTAAAACAGCGAGTTAAAATTTTAAAAATTCTAAGTCAATCTGACTTTGTATCGGGTCAAAGTATTGCAGGTAGTTGCGGTATAAGCAGGATTGCTGTTTGGAAACATATTAACTACCTTAAAGACAATGGTGTTAAGATAGAGACCCACCCTAATAAAGGTTATAGTTTTACCGGATTTGGCGATAGGTTGCTTCCTGAAGTGATTAAACTCAACCTTCCTAAAGATAGTTCTATAAAAGATATTATCTATTTTGATGAGGTTGATTCTACAAATAATGTTGCTAAGGGAGAGTCTAAAGAGGGGTTTTTAGTTGTTGCTGAACAACAGAAAAAAGGGAGAGGTAGAAATGGAAAGACATGGAAGTCTGAAAAATATAAAGATGTTCTTTTTTCCCTCACAGTATCTCCAAAAATACCCTATCACTATCTTCCGATGTTTAATATTGCAGGTGCATTATCTATAGCTAGGGCTTTGAATAGATTATTTAAAATAGAGGCAAAGGTTAAATGGCCAAATGATGTTTTAGTAGGAGATAAGAAGGTAGCAGGAGTTTTAGTTGAGTTTATCGCAGAAATTGATTTAATAGATAAACTTATTTTAGGAGTAGGTATAAATATAAACTCTAAGCCTAAGATACCGCTAACCTCTTCAATATCATCTATTCTAAGAGAAAGCAAGCTAGATAGATTGGAGATTTTAATTGTAGTCATTAATGAATTGTATAGTTTCATGAAGTTGATTGAAGATAGAAATTCATCTAAGATTCAATCTATTTGGAAAAAATATTCTTTAGATTATAACAAAAATATAAAAGTAAAAGTTGATGAAAGAATGATTGTTGGAAAGTCAGATGGAGTAGATAGTTATGGCAATTTGATTCTTAGAAAAGGTCGTAATACCTCTACTGTTTACCCTGCAAGTTCGATTAAGATTATCTAGCCGGAATCTTTTATATCTATTGTTAGTTTCATTTATTACTTATTGACATTGTTTACTTCTTAAATATAATAGTTAACATTATTGTTGTATTTTTATTCTTATTATTTTATGAGAAAAAGAGATTTTTATTTAGCTGGAAGGGATATTAGCCTAACGCAATTAGTATTCTCTCTTTTAGCAACAATAATAGGAGCTTCATCAACGATTGGCTTGATGAGTTTTGCCTATAATGTTGGTCTGCCTGCTGCTCTATGGATTATCTTTGGTTCACTGGGCCTGTTTTTGCTTTCCTTGAGTTATTCAGGTTTTTTTTCAACAGAGGATAATTACACAATCCCAGAATTTTTAGGGAAGATATATGGTGTTAAGGTTAAAAAAATATCAAGTTGGGTCATATTGTTATCCTGGGTTGGGGTTATTGCTGCACAACTTCTTGCATTAAAAGAATTGATAGTAATTTTTATTCCTGGAGTTCCCTTAGCTCCGACTATTTTTATAATAACAATATTTTTAGCAGCTTATACTTTAATGGGAGGACAGAAAGCGGTAATAATTACAGATAGAGTGCAATTCTTGCTTTTAATTTTGGGATTTTTAGCTGTAAATTTTATTTTTATTAAAAGATTAGATTATAATTTTTTGGATTTAAAATTTGATTGTATTAATTTTCCTATTAACAGTAGATTCAGTATTTATGAATTTTTATATCTTGGTTCTATATTGGTACCTGTGTATTTTATAGGTCCAGATATACATTCTAGAATATTTTGTTCTTATGATAAAAAAAATATTAAG
>CAZVIC010000156.1:0-2252 GCA_964627735.1 uncultured Planctomycetia bacterium | reverse complement strand
ATTGTAGATAAATATTATAATGAAGTTAAAACTCAACTAGAAAAAGATTCAAATTGGCAACCAATTAAAGTTAATAAAGATGTAAAATTAAGCTATCTTACTGGGGATCTTCACCAACTTGCATACTATGTTGCATTAAAAGAAGGATATTATGATTCTGTTTTTGAAAATATTGAATTTATTCAATATAAAAATGGTCCTGCAACAATGGATGGTTTTGAAGCAGGATTGATGGATATTGGATATCTAGGTGGAGCTCCAGCAACATTAAAAAGGATAAATAAAGATATAAAGATACAAATTATTGCAGGTGCAAATAATGTTGGTTCAGCAATTGTTGTTTCTCAAGATATTAAGACTTTGGGAGACCTTAAAGGAAAAACAATCGCAACACCTGGTTTTGGAACAGTGCAAGACTTTATTTTAAGGATGGTTGCAACTGAAGCAGGATTAGAAGTTAAGGTTAAATAAAAAATTGAAATTAGGGATTGGAGAAGAAGATAAATAAATTAAAAAAAACATGTTTAAGGAATACATTGAATATCTAAAAGATAACCCAAAAGGATACTGGTTTAAGCGGAAATTTTATGGTTGGGGATGGACACCAGTTAAATGGCAAGGATGGCTTGTTATTTTCTTTGGTTTGGCCGTTTTCTTTTCCGGTTACTACATTGGAGAAACTGATGATTCGCCTGGTATGATAGTTATAAGCTTTTTGTTAATGTTGGGAATTTTTATCTTTTTTGGCTATCGAAAAGGAGAAAAGCTACACTGGCAATGGGGCAAAAGAAAAAAATAAATTTAAACACCTCCTAAGGTGTTTTTTTGTGGTATAATTTAAATATGAAAAAGAAATCTATCATAATTTTAGTTTTATCAATTGCTGCGGTTGTTGTTATAGCATATTTCTGGTATCAGAAACTTGGTAGTGATTTAGGTAAAGCAATTTTTATGTAAACATTATAAAAGTAAGAAATAAAAATAAAAAAATGAACAAAAGATTACCAATACAATTAGCAACAGGTTTAATTATAATCATAGCTCTCATAGTAGGAGGAGCTTTTTATTTTATGGGAAAAGGAAATTCAATGAAAATAGAACTTATTGAATTGGATGGTTACAAATCGAAAGTTGCCATTCCTATGAATGATACTGGTTTTATTAGATATGTTGCCAAATATTCTGTGAAAGGCAATGATCGCTCTTACTATCTAAAATATACTATTTATGATGTAGATCAAGACGATGGAAAAATAAATGATTTAATGAAAAAACTTAAAAGTGAAAATGAAGAAATGGATATATGTGGATTAAAAGGAGGCTTTGGATATGATCTTGGTGCATATGAAGCTTCAAA
This sequence comes from uncultured Planctomycetia bacterium, assembly GCA_964627735.1. Lineage (GTDB taxonomy): Bacteria > Omnitrophota > Gorgyraeia > Kaelpiales > Kaelpiaceae > Kaelpia. The sequence goes on along the minus strand of CAZVIC010000156.1, from coordinate 895 downwards.
ATTCATCGAAGGAAATATGATATATACTGATGGAGATTATTTTTATTGGCTTAACTCTGACAGTGTTTTCAGAAATAGCTTAAGCGCTGACGAATCAGAAAAAAGTAAAAATAAAGCAAAAGAAAAAATGAAAAAAGATATGATCAAGTTAGCGAATCTTTATTGTAAAAATTAGTAAAATAAATTTAAACACCTTCTAAGGTGTTTTTTTGTGATATAATAAGATATAAAAAATAGTAGTCACCATAGAGGCTTCTATAAAAGCCTCTAAAAAATACCATGAAACAACAATCAGCTTTAGATATTCTAAAATTAGGACACAATGTCTTTCTTACAGGAGCCGCTGGGAGCGGAAAGACTTTTTTATTGAATCAATATATTAAATATCTTAAAGGTAAAAAAGTTAAAGTAGCAGTGACTGCCTCGACTGGAATTGCTGCAACTCATATGAATGGACAGACAATTCATAGTTGGTCGGGAATGGGGATTAAAGATGATTTAACTGAATTCGATTTAGGAAAGTTAAAGAAAAAATTCTATTATCGTAAACGTTTTTCCAAAGTCAACGCTCTTATTATTGATGAAATATCTATGCTCCATGCTCATCAGTTGGATATGGTTAATAAGGTCTGTAAAGCATTTAAGGATCCCTTTTTGCCATTTGGAGGATTACAGGTGATTTTATGTGGGGATTTTTTTCAGCTTCCGCCAGTTACGAAAGGAAATAAGAAAGCTAAATTTGTGATTGAATCATCGTCTTGGGAGGAAATGAATCTTAAAGTTTGCTATTTAAAAGAACAATATCGTCAAGAGGATAAAAAGATGACCACAATTCTCAATGCTATTAGAGATCAAAAAGTGGATGATAAAATCTTGAAATTAGTTTTGTCTAGAA
>CAZVIC010000155.1:0-2262 GCA_964627735.1 uncultured Planctomycetia bacterium | reverse complement strand
AAACTTAACATTTCTATTTAGTAACTAGTATTAACATTTCTACATTGTAACTACAATTTCTTAATTAAACTTGACAACTTAAAGAGTCCATGTTATAAATCTAAAGACCTTTAAGCTGGTCCGGTGAGACTGGCAAGGTGAAAAATATGTATAAGAATATAATTCTTAACAATGGAGAGGAGCCCTTTAAAAGAGGGCTTATTTTTTTATGTCTAAGAAAATCATAGAACGTTCAAAAGTTTTAGATTCAAAGCAGCTCTATAAGACTGTCCGTCGTATGAGTCATGAGATAATAGAAAGAAACAAATCTTTATCTGATATAGCTATTGTAGGTATAAGAACAAGAGGTGTCTACTTAGCGGACAGGATAGTAGATAATATATCTGAGATTGAGGGTGTAAATATTTCATCAGGAGCGCTAGATATCACTCTCTATAGAGATGATTTCACTTTGATAGCAGAGCAGCCTTTAGTTAAGGAGACAGAGCTTAATTTCGATATTAATGGAAAAATAATAATAATAGTAGATGATGTATTATTTACAGGTAGGACTATAAGGTGTGCAATGGATGCTTTGATTGACTTTGGTAGACCTAGAGCTATTCAGCTTGCTGTTTTAATTGACCGAGGTCATCGTGAGCTTCCAATAAGAGCAGATTATGTAGGTAAGAATATACCGACTTCATTAGATGAATCTATAGAAGTGAGATTGAAAGAGGTGGACAAAAAGGATGAGGTTGTGATGTTGGAGGTAGCTGATGGTTGAGAATATTATTGAGAGAGAGATAAAGTGGAGCAAAAAACATCTTCTTGGAATCGAAGATTTGACTGTAGAAGAGATGAACTATATCTTGCAGCTTGCCAAAGCTTTTAAGGAGATTTCAACTCGTCCTGTTAAAAAGGTTCCTGCTTTAAGAGGTAAGACGGTTGCCTTTATTTTCTTTGAGCCATCAACAAGGACCAGGATATCTTTTGAGCTTGCAGCTAAAAGACTTTCAGCTGATACTGTTAGCTTTTCTGTTTCAACGTCAAGTGTGCAGAAGGGTGAGAACCTTAAAGATACAGCCCGCAATATAGAGGCTATGAATGTTGATATTATAGTTTTAAGGCATTCAGCTTCTGGGGCTGCTCATTATCTTTCTAAAGTTGTATCAGCTGGCATTATAAACGCAGGTGATGGAATCCATGAACATCCAACCCAAGCTTTGTTAGACATATTTACTATTCAAGAACAGAAAAAAAATATTAAAGGTTTAAAAGTTGCAATCCTAGGCGATATATCTCACTCCAGAGTGGCTAGATCCAATATATTTGCTCTTAAAAAATTAGGGGCCAAGGTTACTCTCTGTGCGCCTCCAACGATGATTCTGCCAGAATTTAGAGAGTTAGGGATAGAGGTTTCATATAATCTTGAAGATGTTTTAGCTAAAGCCGATGTTTTAAATATCTTAAGGATACAGAAAGAGCGTATTAATGAAAATTTAATACCTTCGATAGCTGAATATAGAGAGTTTTTCGGTGTAGATAAAGCAAAGCTTTTAAAATATGCAAAACCGGGGTTACTGATTCTTCATCCAGGTCCAGTAAATAGAGGGATTGAATTGAGTCCCGATGTTCTTGATGAAGGGTTATTGGAGAAGAATATCTGCAGTGTTGTTCTAAATCAGGTCACAAATGGTCTGGCAATTAGGATGGCAATACTCTATCTTATTGCAGGTATGGGGGGTAGCGTTGAAGTTGTTGATTAAAAATGGTTCAGTTATTGATTTAGAGAAAAAAGTTTTTAAAAAAGTAGATATTTTAGTTCAAGACGAAAGAATATCTAAGATTTCTAAAGATATTAAAGAGAAAACTGACCTAGCGATAGATGCTGGAGGATGTTATATCTTGCCGGGTCTTATTGATATCCATACTCATTTAAGAGAACCAGGCCGGGAGGATGAAGAAAATATAGAGTCTGGTTCTTATGCAGCTTTAAAAGGTGGTTTTACAACGCTCTGTTGCATGCCTAATACAGATCCTGCTATAGATAATGCTGGTTTGGTGGGATTTATAAGAGAGCGCTCTAGGAGTTTAGGTTTGGTAGATGTCTATCCAGTAGGAGCTATCACAAAAGATAGGGCTGGTTTAGAACTATCTGAAATGATTAAGATGAGAGAGGCAGGAGCTGTTGGTTTTTCAGATGATGGTAGCTGGGTTAGTAATCCACTTCTTATGCGTAGAGCTATGGAATATTCTATTGTCTCTGGATTACCTCTAATT
>CAZVIC010000154.1:0-2279 GCA_964627735.1 uncultured Planctomycetia bacterium | reverse complement strand
CTTTTTATCTTTTTGAATCTTTACTTGAATTGGGAATGTTAAAAGAAAAATATACTTACATGATTACCAGGGAAATATTAGAGCCTTATGAGCAAAAAGTCAAGATGTGGCGTTATGATAAAGATGCTGAGTTAATTTATCATTACTTTCATGTCGCTAAAACTTTATACGGTGAACAATCTGAGAAATATTTGAATATTATATCAAATGCTAAAGAAGAAATGGAAAATACTATGGAAAACTTATTTTCCCAAAATACAACAACAATAACCAAAATTAGTCCTTAGTTATTCCTTGAACTTAGAAGATTGTATATATCTTTTTCCATTACCTTACAGATCAAGATTATTTTATTTGTGATTTTACATCTGTTATCTTTTATATAATTGCTAATCTTTAGCCAATGTCTTGCTTCGCTTATTCCTGCACTCTTCATTTCGACTCTGTTCCATCTATATAGTAGCTCAACCCTTCTTTTATAGTATTGGTCTTTAGGCAGAACTAATTCACCAACACTTTTCCCATGAATATAGCTGTGGATATTTTTCTGAATTTCATCCCATCGTTTAATTTCATATTTTTCCAAGTTAATAACACTTTTTTTAAATAAATCAATCTGCAATAAGACCAGCTTCAGGGATTCCTGATAGTTACCTTTTTTTGCGAGCTTTAAAATTTTCTTATTTTGATTTATTATATCTGACCATAGTTTCTTGTAAGCTTTATTTTGTTTTATAACCGTTGCATACCCGATTTTCGGTTCATCTTCTGCAATGTGAAAATGAGGATTGAAATCATGTCTTATCTGTCTCATTAATCCCTGCATAAAACTCTCAAATTTAGGATCAAATAGGAATTTTTCATTTTCATAGCTTTCATTCCATTCTTTTATTAACCCTGCTATTCGTTTTTCTATTTTTTCAATTATTGCTAACTCCTCCTTGCTTTCATCTCTTTTTTTAAAGAATAAGTTCATATAAAGACAAATAGGAACAGGTATTTAAAAAGTTATTCCTTTTCGATTTAAAATATTTGCTTTTTAGGCAAAAAGGAAGAATCTGGTATTTTTTTAATTTTCTTTGGAAAATTCTGCTATGAGAAACGACGTATTAGTGAGGGTAAAAAATCAAAGAGGTGAAGTTATGAGTTTAGCAAAAATTTTAGTCTCAATTTTATTAGCGAATTTGCCTGTACTACTCCAGGTGGTAAGTGAGCCTGCGAAATATTTTTACAACCCTAATTTTTGGTATTTATATTTGCTTTATTTTTTGGTTACTATTCTCTATTTTTATTATTCAGATCTTGTAAGCCATTTTAAATTCACAAAACGCCATACAGATGTACTTTTAGCAGAGTTTTTTGAGAAAATCGAAATAGCAGCAGGAGTGAATTCTTTGGTTTTTATTATGCGTCCTTCTTTTAACTTTAATCCTTACTTGGGGCAGGATAAGTTTCTCAAAAGATGCTTATTTGGTAGTTATCCTTTGGATTTAGAAGAAAGGCTAAGATTCAAGATAGCCCGACCCATCAATATAGGAATAGAGGGATTAGCTTTTAAAGAGGATGCGATTAGGGTTGCTGACTTTACAGAAGCGAGAAAAAAAGGAAGTCATTCTTGGGGGATGAAGCCAATAGATTTGAAATTGATGGGAGAATTTAAAAGTGGTATTGCAGTGCCTATAGAAGACCCTCAAATAAAGCATAGAGTTATCGGGGTACTAACAATATACAGTCATTGTAATTTAAATCAAACTCCTTTTAGAGGGCATGAATTCCAGGACCTTTTAGTCAAAACAAATAAGTTGATATCCGTATTGATTAAAGGAGCAAGGTAAGGATTGGTCGAAAGATATAAAAAGGTGTGGAACAGTCCATATACATACAGGAGGTGCAAAATGATGTTTGGAGTAAAGAAAAAATATAGTGAAAACAATTTAATGGGTAAAGCATTATATTTATATCCACAAATGATAAGAAGTTCAGGATTCAAGAAAAACTTAAAAGACAATATAAGTGCAAGACGAGCAGAACTAGCACAAGGGAGAATAAAAATAAATGGTGTATATACTTTTTTAATACCAGATGTATATGCATGGTGTGAGTATTTGTTTTTAGACATAGAGAATCCTAAAGGTTTGCTTAAAGATGGAGAAGTAAGTTGTAAATTAGTAGATAGAGATAAAAAGATATTAGTAAATAGAAGTCCACATTTATATCCAAATGAGCATTGTATTAGAAAGAATATTAAAAAGGATATTCATATTAGTTGGTTTATAGGA
>CAZVIC010000153.1:0-2294 GCA_964627735.1 uncultured Planctomycetia bacterium | reverse complement strand
CGTACGAAGATGTTTCCAAAGTTATCACCAGTCAGCGTTTCAACAATGTCAAAAGATAGATTGGAATATATCTACCAAAGAATCGTATATTTTGAAGAAGGATACAATGAAATTAATGTTCCAGATTTTGAAGAGGTGAGTTATCTAGCTCCTTTTTCTGATATCAACATTCAAGAATTTATAGATTCAGGTGATTTAGAAGGTCTAGTTTCAAGAATAAGAGAGTTAGGGGGAGGTCCTGATAATTCACCATTTAAATCAGCATTACATGCTTTTAGGTATATTGACATAGAAAACCCTCAAAGTTATGCTGTAGCAGCATTGCGTGACCCACACGCTAAAGAAAAAGCCAAAGAAGTAATATCCATACAAACAGCAATAGATATAATAAAAAGCATTGAAGGTGATAGTTCTATCTTTGGTTCTTTAAATCGTATTGCGTTACCTGATGAAGTGCTTAATTTTAATACTGCAAATCATAGAGATAAAGCGTTACTGCTATATACTTTAATTGCACATAGTCTAAATGAAAATAAAGATAAGACTTCTTATATGATATTTACTAATGAAAAAAGCTTTGTTTTCTTTGATGGGAAGTTGATAGATGTAAGTTCTGGAGAATATGTAGAAAATATTACTGGAATACCATTGTTGATATTTAATGAAGAAGAATGTTTTGAGACTTCTGTTGAAAGATATGAAGTTAATTAAAAAATCTATTTTAGTTTCAATAACAGTTATCTTATTCCTACCTTATATCGCTCAAGCCAGAAGAATATCTTTAACACATATACCGACTACTACAGTAAGCCAGCTCCGACAAAGACTGCTGGAAATTGAAAGAACAACAAGAATACGCTTTTCACGAAAACATTTGCTCTCTGATGAAATATTAACGGCTCTACTGCAAAGTTTTTCGGATACCGGTAGAGGGATTGATTTAATAGATGAATTCTACGATATACTGCTTGAAGTTGAAAGAACAGCCCGCCAAAAGCTTGGAGAAAATATCAACTTCTCAGGAGTTCTTATATATTTTGAAGAACCTGCAAATGGTGAAGGATGGGAACAGCTAGATATAACAAAAGATGATGTCAGAAAAAACAGTTATAAAACAACAGATTATGGCATTAAAATAAAAGACCTGACGAGAGAGGGCAAAAACCCAATGCTTGAAGTTAATCTTGCTGAGATCATCTGGCTCTTGGAGAACAAACCGAATACATTCAGGCAACAAATAGAAGGCGTACTTGCTCATGAATTAGGACATATCCCTTTATCATTTTTGCCCCTTGGAGCCAATGCTCTATTGAACTGGTTTCCTGTAGGCATAAGAAGTCCTTATATCTCTGGTGTACAGTTTGGGTTTGATGGATACTGGGACGAGCTGGGAGATCCAGTTCTTGTAACAAACTCTTATCTAAGCGCACCTGCTGTCCTGATTGAACTTATTGCAGATAGAGTAGCTCAATACATAACACCTGAGTCTCATAAAGAATATGTAAAAACGAGAATAGAAACTGCTTTTAGATATATTGAATCTCAAGAAGATGTCTCTCCGCTAGGAATTATCTATCAGATAATAGTAGCCGATGAGCTGGGATTAGAAGAATTAAGAGATGAGTTAATAAAGCGGTATAGAATATTTGAACCTATGGTGGGTGGGCATAGAATTCTTTTTGAAAAAGCCCTACCTGACTTACAGCAATTCTATAAAAATCTGCGTATTCATCATCCTTATTGACACAGGTAAATATTAGAGCAATAATAAAATTATAGTTTAAAAGTCCTGCGTTCGAAGGGGGAACCTGGACTATAAAAAAGAAAAACCTTCGTTTTAGTTTGCATAACAGACTAGGCGAGGGTTTTTTGTATTCAAAGGAGATAAAACATGATTGCTGTTAAGAAAAGTCTTGATACAATTGATAAACTCTCCATTTTAACCCGGGATTCAGGCTATGACCTTGCCTGTGCCTGCGCTAGGGCTAAAGAGGAGCATAGAAGCCGCTCAGAGGACGATAAATGGGTCTATCCGGCCACTTTACCCAATGGTGGGACCACTTACCTATTTAAGACGCTAATATCGAATGAATGCGTAAATGACTGCAAATACTGCCCTATAAGAAGTAATTTAGACCCTAAAAGATGTAGGTTAGAGCCTGATCAGCTGGTTAAGGTATTTATGGACTATTACAGAAAAAAAAGGGTAGAGGGCTTAAGAAGGTGAGTGATAAGCAATATTGCGGCTTAACTTCGCAATTTATACAGAATACGAAATTGGTTTGACATTATAT
>CAZVIC010000152.1:0-2306 GCA_964627735.1 uncultured Planctomycetia bacterium | reverse complement strand
AGATGACTATATCTTCTCTCCTAATAGCTTCTATAGCCTTATAAATAACGATAGGGTGCAATTTATAGAAAACAGCTACCTTCAAGACGATATTCCTGGCCTTTTAATCAATTCAGATAAAAAACCTCTATCTTATTTTTTAAATCTATTGGTCTTTGCAGAATACAGTAGTTTCAAAATTACTCAAATAATAAAATGGATTTTTATACATGGCTTTTCTCTACTCTTTATAGCAATTTTAATATTTTTTATATTAAAAATACACTACCTTAAATTTATAACCAATGAACCTCAAATAGAGCACACATTTAATGCTAAACTTTACCAAATCTTCTCTGGATTTTCTGCTTTTATCTACCATATAGCATTATTATTTTTATTCCAAAACATCTTTGGAACCATCTACATCTACATAGGACTATTGAATAGTCTCTTCATGTTGGGGTTGGTGTTAGGGAGTTTATTTATCAAAAAAATTATTGATAAAATAGAACCATTTAAAATCATAATATTAATGCTCTCTACACAACTATTGGTATACCTACTTAGTTTTTATCTATTTAGAGAATTAATAAATAATCTTCCTATCCAATTATCCATATCAATATTCTCATCTCTATTCTTATTTTCAGGCATATTAACTGGAGCATCTTATCCATTGGCAGCCAAAGCCTTAGAATATAAACAGCTGAGCCCACTAAGCTTAGCAGGTATACTACAATCACTAGACTATTGGGGCGCAGCTACTGGCTCAATTATAACAGGAACAATATTGATACCTCTTTTAGGTATATCTAAAACATTGCTCTTCTTAAGCATTTTAACTTCCACCATCATATTATTAATTAAACTAGGAACAGATGTTAAGATTTTAAAAAAACGTACATTAAAGCTGAACGAACTATCTTCCCCTTATATAAAAACATCCTACCTTCTATTTGGAATATCTTTATTAGCATTAATAGGATCAAGCTACATCAGAAATAATTCCTATGCCATAGAAGATAACCAAATAGCAATATCTATTAGAATCCAAGAGGAAAGAGAAGATGAAAGATATCACATATTTAATTCTGAAGATCTTGGCACATCATCCCAAGGATTCGCCGGATTAATTGATATAGAACTAAAAACAGATAACGATTACAGAATAATAGATTTAAAAATAATTAAATCTAGAGAAACACCCGATTATTTAAAAAGAATAGAGCCCTGGCTTGATAGTTTCAAAGGTAGGTTATTAACAGATCTTGATAGAATTAATGATATAGATATTGTAACCTCTGCAACTTATACATCAAAAGCCATAGTTGAAACAATCGAAAAGACCGCTCAAAAAATATCAAAAGATTTTGTCGAAGAGAAACCTCAGATAGATATAACACCTTCTTTAAAAGAGATACTTAAAAGTATTATATTTATATTTTTTATACTAATTGGACTTTTAATATTTCATAAAAATAAAAACCCAAAGATAGAAAAGATATATCAATTATTAGTAGTTGTAATATTAGGATTAATATTACAACTACAATTATCTCTATACCATATATTTAATATATTGAACTTAGACTTACCCTCCATTAAAAACATATCTCTCTTAGCCATTACTTTTATACCGTTTATACTGGCATTAATATATGGAAGAATATATTGTGGATTTTTTTGTCCCTTCGGAGCATTGCAAAAACTTTTGAATATTAAAAAAATAGAAATCAAACCCTCTAAAGAACTAGACAATAAAATGCGCTATATAAAATATATTCTTCTTTCAATAATAATATTATTATTTTCCATAACAAAAAATAATTATATCTTTCAACAAGAACCACTCTCTCAGTTAACATCTATATTTTCAAAACCTGGATTTAATAGTCTATTACTCTATGCAGCCTTACTTTTTTCACTATTTATACCGAGATTCTGGTGTAGATATTTCTGTATTGTTGGAGTCTTGTTATCTATGTTTAATAAAATCTCATTGTTTAACAAAATATTCAAAAAAAGATTTAGTTGTTGTGAGTTAGACAATAACAAACCCAAAGATTTAGAATGCATCCAATGTAAAATAAAATGCTATGGAAAAAGATAATTTTTTAAAAATATCAATTTTAATAACAACTCTATTGATAATTCTATCTATATTTTTTAACTTAAATATAGTCACAAGAAACTATCATGAAAATAGTAAAGATAAGACTTTGATAGACGAACTGATAATAGAAGACAGGCTATCCGACAAAGAAGCCCTATTCTATAGCAATAAATAATATTTATTTAAATTGAGCCTTAATAACAGCTATTAG
>CAZVIC010000151.1:0-2316 GCA_964627735.1 uncultured Planctomycetia bacterium | reverse complement strand
CAGGGCTGCGATAGACCAGTTAGCGCTACCTTCAACTACATATCGGCTATCAACCACTATAAGCTTATCGTGAAGCCTGCGATTAGAGGGTATAAAATGAATAATGACTCCGGCCTTCTCTAATTTTTTAAAAATAGGGCTACCGATAAAGGGGTTCTTTCCTTTGTTAGAATCTCTGAAGCGGGTATTAAGATATAGAGTAACTTTAACATCTCTTTCTCTTGCTTCTAGTAAATCGTTAAGCAAAAGTTTTACTGGGTTGTTAGTATTTGTCCCTAAACTTATGGAATACATAGAAATATCTATGGATTCTTGGGCATTATCTAAAAGCCCAATCACAGCTTCTTCGTAGCTACGGTCAGATATATCTTTAACCCGGGAAGAAACAAAATCATCTGCAAAACATACGACTTGGGCAAGTAAAGATGTTGTGAAAATTAATATGGTGAGCAGGTAAAATCTATTTCTTTTCATTATTTTTCTTAAAAGATGATCGATTGTTTTTTTCTAATTTTTTTGATATAAAATTAGTAGTTTTTTTTGCACTGTTGCCTATCCAAGATTTCATATTTCTGAAAGCTTTTAAACCTAATCTTGTACTTTTCGAAATTGTTTTCTTCATCACTATACCCGCTTTGCCGGGAGCTTGAACGGCAATTTTTGTTCCATCCCATGCAGAACGTCCTAATTTTTTCCAAAAGCTAGTAAATCCATTAACCTTTCGTATATAGCTACGTAGAGCAAACTTTATAATTATAAAAGATAATATATATAATAAAATTGATTCGACCCCAAGGGCGGTACCTGTTTTTAAAAAATCTGTACCTGAATAAACACTAGTAATTCGGGCAGTTAACATGCTAAATACATTTAATAGTATTAAAGAAACGAATATTGCATAAAAAATCCCTGCTTTAATTAAAAGTATGCTTTGCTTGTGCTGTAATAAACTTTTGCTCCAACTTTCTCTTCGTGCTGCATCTTCAAGCTTGTTGTGTTTTATTCTAATATGCTCTAAACATAGTATGGTTATGATAAAATATAAAATAGTTTCTTTATTCCTTCTAACGTTTGAAACGAATGCCATTATTTACCTCCCTTTTTTATGTATTCTTTAATTTTTATGATTGGATAAACAAAAACAGTAAAAATTGTGAGAAGTATTACAAAAGGCATGACAAGAGGAATAATAAAATCTAAAACCTTCAAAACAATCAATAAAATAACGCCTGCAATACAAAGTTTTAAGAGGAAATTAGCGAAATGCTCGTCAAATTTCATGGATTTTGATTTTTTAAGTTTCATAATTTTTTATATAAAAAGGTCGTTGTCAACTTATTCCTTATTATGACAGAGTGCATTCTAAAGCATCCTTCAAAAAATTACTCAAGGCTGTTTCTTGCGTATACTTAAGTTTTCTATTTGGGCGTAAAGGAAAGGCTCCTATTGATGGGACATCATTTTTATCTTCATAATCTTCTCTGAAAAATCCCTGTTTATTGCCAGGGTATAAAACATATGCACCTATTGAATATATTATTGCGTCTTTATAGGTATGCATTTTGTATATATCACCTTCTTTATACTTACGGTTAACCTCTTCCTCTTGTTTCGCCTGAGCAAGAAATTCCTCTTCTTTCTGTTCCAAGTCAGACTCCTTTTTCTCTGACTCATTTCTTTTTTCTTTGATAAATTTAAGACCATCAAATTCACTTTCTGATCGATACTTAGCATCAAAATGAATATATTTTGGCAAAGAGTCCTTAGTGTCTGAGCGTACGACTATCGTAAAGTCTGGCCTAAAAGGCAAAGAATAAGAACGGCTATGATTTGGGCCGCCGGAAGAGAATCCACGGTTATAATATAATTCTAAGTTATAAATATTGCCATTTCCCGCAAAATAGTCAAATTTTACACAAGACTTATGCCCTCTTTTCAAGTTTATCTTCCATCCATCATGAGATACTTTAACCAGTTCTTTATCTAAAGACTTCAAAACAGCAATACTCTTGAAAGAGTTTAACAGTCTAAAATAGCTCCAATACTCATACAATTCGCTCATACGTCTTTCAGGTGATTTTATTGCATTATCTAATTCATCCCATTTAAATTTAAATGCAAAATTCATATGTAGGAAAAAGTAATATATCTCTCGATAGCCTTCTCTTTTTTGTAATACTTGTGAGTTAGTGGGCAATTTTCGCATAAAACCAACACTTTTTAACCAATCATCGGAAAGCCATTCTTCAATTTGTAATTGATAAAATTTAAGGCTTTTTTTTATAAATTCTTGTTTAAATTCTTCCTTGATACTTT
>CAZVIC010000150.1:0-2331 GCA_964627735.1 uncultured Planctomycetia bacterium | reverse complement strand
TTTTTCCTTTATATTCAGAACCGACAGCATGAGCACAATCTTCAAGAACAGTTATATTCCTACCTCTTGTAATACTTAAAATTTTATCTATCTGACAAGGATTTCCAAACATATGAGTCGCAATAATCACTCTGGTTTTAGAATTAATCCTACTTAGTATAGATTCAACGCTAATATTAAGAGTTTCTCTATCAATATCTGCTGGAACAACCTTAAGATTCAGAGATTGTACGATACGAATCAAAGCCTCTAGGGTATAAGCAGGCACTATAACTTCATCTCCTTCACTGAGACTCAAGGATTCAAGTATCAACTTCATTCCGAGCCTTGCTGAGGGAACAGAAACAGCATGCCTACATCCCAAATATTCAGCAAAACATTTTTCAAACTTACCAACTAGTCCCGAACCTTTATTCTTAAATATAGCGGAATATTCATCTTCTACTTTATCAATGATTCGCCTAGGTATTATCCTTGCCTTCATAATCTGTTTAAATCCTTGATCTCTACAGCTGTACATCCAAACACCTGGAATCTATTGGTTTTGATCTTTATATCGCAAGGATTGCAATCTCCATATTCATAGCATTTGCGAAATTCATATTTTATTTCTAAATCCTTATCTAATATATTACCGATAGCTGAAAAATTTTTATAAAGATCATGATGACATCTATATATATTTCCATTAGGAGCAATAATTAAATCTGTACTTCTACATAGACAGCTTTTTTTATCCTTTGATGATATAGCATCATCATAACCATAAACTCCGCATATTCTTCCCTCAAACTCTCCCAAAAAATCTTTGACTCTAAAATCTACACCTTTTTCTTTACAAATCTTCTGAGCATCTAAAATATCTTTTTCCTGACCAGGATATAACACCCCATATACTCCTATCGAATACCCCTTTGATTGCATCCTTAAAACACTAAAGATTAAATCGCTTAAATCCATAAGTCCAGGATGATAGCTAACTCTTATATTGGCATAAGGAGCACCTCTCTTTAAACGTTCAGGAGGAACTTTAATCATAAAATCATCTAAATCAAAACTTAAATTAGTGAGAATGTCTATATTAACATCTTCCCTAATATTGTTTATTATCCATACAAAATCAGAATACAAAGATGGTTCTCCACCTTGCAAGGTAATTGGAATATCACTCTTCAACACAAGACGGTTGAGACCTTTAACCCATTCTTCTCCACTAAGCATGGGGTAGTCATAAACTTTACCTCCAAAATAATTTATACAATATTTACATTTAAAATTACAATTAAGAGTCAAAAAGCAAGCTATATAATTATATTCCTCAGGAAGGTTTAATTTTTTCAAATTCATATTTTATTTTCTCACTAACTTTTCTAGGATCTATATATTCCATACACATCTTCTCTTTATCACAATTAAGATTTACACAAGGAATACATTTATAATTCAAATCAGGCATAACATAAGAACCTAGACCGTAAAAATATATCTCCTGATATGGCGTAGGACCAAATAAGGCAACAACTCTTTTATTTAGCGCTAAGGCAAGATGAAGACCAAGAGTATCTGATGTAACAATTAATTTACATGAATTTATCCACTCAATATAATCATACAGATTATCCATACCCTCCTGCCAGGAAATATGATAACTATCTCTTAACAAAAGATCTAATTCCTTCCAATGTTTTTTAGGCCATGATTTATTGGTCCAGGCTGAACTTGTAGTCCAATTAAATCCTAAGTCGTAAACTACTTGAGATTTTGGTTTATACCCTAAAACGTAAGGCTCCTTATTCCATTTTTTATCTATAGAATTAGCAAGAATATCTTGCCAACAACGGTCATTGCTTCTTTTCTTATTTATATCCTGACTTATTTCAACAAGACTTTTATCGCCTTCAATATCTAATCTTTTTGAAAGATCGGCACATTTAGATGTGAAGCCATAGTAATGTTTTGATTTAATAGAATCGACCAGAGAAACAACGTTAGGTTTCTTTTCAAAATTTATTATACTATCAAAACTCTCTTTCATAAGCTCACTAGCAGTGGAAGGCTTATAGACTAAAATCTTTTTTATATAAGAATTGTTCTCTAGTAGAGGACGAGCCTTATAATCCACAAGCCAACTTATATCATAATCTTTAAAATAATTTAAAATAAATGTGGTTCTTAATACATCACCTAAACTTACTCCTAGATCAAGAAATTCAGCTAAAGTTTCAGAATAACCCTATTTTACAATTAAAACTTTTTTCATACTTTTCTGTTCTCATTTCTAAACCATTCTTGTTTTAAACTTCTAATAAATATAGACAAAGATATCCATAA
>CAZVIC010000149.1:0-2339 GCA_964627735.1 uncultured Planctomycetia bacterium | reverse complement strand
ACCGCTGAGACTCATAGAATTGCCGCCTCTCTTTTAGATAAAGGTGTTAATCCAAGCACTGTCTATGGTGAGCTTTTTGAAAATAAGAGCCTCTCTAAGATGCGTATCTTTGGTTATGCATTGAGCAAGTTAGAGAAAAAAGATAGTATGGCTTGGGTAGATATCAGCAAGAAAGACCTAATAAAAAGTGCTGCAAAGAGAGAGGAGCTTGAAGGGTTGATAGATTACATCAAGACTCTTGGGGGAATAAAAGTGGCTATGGTATTTCAGGAGCTTGATGATGGTGATATTAAGATAGGTTTTCGCTCTAAAGATAGAAAGGTAGATGTAAATAAGATCGCAGCTATCTTTGGCGGCGGTGGTCATAAGATGGCCAGTGGCTGCAGAGTTAAAGGTACTCTTAAAGATGTTAGAGAGAGAGTTCTCTTAAAAGTAGTTGAATACTTAAGGAATGGTTAGCAATATGGTACATGGATTCCTATTAGTCAATAAACCTAGCGGTATAACTTCACATGATGTAGTTGATTTTATCAGAGACCGTTTTCATATCAGAAAGGTTGGCCATGGAGGGACACTTGATCCTCTTGCAACAGGTCTTCTAATCTTAATGCTGGGAAGAGCCACAAAGCTTTCTCAGAATATCATAGGCCTTGATAAAGAGTATCTTGCTCAGATGAGTCTGGGTTTTTCTACTACAACCGGAGATTTAGACGGCAAGAGAGCTGAAGAAGCTAAAGATGAGAGCTATATGGATCTTAAAGAGGCTGATATCCAAGGAGCAGTTGATTCTTTTATTGGGGAGATAGATCAGGTTCCTCCAATGTATTCGGCTGTTAAATATAAGGGTAAGAGGTTATATAAGCTTGCTAGGCGTGGTATCGAGGTTCATAGAGAGCCCAGAAAGGTAAAAGTCTATGATATGATTGTAAAAAAGATAGAGCTACCTGAGATATTCTTAAAGGTAAAGTGTTCTAGAGGTCTTTTCATAAGACAGCTCTGTGTTGATCTAGGTCAGAAACTTGGTTACCCAGCCCATCTATCTAAGATGGTTAGGACCTCAATAGGTAAGTTTAGCTTAGATGAGTCTAGGAGTCTTGATCAGATAATGAAGGAATCTGATTCTGAAAAATATATTATACCTATTGAAAATGCTCGGGGTTTGATTTAAAGATGATACTCTTAGAAGAATCTGATTTTTCAAAAAAAAATATCTATCAAGGAGCGGTCTTAACTTTAGGTGTTTTTGATGGTGTTCATATCGGACATAGAGAGATATTTGACCTTCTTAGATCTCAAGCTCTTGAATTAGATTCAAAGAGTCTAGTTATAACACTCTCTCCAGATCCTGAAGAGATTCTATGTCCTAATAAGAGGTTTACTCTCATAAGCCCATTGGACTATAAACTAGAGATCCTATCTCAGTTGGATTTAGATTATGCTATGGTACTTAAATCTGATAAAGAGTTGCTTGGTCTTGGACCTAGAGAGTTTTTTGATAAATATATCTGGGAGAGGTTTCACCCTAAAGCTATTGTTGTTGGAGAAGATTTTAGGTTTGGTAATGAGAGGGAGGCTGAGACAGATATTTTGCGTAAACTCTCAAGTGAATATAAATTTTCACTTCATATAGTTCCTTTTTTAAACTATAAGGTTAAGAAGGTAAGTAGCTCTAGAATCAGAGAGGCTCTATCTAATGGTGAGATAGAGGATGTAAGCTACATGTTGTCTCAATCCCCAAGATTTAATGGTCGTGTTGTACCCGGTGAGGGCAGAGGAAGGAAGCTTGGGTTTCCTACAGCCAATATAATAACTGACTATGTATTTGACTTAAAGAAAGGCGTCTATACCGGCTGGGCTTTACTTAGATCAAAAAGATTGCCCGCTCTTCTATATGTTGGTACTGCACCTACATTTGGGGGCAAGTTCTTGCGTTTTGAGGTATATATCCCTAGATTTAGTGGGTATCTCTATGGAAAGAGTATGGCATTTGAGATTCAAAGCTTTTTAAGAGAAGAGAGGCTGTTCTCTAGTAAAGAAGATATCCAGAAGCAACTTGAAATAGATAGAGAGTCTCTTGTTGAAGAGTTCTCTCATGAGGTTTAAAAAAGATGGATAGAGTAGTTCTTAGAAATAAGAAAGTAGCAAGAGATTTTCATGTTGAATATACTCTTGAAGTTGGAATAGTCCTCTATGGAAGTGAGGTAAAATCATTGAGGGAAGGGAATGCCTCTCTTAGTGATAGTTTTGCTCTTATTGAAGGAAGAGAAGTTTTTCTATATAATTTCCATATCAATCCTTATAAATTTTCAGCCACAAACCATGAGCCTAAAAGAAAGAGA
>CAZVIC010000148.1:0-2351 GCA_964627735.1 uncultured Planctomycetia bacterium | reverse complement strand
TTTTTTGCTTTAGGGATTGTCTTTTTGAGCGGTAGCTTGGTGTTTGCCGCGTTAAAAGGAGCAGGTTTTGATGGAACAGGGCCAAATGGTAGAGGGCCTTTGACTGGAAGAGGTCTGGGGAGCTGTGAAAGCAGGCCAGATGGACAGCGTTTAGGGCAAGGTCAAGGTTTTGGTCGAGGTCTTCGTTGTAATAGATTCAAATTAGTAGATAAAGCTCAAGAGTTAAAAGAATATAAGAAAGACCTTGAGCAAGAGCTTGAGTTTGTTAAAAAAGAGTTAGAAAAAGAAGATAAATAGGGTTTTAGTATCATGTCTAGACCTATAAAACCCAGAAGATTACAAGCAAACCCTTCAACGTTTTACTTTAAGCCTCAAGGGATACCATTGAGATTCTTGGAAGAAGAGATTCTTAAGTGTGATGAGCTTGAGGCTTTAAAGCTTTGTGACGTTGATAGTCTTTCTCAGGTTGATGCTGCAAAAAAAATGGGCATTTCTCAACCTACCCTTGCACGGATTCTCGCAAGGGCTCATAAAAAAGTTTCTTATGCTATTGTTTATGGAAGGGCGATCAGAATAGAAAAAATATGATTGTCTTATGATATAGCGATAAATTGTAGATTTACATGAAATATGGACAATAATAAAGTCATCATTCACTTTATCATTGTCCATATTTCATTTCACGCTCAATTCTCATTGGATCGATTTAAAATACTTCTTGAACTTTAAATTTCAATTGGTATATTATTATAATATATAAGTTTTGTGTAAATATAAAAATAGTTTTTAGAAGAGGAGCGTTTTCAAATTATTTTCAAATTATTATTGTTTAGCTGTTATGTGTTTAATTTGACGTATAAATTTTAGGAGAATTTTATGAATATAAAAAAAATAGTATTTTTGTTTTTTTTGTCTATAAATATTGTTTTTACGGGTACAACGATTTATGCAATAGATTTTTCTGTAGCAACAGGGAATGTTTTGTATGATCTCTCTTATCTCAAATATTATTATGGTAGTGAGCCTGTTGATATGCGGCAAAGAATAGCGTCGTTTAATCGTGAAATGAATAATTTAAAGCAAAGAAATACAGATATAATTTGCTTTCAGGAATGGCTATACAAAGAGCCTGGACAAAATGATTTTGCAAAATCACGGGTTGCTGTCGATGAAAATTTAAAAAGTTTTAAGGTTTTTACGGGCAGTGCTAAGGAATTAGGAAATAGAGAGGCAGAAGAAATAAGTAGCGCAAAAGATCTTGCTAGTTATAGAAATCATGAGCAAGCTGTAAACTTTAATAATATAATACAGCAATTATTTGTTAATAATGGTTATCAAAAGGTAGAATGTTTACCGCCTACCGAAGCTGATCCTGAAGCAGTAGATGGTTCACTTATTCTTTTTAATAGCCAAAAATTTAACTTACTTGAAACACATAGAATTGTATTGGATAAAGCAGTAAAGAAAAAAGCTGCGCTTTTGGTAAAATTACAACCTAAAGATGATGCTAGTAAGGTTGTTTGGGTATTATCTGTTCACTTTCCAGTTTTTCTTAAATTTCCAGTTCGTTACGAGAATGAGATTGTAGGTAATTTAACTGAGATTATGCGACGATATACTGATCCTGCAAACGATAATCATTGGATTATTTGTGGTGACTTTAATAGTGAAGTTTTTGATGCTAATAGAAGAATTGAAATTGATTTGCCTAATAAAGTAGCTTTAACAGATGTGACATCCCGAATCCCGAAAGATCCAAAACTTGTAACAGGTGTTGAATGGAATGGTGATAGGAAGAGATATGATTATATGTTTTATAGTAGTAATATAGGGATGATTCCAGGTTCTCAAAAAATAATTCCTGAAAATTCAGGCCAATTGATTAGGCACGAACAAAATTTTAAAGAACCTTATGTTTATCCAGAAAATAATCCATATTTTTCTGACCATGCTACATTATTTGCAAGATTTAGGCTTAAATAAAAGATCTTTTTTATAATAAAAAGAGAGAATAATAATTGCTATTGCAAAAAGAATATGCGTTAACAGGGACATTCTTAAGTCTCTGTTAACCCAGAATGGTAAAAGACGAGGGGGTAAAAACAATATTATCGGGGCTCGCCTTAAAATGACTTTTACGAAAACTAATCCTGCATGGGCACCCATGCCTGTATAAAGTTTTTTTGTTCCTATAAAAATCAAATTTAATATGATACCGAGTAAAAATAGACCTAAGCCTAAGTCCCAATCCTTTGTAACTAGGTTAAGAGGGTTGTTTAAGTCGTGAACTAACATAAAAATTAAAGAAGTTAATAGTAAACTACCAATTGGTTTTAGGTTTTGTCTAAAGA
>CAZVIC010000147.1:0-2374 GCA_964627735.1 uncultured Planctomycetia bacterium | reverse complement strand
CATTACCTAAATCATTGCCAAAGAATATTTTTCTTAAATCTTTTCTATTTATCAAAACTAAAGATGTAGCATACAAGTGAGGTATAAAACCTTCTCCGAAAAATACCCTACCGTCTTTAAACTCATCTCTTATTAAATAGTTTAAACGTCTGTTCAATATAAATAGTCCTTCATTCATAAAGTGATCTGGAATAGAGACCATAAAATGGTCTATAATGTCTTTGCTGGGATTATCGTAGATATAGATATTTCCAGCCGTCTCTACCAACCCTGAAGTTAGTTTTGATTCCTCACTGCTATTTGCATCCAATAATTGATCTCTCTTTGCTAAAGTTAGGGCTTGAACACCTATAGCCATATCATTATCTATAGGCCATAGCCATGAGCTTAAATCAGATTGCTCATCAGTAGATATAGAGAAATAATCAGATGTAAGAGTAGCTAGATCCTCCGGCATACTAATCTCTCTAACTAAATGGTGTATAAATCTTCCTTCGGTTAAAAACTCACCTGCCTTACCACTTTGGAATTGAATAGGAGTAAAAACTTCGGCAACAAATCTAGCTGCAGATAGATAGAGCCTACCATTATCAGCTAGCATACGATAAGATTCTCTTAGATGAAAACGACTTATCTCTTCATTTAACCTTATCAATGCTTCGCCTGCTTCTGTATCATTGACATAGAAAGAAGCATCTCTCTCATGCAGTTGCGACATGATATAGTTTTCAACAAGATTTAAAAGCTCTGAAAGTACTGTAGATGAAGATATAAAATCAAAATAACCAGCTTTAAAAGGAAGTTCAGACATAGTAAGATTGTCAAAAAGAGCTAGAACATCCTCCTTAGTCACTCTCTCTGAACTGAGTATATCTTCAACTCTGTTTACTATTTCAAAGATAGCTCCACCCGTAACATCGGATAAGACAAACTTTACCTTCAACCTCTCCTCTTCAGATAACTCTTCTTCTACCGCCTTCCAGTTACCCTCTTCATCTGTAAGTTCAAAATATTTTCCATCTCTAGCTATAGCCCCTGTTGTCCGATAAGCTAAATCTAAAAGATATACTTCATCAAATCTACTAACCAACTCTTTAATTGGTATATCAAGGCAGTTTCCAGCTCCTACTATAAGAGCACGCGTAGGTTCATTGGAATCATGCTCTTCTAAAGCAATATCTGCAGCAGCTATTATAAGATTACGAGAGTGATTAAGATGAGACCCTCTCATGGCTATATAACTAGGGTTTTTTAGAACGATTTGATGCGTTGAATCAGCTGTTGTATTTTCAACAAAATCTAGATATCTATCTATAGCTATTGCTCTCTCTCTACGTAAAGACAGCACCGATTGATTGCTATCGATACAATCAAAGCTAAATACCCATAATAGACTTAAAAAAATGCAATATTTAGCTGCCTTATTCATATTTTACCCCATCACCTCTTATTTTTATTATACTCTTCAAAGAATTCAATTTAAAGTCTCAAACCCTAGCTCTCTTAAAAGAAAGGAAACATTTTCTTTTAAATAAAGAACTCATAAACCAACTTTCTCCAAGTAGAATAATAACCACTCTTGAATAATGGCAGCATGGCCTAGGCGAGGAAAACCGGGAGATGTATTATAGACAACTGCTCTTATATCCAAACCTTTAGATCTCAACCCACTTAAAGCATTATAAGTAGAGAAAACTAGACTTATCGGATACCCTGTAACACTATCTACATCTGTTGGTATATAACGAGGAGTCTCTTGATTAGAAAAATAAGAAGCATCAACAACTACTATAACTTCACCAAGGTCAGAAGATTCTGGAAGCTGGGCTAATGAATCTAGAAGAGATATATCATGCTCAACAGTTGATAATGCAGATAGTAACCTATCTTTTATAAGAGTCTCTTCAAGCATGTAAGGAGGAAAGACTATTAATGCTCCACTTATATACTCTCTCTCTAAGACAAATCTAACCCAATTAGAACTCTGCCATTTTTTAATTTCACCTGTTGTATAGCAAGGATAGGGACTTAAATATATAAGGGTTGCACCTCTATTCAAACTACCTTCCTGAACCATCTTTTCAATCCAAAGCCCTGTTGATAGAGGATGGTTTGTTGCAGCAATAGGGTAAGAATAGAGAGATGCTGTTATACTATCGGTTCTGTTTATCTTTTCATTGCGAGGTGAATAAGCAAGAGATACAGCAGGATATTTTATATCTTTTATTCTACGTGCTTCAAGAGGAAAAGAAAACACTCCCCCCAAGATAAATGTGAGTAAAACCAGACTTAGCACTCTACTTCTCTTAGACAACGCCTCCTCCTAAAATTAACTAATAAATTAATTAATTTTTACCAAAAATATAACTTAAAT
>CAZVIC010000146.1:0-2405 GCA_964627735.1 uncultured Planctomycetia bacterium | reverse complement strand
CCTGCAGACCAGGCTTGATTAGTTACAAAAGTAATAACATTGCCTTTATAACCAAGCAAAGATTCACAAATTATGTCAGCAGCATCTACTCTACCTCCAGGCGTATCCATCTCTAAAATAATAGTGGCCATATCTTGAGCCGCTGCTTTCTCTACGGAGTTTTTAATAAAAGCTGATAGCCCTAGATCAATTACACCCTTTACAGGGATGATCATGATTTTTTCGGCTGATACAGCTGATATAGAGAGTAGAAGAGATATTGTCAGGATAGTTAAAACTTTTTTTCTTTTGTTTTTCAATTGTTAAAAAGCTCTAATTCTAATTCTGCTCCATTTGGAGCTGGAGGGATTTGAACCCTCGACCCCTACGCTGCCAGCGTAGTGCTCTCCCGCTGAGCTACAGCCCCGAATTCTCTAAAAATTACATTAAAAGGGAATAAAAGTCAATTCTATATTGTTTGAATAAATAAAAGCCCGCTTTAAAAGGCGGGTTTTTTATTTAATGCAAAATAACTGGAAGTATTATATAGTAAAACAAAAAGGAAGGTAAATATTATGAGAAAATTAGTCACAATTATGGTAGTTTTTCTTATCTTGGTTGTAGTTTTCTATTCACTCAAAGGTTTTCTGCCTAAAGAACAGTATGTTGTAAAAATAAATCAGTTTAAGATGACTGATGAGGAATTTGAGGATTACTTTGCCAAAATGAATGCGGGCAGAGAAGATAATTCCGATATTCGAAGTGGAGTTTTGGATGCTTTAATTAGCAAGAAGCTGATATTACAAGAGGCAGAGAAAATAGGCCTGCATAAGAGCGAGGAGTTTTTAGATTCTCTTCAGCATTATTATGAACAGCTACTTTTTAAATTGATAGTTGATTTAAAATCCAAAGAACTCTCTTCTTTAGCTTTAGTTACAGATGCAGAGGTTAAAGAGCGTTATAATAAAATGCAGGCGGAAGCTCTTACCGATAAACCATTGGATGAGTTATATAGCCAGATTAAATGGCAAGTTTTAAGAGAGAAGCAGACCCAAGCTCTCAATGACTGGCTTAAAGATGTGAAGAAAGATTCTGAGATCGATATTAATTATGATGCAGTTTTAAATAAATAGATCCCTGCTGGCCTATATGTAGGGATTTAATGGGAGGATTAAATATGGCTAAACGGAAAAGAAGAGTATATTTTATAGATAGAAAATTTCAGGTGCAGTTTATTATGAAGTTTTGCTTGCTTGTAATAATAGGATCTCTTGTTACTGTGAGCCTACTTTATATTGCAGGAAGCCGTACAACTACAGTGAGTTTTGAGAACACAGAGGCGGTAGTTAAATCAACAGCCGATTTTATCATTCCGATTTTAATACAGACTATAATTATCGTTATGGTTATTACTGGGATTTTTACTATTATGCTGACTCTATTTATATCGCATAAGATAGCAGGACCTCTTTTCCGCTTAGAAAAAGAGTTTAAGTCTATGGCTGATGGTGATATCAGCGCTGATTTCAAGCTACGAGGAGATGACCAACTACAGAACATAGCTGCTTCTTTAAATGATATGAAGGCAAGGCTTAGATTCTATTTAAATACGCTTCAGATTAGTATTGGCGAGATGGAAAAAGCGCTTAATGAGAATATAAATGAAGAGGATAAGAAGCAGATTCTTCTGAGCAATCTAAGTAAAATTAAAAACGATCTTCATCGCTTCAAAGTTTAGCCTATATGACAAAAAGGATACTTTTGTTCATTCTTATCTTAGTAACTTCTGTATATACCCAGAGTTTTGCTTTAGTCTGCAATGGTGATTATTTCACTATTAACTGCCAAGAAGGGGTTGATCCACTTGATGTTGCCTACAAGATAAAAGTAGGACCCAGTCTTTATGTCTATAAGGATAGTGATAAACAGATATTTCGAGGTGGTTCACCAGGCGATGCTTTAGCTGATAATATTGATACTCTCTTTGAAGAGGTATCAGATCTTTTGGATATGCATCTCTATTCTTACCATGGAGATATGAAGATATTTCCAACTAAAAAAGATCTAGAGAAAGTTTTTTCTGAGCTTTTAGGCGGGGAGTTAAAATCAGAATCGTTCTATTATCACGAAGAAAATACGATCTATATAGCTGTTGAAAGCTTAAGAGTTGGGGTACTCGCTCAGGAGATTGCCCATGCAATAATAAGTCATTATTTTGTAGTGCTTCCTCCTGTAAAAGTTCAAGAGGTTCTCTCTGGCTATGTCGAGTACAATATCAACAAGAAATCTAACGAATAGTTCTTATCTTTATAAATAAAATAATGAAAAATAAAGGCTTATTATTAATTTCGGGATTGGATTCTATCCTTGTAGGAGCTATTTTAAAAGAGCAGGCTATTCCTTTTGAGGTAATCTTTTTCCATATT
>CAZVIC010000145.1:0-2454 GCA_964627735.1 uncultured Planctomycetia bacterium | reverse complement strand
GAAAATTACGATCTTGATTTTGATGGTGGTAGCAGTACTCTTGCTCAAGATAAGAGAAAGAGGGGTTATAAGATAAATGGTTCTGAAAGCGGAGAGTGGCGTCAGACAGTAGTGCCTGTATCCTTCACTGGAGGAAATATGGTGTATACCATAACCAAAGGTAGTCAGAGATATTCAAATATGGCCCTACAGATGAAGACCGATAAAGGAGAATCTATACCGATATATTTCAAAAAAAATACTCCTAAGAAAATAAAAAAATATGTTGCACCGATAAAAAAATTTGAACCAATACAATTTAAACCAAAACCTGTTGTAGAGAAAAAACCTCAATGTGATAGATTTACTTTTGATGCTACTAAATCATACGACCCTGAGAAACAAAACCTAAGTTTTCTCTGGGATTTTGGGGATGGTTCAACAAGTAGAGACTCTATCGTAACCCACAGATACGAGAGAGGCGGAGAATACAAAGTCTCTCTTACTGTAAGCAATGATTCTGGGCTTCCATGTGATAGCTCAACAACCTATCAAAATATCTCAGTCAATACTCCGCCGGTTGCAGATTTTAACGCACCCGCTATTACATGCTTATCAGATACAATCTATTTTGATGCTAGTAAAACATTTGACGATAGCCCTGAGAACTTAACCTATAGTTGGGATTTTGGAGATGGTAAACGTGATAATGGAAAAAGAGTAAGTCATATATATACTAAAGGTGGAACTTATACAGTAAGACTGACTGTCGATGATAACGAGGCTACAGCCTGTAGTATTGATAGTATAGTAAAGACTATTAAAGTAGCTACTCCACCTACTGCTTCTGCCGGCTATGATATAAATCTCTGTCTAGAATCTCTAGATGAAGAATACATGATAACCCTAGATGGCTCTGGCTCAAAGAATCCTAATAATACTCCGCTTATATATAGCTGGGACTTAGGTGATGGAACAGTCTTAAATGGCGAAAAGGTAAAACATATTTATAAGAATAGCGGAATATATACAGTTACTCTTGTTGTAGATAACGGTTTAGGGCTATCCTGCAGTAAAGCCTCAGATACAATAACTGTAAATCTAAACAAACCTCCAGTTGCTTTAGCTGGGGAAGATAAGAGAGCATGCTTAGGAAAGACTATAAACTTTGACGGCTCAGCTTCAAAGACCGAACCAAAAGAGAGACTTAGCTATAAATGGGACTTAGGAGATGGCAGTAAAGCAACAGGAGCAAGAGTCAGTCACAGCTATAGTAAAGGTGGCAGATATACAGTAACCCTTGCTGTAGATGATAATATGGGTACAAAATGCTCAACTGACATGGATGTTATTTTTGTAGATATAAATTCTAGACCTACAGCAAAACTTTCTAAACTCTCCGACAACTGTGTAGGCAAAGGAATACTATTTGATGCTTCAGGGTCTTTCGATCCTGACGATGATAGTTTAACCTATCTTTGGGATTTCGGAGATGGAATCATCGAAGAGAGAGCCTCTTCTAGAGTGATGCATACCTATGACAAGGGCGGCTCTTATACTGTCTCAGTAGTGGTTAGCGATGACAATGATTCTACCTGCTCTTCTGCTTCAACATCTTCTAAGATAGATATAAACACTCCGCCTGTTGCAAAGATAGCTATGACTAAACTCTGTTGCGTTGGAATGGAGCAACAATTTGATGCTTCAGGATCTTTTGATGCAGATAATGATAATTTAACCTACACCTGGTACTTAGGCGATGGAACCCAGGCTCAAGGTATCAATATATCTCATATCTACAATAAGTCTGGGATATATAGAGTTATTCTTGAAGTCAAAGATTCATCAGGAGCAGAATGTAACTCTAATTCTATAACAGAGACCATAAAAGTAAGCGGAAGCCCTGTCTCTATAATTGAGATACGATAGTAAGATAGAATATTAATTCTTGAAATAGCATTAGAATTAACCATGCTATTTACTATTAAATATGAAAAATATAAGCATTAAATTACTCTTTTTAACATTGTTCTTACTACCTGCTTATCTTTATGCTGAAAACCTGCCTAAGATAGAGTTAGTAGATTCTCCTTGGGATTTTGGTCAGGTCAAGAAAGATCAGATAGCAGAAAAGAGTTTTTTTATTACTAACGAAGGAGAAGGGAAGCTCTCTATTAAGAGTGTCAGTTCTTGCTGCGGGTACCGCTTAAAGGAGCTCTCTTCTTGGAAAATAGCTCCAGGAGAGAGATCAGAGATAACGATCTTATGCAACGGTAAGATTAAAAATATCGGAAAAGATGAAAAAAAATTCACTATCAAGTCTAATGATCCTGTCAATCCAGAGCTTAAAGCTCCAGTTAGATCCTATATCGTCGAATAAGACTATTTAATTATCATCTTTTACTTGGTATTTTAAGTCCTAAATAGTATAATCACAGAGATATTATATAGGAGTACAATAAATGTTCTATCTTT
>CAZVIC010000144.1:0-2475 GCA_964627735.1 uncultured Planctomycetia bacterium | reverse complement strand
AATTACTTCCCCGTCCTCGACTTCTTTGCGGGTATATAACAGGTAATCTGCACCGGCGGAAGCTCCCACTGTGCTATTGTGTGTAACCACAACCACGGGCATCGATTCCGATATTTCTCTTAGGATCTGATTTACATTACTCTTTAGAAACATATTATCGAATGAGGACTCTGGTTCATCAATAAGTAAGATATCAAAGTTTTGAGCATCTTTTATCTCCTGTAGTAATCGAAATTCTGACCTTTCTCCCCCTGAAACTTCAAAGCCATCAGAATTTAGGATTTTATATTCAATTTTTGCAAATAGCCTATATAGCTCTGATCGAGATAAAGTGCTGTCGGACATTAGGGCTTGCAAATACAGATATGGATTTTCGTATTTTTTTAGTACTTCCTTAAAAGATGTATTTGTTCTGCTTGCAGATTTAATCTCACTAGCTTTAGTAAATGCACTTTTGTTAACTATGACACGAAAGCCTTGAACATTCTCCTCAAATATTATAGATTTACTCTTTAAATTATTTACTATATTTGAAAATCGTTCCACTTTTCTGGTTTCCACGCATACTCGATATAAATCAACATCCTTAATTTGAATTGCAGATGTGCGCATTTTTAGCCTATCTCTTATATCTTTAATTATTTCATTGAGAAACAGCCTTTTCTTGTTTTCTAACGTTTTCACTCTGAGTATCTCAATTAATTCACATGCAAGTTTTTTTAAAGATTCTATATTAATATGTTTCTCTATTACCTCTCTATATTCAATATTCTCAATAACTTGACGAACAGATTCAAAGAGATCTTTTAAAACTTTATCATCTCTGATTGGAAAAGATGTCTCGTTAAAAAGGGCAACTTTTGAATATGCATCGCGCCTATCTGCTTCTTCTGCTGCTTTAAGAAGAGAGGAAATATAATCTTCAACATCACGCTCGTTACGTTCCAAGTTAACATTCATTACATCATCTAATACTGATTTAAATGCAGATAGATAACTATCAACAATAATACTACGTTTTTTTTGAACTTCGTTTTTAAACTCACGCTCATACGTTGCTTCATCTCGTTGAACCAACGAAAACTGCTCGATATATTTTACGCTTCCATGAAGATTATTTATTTTATCCAAAGTATATGTTTTGCCAGTAGATCGATCGCCGAGCAAGACATTTAATCCAGTGGAAATCTTTTGTCCATTATCAAAAATCTGAAACAAGAAGTTCCCATTGTCTTCTGACGAAGAAACCTTACCCTTATCGTTGAAACACGCCCTAATAGCACTCAGACTCAACTCACCACAATCCACGAAAGTTTGCCTTGTGGGTAATTCGCAAAGATTATCACTCGCTCTAACATCGCTGAATAAGACAGGAGTCAATTTTGTTGTATCTTTTATGGCGCGAATAAATTTTTTTGCGCTATCTACTTCGCCAGCTGTGATATAAGGGGAGAGTGCTTCAAGTGTTTGTCTTTTTACGGAGGGATCTTTGTCATAATGTGGGATAATTAAATAATTATTTAATTCCCCATAAATCTTCATCAAATCATCTAATGTAATGCAATCAGTAGTTGTAGATATTTTTTTTGAAACTTCTTTAGCTTTGGATTCGAAGCTCTCAAGATTTAATCCGTCGCCAATCAGTAATATATGCCCACCATCTAAGGTTATTTCAATTCCTGGAAATACTGTAATTTGCAAAGATTCATTTATCAGATTGAATTGTTTTGCATCAAATAAATTATGATTAGTTATCGCAATAGCATCTAGATTAGCTTCTTTTACATACCTTCTTAGATTGTCCATGCAAAAAATAAATTTGCTTTCGCTATTTGTTGAAATCGTGTGAATATGCAGATCTATCTTCTTCATAATGCGGTCCCGTAAATACGAGTTATTTACTATATCATATAAGTGATTCCCAAACTTCTCTTCTTAAATCCCACCATACACATGTATCATACACCTATTTCGTTAAAATTCAAGTATAATAAAATCACACCTTCGCCAGATGCCCATCCCCATACTCTTTTAAAGGAATATCAGCATCTGGTGCCTTATATTCAAATCTCTTAACATCTATCTTTAATTTCCTGGTCTCAGGCTCAGGAGCTAATCCTGCCTGAAGAAGTATTTTGGTATAGGGATGTAGGGGATTTGAATATATTTCATTTGCAGAGGCAATTTCTACTATCTTGCCCTGATACATGACGGCTACCCTGTCACAGAAATACTCAACTAAGGGTAAATCATGACTGATAAATAAATAACTAAGATTTAATTCTTTTTGTAATTGTTTAAGTAAATTTAATATCTGAGCTCTTATAGACATATCTAAAGAAGATACCGCCTCATCACAGACTATAAACTCCGGCTCTACTGATAAAGCCCTGGCGATTGCTACACGTTGCCTTTGACCACCTGAGAATTGATGGGGGTATTTATCTTTATCACTTTTAGCTAATCCGACTAACT
>CAZVIC010000143.1:0-2509 GCA_964627735.1 uncultured Planctomycetia bacterium | reverse complement strand
ATTCTTGCCATTTCTTTTTTGTGGCTATCTTTATTTTCATCAATTTTTCCTAAAATTCTGTACAACTCTTCTTTTGCCTCTTCAATCCTGTTTGAATTTATGTAACCTCCCGTTTTATCTATTTCATGATTTACTTTATCACTTTTCTTGGAGTCTATGAGTGTGCCAGTTAGATATAATGGGTTTTTAGTACCAAAATCTATTGGGATATCTTCTTTCCCAAGCAAGACTAAATTTTCTATTTTCTCTGCATTTACTTGGGTAAAGGCTACAGTACTATTCTTTATGTTTCTTGCACTCGCTTTATTTTTTTTAGTTGTTTTCTTGCCGAATATCAATCTTAGAATTCCTAACATTTTTCACTCCTGCCTTATTGTATTTTTTGACCTTTTGAAAGATAAATTTAGATGTGAAAAAAAGCGTAATAATTACTAAAGCAATTTTAATCCACTGTTCAATAGTAACTTTTGAAATAAAATCCAACATTTTTTCTCCTTCTCTATGTAGAACCAATTTAAAATAAACAAATCTAGAATAAAAGCATTTTGCGTATAACCTGCCGAAAATCTATTCTAAAGTTTCTTCATATATTCTTGATCCTGTAGATGTTATTCTTTTTAAATTTTTTCCTATTTCATATTCTCCTTTTGGATATTTCTGCAATACTTCATCTGCTGTATCTCTTGCAATATTTACATCTTCATATGTTCCAATAAAGATATGGTTAGTATAATCTCCTGCCTCAGGATAAACTATCAATTCATATTTGTCTCTTTTAAAGCACCCTGTTGTTAAAGTAGTTAGCAGTAATACTAAAATAATAACTTTTTTCATTTTCTAAAGGTAGAAATGAATACGTTTTTTTGCGCACAGTTTATGTTTCTTTGGCATGTTCTGGTCCGCTGTCTCTATCTTGCTGTTCTTTCAAATTTAGTAAATTTTGCCTTAATATAAATTTATCTAATAATGGCACTGCAAATGAATATTTCCCATGTCTATTTTTATAAACAAGCCCAGCGTTTGCCAAAGTTAATAACATTTGATTTATATGACTACTACTAAATGCAGCTATTGAATATTTTTTGGATTTCTCAAATATGTCTTGTACTGTAAATTCCTCCTGGGAGTTATCGAGGTGTGCAATTACTGAAAGTAGCTCCCTTTGCCTGTCTGTTGCCTTTCCCCACCTTCCTGCAAAAAAATCTATATCAAGCTTCCTAATAATTTCTTTAATCGGAACACTCTGCGGAGTGTCTTCTTCATATTGTTGTATAAAAATATCAAAAACTTCCTTACATATAAATTGAATGAAATAAGGATACCCACCTGATACTTTAATAATCAACTTTACAGATTCATCTGTAAAACTAACTGGGCAATCACCATCTTCTATAGGTGTAATTATTGCTTCTTTGCTCTCATCTTCATTAAGCTCTTTTAAGCTTACTATTGTAAACATTCTTTCTGCAAAGGTTCTAGATTCAACAAGCTTTGGAAATAATGTCGGCAAGCCAGTTAAAGCCAACATAAAAGGAATCTCTTTTCTTTGGATTGACTGAAAAACATCCAATAATAATGCAACAGGAAACTGTTCTTTTTCTGGCTTATCATATATCGTCTGTGCTTCGTCGTAAGCAAAAATAATACCTTTAATCTTACTATCCTTAAGTGCGTCCCATGTTATTTCAAGAATCCTCTTTAATCTATCAGAAACTAATCCTGGAGTCTCTTCATATAATTTAATTAGGTTGCTATATGTTAATTTTTCTTCTTTAACCTCTTCAGTAATCTTTAAAGCTTCTGTACGCTTTATTACTTCCTTGTAAACAACATTAGACGTAACTAACGATAAATCTGTAAGCAATCGCAAAGCTAAAGATTCTTCTGAAACACTGGCTGCTTCTGAGAGATCTGTACCTGCCCACAACCATTGTTTTTTTATAGCAAGCGTCTTAAATCTGTTCAAGAGTACCGTTTTGCCAACCCCACGCAAACCAGTCAATACCATGTTTTCTAAAATAGAACGCTGTTCAAGTAATTTAAGAAATCTTTCCGTTTCTTTAGCGCGTCCTGCTAAATGAGGCGGATTATGTCCAGCTCCTGGTTTAAACGGATTATCAAAAGTCTTAGTCGCCACAATGTCTCCTCTTGTTCTAGATGGGTTATATTTATTTGATTAACTAATTTTACATCATAAGCTAAATTTAGTCAAGCAAATAATTAGATATTAATAAAAAAATTTACTCCAGTTATAAAGAGAGATTTTGATAGAAATTGCTTTGATTCGCTCATTATGATGATATGTGTTTATTCTTAATATCCACGCTTTTGCCAACCAGGCTCTCCTGCCATCAAAGTCTACCAAAATAGCCTTGTGGGTTTCATATATGAGCAGGACATCTACCCATATATAATCATAATAGCCATAGGGGCAGCTAAGCATGGCTTTTAGGCTAAACATAGCCTTCACTCCTTCTTTTTAAACGTTCGGCACCTAGTTGCATCCAGT
>CAZVIC010000142.1:0-2599 GCA_964627735.1 uncultured Planctomycetia bacterium | reverse complement strand
TTTTCACAAGCATGAACAAGATTAAAATCATAATATTTATCCTGATAAAGAGTTACTGCAAAACTATGCAGTTCTTCAGAAAATTTATTGTTTGAAGTTCGGCCCCGCGATGCATGGATAATACCAATATCCCCTTGATTACGAATACGCAATACTATCCGCTTAACCTGACGATAACTTAGACCTAATTTTTCGCTGCCTTTTTTCAACGATATTTTTTTATCAATAATCTTATGAACTACGTTCAGCTTTCTCAACTCTTTCTGTGTCATCTGAATAATATCCTTTCTTACCATATATCCTCCTAATTTGGAGGATATTATAGCAAGTAAGGGGACATTTTAACTTTGGCTATAGGGGACATTATCACTTTGGGATGACAGGAGTATAGAAAGAAAAAGCCCGCCATAAAGACGGGCTTCTATATAATCAAGTAAATGCTACATATTATTCACCTACAACATACTGCATTAGAACAACTCCTAAATCCATGCAGCTTATACAACCATTAGAAGAGTTTAGATCTATCAGCATGGCAAGTTTATCAGAATCTGCCTCTTTTTTTTGATATAACAGCTTATCTTCTAACTTCATTAGAGCAAACTCTATATAAGCAATCCCCTTCTCATCTATTATCTCTATCTCTACTATCCCTGCATCATAGAGAGCCTCGCTAAATAGGTTCTTAACTTCAGGATAATTGGCAACAATATCATTAAAATCACTGTAATCATCCTTAGAAGCTTTATTGAGTAAGTTACGCATAATCTTAATATCTCTATTTTTTTCTAGATCCTCCCTATCAACCTTCTCATTGATTACAGAATCTATATTATTTGAATTACTCTGATAATTACCATCGAAAGAATAAGAGTGAAAAGATAAGAGCATTGTAGCTATAGATAGCAACCAAAAAATCTTACTCATAACATCATCTCCTCACAAGGTAAGTAAAGTAAGCTGGAAATGTTTTAAGCAAGGCAAACTGAATATTACGACTCTGCATAAAGTTTTCCCAAACAAACTCGGAAAAATAATTCTCAACCATCAGAGCCGGAAATATTACATCCATTCCTACTACCCAGTGAGAGTTTACTTCCGGAACGCCATCATAATCCAAAGAACCAGCATCTATTGATTCTACCAAAAGACCTGTCTTATCGAAGGCTTTATTGCGCACTTTGTAAAACATCAAGAATGCAGGATTATCTAAAATAGCCTGCTCCTGAAAGAAAGGCATAGAGCCTATTGCTGCATAAGGAGCAATAGGTTTAATACCATTCTTTGAATTATAGAATCTCTCAGACTCTCCCGCTCCTGAGAGTGCTCCACCGACTCTATCTCTATATTCCATAGCGCTTGAACCTACAGAAATCTTAGACCAACATGCACTTACACCAAATATGTTTTCTGGATAATCATTATCCGAACACCATTTAAGGTCGGCTAATACAGCATCTTTCGTATTCTCCCACCAGTCAACATTATAAAGAAGATCGTTATCTAATCTCCTAAAATCAATAAAAGCATGAGCAAATAGATATGTAAACAAGGATCCATACCAAGAGTATACGTATCTGTGATCCTTATAGACCCCCTCTTTAACTGTAATATTTCCAAAAGAATCCCTGATATCTACTCTATGATCTACAACTGGTGAACCCTGAGCAAGAATAGATATCAAAAGTATCTCATCGGTATAAAAATCCCAAAAACCAAAGAACCCATTGTTCCAACCCATATGAAACTGTTTTCTACCACCATTAAAAAACTCTCTCCATTCTATGTTAGAATAAAACTGATCTGCTTTTTCTCTGCATTCAAAATAACCTTGAGATACTAAATATTCAGACGCTGTAATTATCCCTGCCAAAAGAATTGAAGTATCTATTATTGAAACCTCCACCCCAGGCTTATGTACTAACTTCTTTCCTGATGAATCAGGAACATAAAAATGGTAGAGAAAACCTGAATAACTTTGATCTTGGGATTCCTGAAGACTCAAACAGCTCTCAACTGTCTCTAAAAACATATCTCTTGCTTGTTCATTAGATATCAAACCTTTTTGTGCTGATAAAGCTAATCCAGCAAGAGCAAAACCTGATGTTGCCGTATCAACTTCTTTGACATAAGGCGAGCTTTTGTAGAGACCTTTTATCCTAAAAAACTTTTGATAACAGTAGTTTAGCTGCTGAGCTTGAAAATCTTTTAACATCTCTACAGCCTGATAGACCTCTAAGTCTAGAGCTAAAGCAAACTTAACCTGAATTGTTAAAATCAAGACAACTATTATCTTTTTTAATATCTTCATCTTAGTCCATACATAGCAATATATATGCCAAAATATTAACAACAGAGATTATTGCTGTAAATACTTGTAAATAAATATTTTACATAAAAAATACTTTATATTTTCAAAAAATATAACACCATAATATTAGATTATTTCTTAACTTAACTTAATAAATATTTAATAAATGTACTTAAAAGTATTGTGAATAAACTGTTGCAATTAAAGCAGCTAGAGTAAACTTTGGTTACAAAATATAAATAGAGGCAGGTCCGTAAGCCGAATTCTGTTTTAGACAGCCATTTGTCT
>CAZVIC010000141.1:0-2616 GCA_964627735.1 uncultured Planctomycetia bacterium | reverse complement strand
CAGGGACATGATCCTGAACCATGCGCGTCTGCCATTCCGCCATCTCGGCCTGCTCTATTATCTGGCTATTTTATATGATAACCAAATGGTAGTCAATGAACGATAGTAATCTTAATTGAATGGAGATTATGGTGTCTAAAGACGTACTACTCTTCTTCTGAAGCCTGTATCAGGGCTATTCTTAAATCCGCCTCAAGATAGGGAATTATCTCTGGATTTCTCTTTACATTTAGTTCTTCGATATTAATAAGATATTTTGCTTTCTGAAGAAGATCAAAAAACTTCATTAGATCCATATATCTACCTCGACAATATATATTGAACTTTCTTTCATAATATCCCTTCTCTATTTCTGTAAGAGGCAAAATATCAATCCTCATGTCTTTCAATCCATACTTAGAGCCAAATTCGGAAGAGAAACTATCTAGTAATTTAACAAATTCGGCTGTATCGATCTTATAGGGCATATACTCAGAGAATCTCAAAGTCTTTGATTCTATATCCAACTTAGATTTATTGTATTCACTTATTTCTTGAAGCATCATTCTTTTTCTTTTACTTTCACCTGAAGCAATATCTATCCTATCTTTGTAATTATCTATATTGCTAGTAGTCTTAACAATTAAAATAAAATACAAGACTACGGTGATAATAACTTCTAATAAAATATAGGAAATTATCGCTGCAAACTGTTTATCAATCTTAAAACCAAACTTTGTCATAATTCTCTTTTAGCCAATAAAACAGAATTAATATATCCGGCCATAGTATAAGGATAGCTTCTGATCTCACCTATCTTCACCTTGCCAGACCTTTGGATCTCAAATTTAACATTCTGAAATAAATCTGACTCCTCAAAACTCAATCTAGCTTTTCTCAGTACCAATTGAGCATCTGGATAAGAACCTTCATACTCACCTTGGATTTGAAATACCATAGCATTCTCACTATTAAAACCTACCCAAAAATCAAGTACTAGCATAGCTGGATCTATAAGATTTGAGATCTCAGCAAAGAACATCTCCCATCCAACATAAGGCTTCTGCAATCCTAAAAAAATTTTATTTAATTCAGAAAACTCACTTCTTTTACTTAAAACATCTTTATGCTCCTGCTCTAAGCTCTCCGGATAACCGCTTATCTCAAACTGAACCTGATTAAGTTGTTTCTTCTGTGTAGAGAGTTCCTTCTTATGACCTAAATAGAAAAAATATATAGTTACATAGATAAGAAGAAATACTACTGCTATGTCAAGATGTATTCTCCTGCCAGCTCTATCCTTCTCTGCTTTAGGCGCAAGATTAAACTTACTTTTTAAGTCCGGAATTAGTGCTCCACCAACGCATGAAGCATAGAGACAGTAATCGCTTTTAAAATCATCATCAACAATAAGTCGCTTTGCAGTAGGTAAGATCTCCACCTCTAATTTTAATCTCTCTTCTAGAACCTCAACTATATTAGCTACTTCCAGTCCGACTCCAGTAAGAACTATTTTAGACACCTTATCACCAGAGCCAAACTTTTCTTGATAAAATAATATCGACCTTTGTAATTCAGCTCTGAACTTATCTAGAAATTTTAAAATAGATCTCTTATACTTCCTGCCTTCTTCTGTCTCGGGATAAGATTCAGATTTAAATCCATACTGACCAATAAAATCTCCTGCATCTTTTTCTGAAAAATTGTTCTCCTGAGCTACCACTTCAACAATATTACCTATGGTTATATACATGCTTCTTGCAAACTTCAGTTGACCATCTTTAATTATAACCATAGATGTCAATTCGTTACCCACATCGACAAGAACAATATTTTTAAATTCTGGATAAAGATTCTGTAATAAACTATAGAGTGCATAAGGCTTGATTGCAAATACATGCGGCCTTACGCCTAAAGATGCAAAATTGTTTAAATAATCGTTTAATTTATCTGCATCCGCCAAAACAGTCAAAATATCCTGCACTCTTCCAGATTTAGCTGTTCTATCTCCAAGCTTTAGATACTCAATCTTACTATTTCTATCCTCTTGAATTATTGTTGTCTTTTTGATCTCACGCTCTAAAAATTGTACTATATCCTTGCCCTTTATAAGCGGAATAGTAAGTACTGTGTCAGAAGCATCTCTTGATGGCACTATTAAAGATATTAAACTATTACTATAATTTCTATTTTTAACCTCGGCTTTAAGATGCGAAAGAAGTATTTCCCAATCAACAACCATCTCTTTTGTTTTTTCCCCTCCAGGAAGAGTAAGCATCGGTATGGCTATATTCTTATAGTAGACTATCTTAAAATCGCCTAAGGGAGAACCTTCAATCTCAACCATTTTAAGACTCTTCTTACTTAATTCAAAACCAAGATATTTTTTATCTTTCATATGTTATTCAATTCTATCAAAATTTATCATTGCTTAAAAGACATATATGCAGAGACTAGAGACCGCGAGGCTTTATATCGTCATCTGCTCCAGAATCATCAGCCTTATCCGGACCACAAGAGTAAAAGAAATAAACAGTTTCACCGCCTACAGTCATTGAATCTAAAACATATTCATTGCCCCAAGCATCATATTTAAGAGCATAATCATGTAAATCAAAATAATCTCTCGGATAACCT
>CAZVIC010000140.1:0-2653 GCA_964627735.1 uncultured Planctomycetia bacterium | reverse complement strand
AGAGGCTCAAGAGGGTGGTGCTATTGCACTTATTCAAGAAGGAGATATTATTGAGATTGATATTCCCAAAGGAAAGTTGAATCTTTTAGTCTCTGATAAAGAATTAAAAGAGAGAAAAAAGAAATGGCATAGCCCAGAGCTAAAAGTAAAAGAGGGTTGGCTTTCTCGTTATGCTAAGCTGGTTAGCTCTGCTTCTACAGGAGCTGTCTTTAAGTAATTTTGTAATGGTGATCTCCCAGATAGAGAAAATAGATAATTATAGGTGGCTTATATCTCGGGATTATCAGCATGGAATGAGAGTTCCAGGATTGATATATGCAACTGAAGAGATGATTGATCAATTGATAGATAGTCAAGCTTTTCAGCAGGTTGCCAATGTTGCTCACCTCCCAGGAATAGTTAAGTATTCTTTAGCTATGCCTGATATACACTGGGGTTATGGTTTTCCAATAGGGGGTGTTGCTGCAACTGACCCTAAGAAGAGAGGCGTTATCTCACCCGGTGGTGTTGGCTATGATATAAATTGTGGCGTAAGATTGCTTAGATCAAACATAAAATATGAAGATATAGAGCTAGACATAGAGAGTCTAGCCAGATCTATATATTCTTTTATTCCTGCAGGAGTAGGTTCTAGAGGAGATATAAAGTTATCTAGAAAAGAAGAGAAGGCTGTATTGTTAAAGGGTGCAAGATGGGCAGTTGATAGAGGGTTTGGCGTAGAAAAAGATCTAATATGCTGTGAAGAGAGTGGTCAGATAAGAGGAGCAGAGCCAGGTAATGTTAGCGATAGAGCTTATGAGAGAGGCAAAGATCAACTTGGTACTCTTGGCTCAGGGAATCATTTTATAGAGATTCAGGTAGTGGATGAGGTCTATGATAACTATGCTGCTAGCAAGATGGGCTTAAAGAGAGGGTGCATTACAGTTATGATACATACAGGTTCTCGCGGTTTCGGTTATCAAGTTTGTGATGATTATTTGCGGGCAATGATTAAAACTACCAAAAAATATAATATAAAAATACCAGATAGACAGCTTGTCTCTGCCCCTATAGATTCAAAAGAGGCTAAAGATTATATTGGGGCTATGAGAGCTGCTGCTAATTATGCTTGGGCTAATAGGCAATGCATCACTCATTTATTAAGGACTGTTTTTGAAAAGTTTTTCTCTAATAGTTGGGATTCTTTAGGGATTGACTTAGTTTATGATGTAGCTCACAATATAGCAAAATTTGAAAGACATAATGTTGATGGAGAGAATAGGTTGTTATGTGTCCATAGAAAAGGTGCAACTCGTTCATTTGGACCAGGACATTCTGAAATTCCGGAAAATTACAAAGATATTGGTCAGCCTGTAATTATACCTGGAGATATGGGTACAGCCTCTTATGTTTTACTTGGAACTGAAGTTGCAATGAGAGAGAGTTTTGGTTCAACTTGTCATGGAGCAGGTAGAGTTATGTCCAGAACAGAGGCAGTCAAAAATAGTAGAAATAGGTCTATCAGTACAGAACTTAGAGATAAAGGTATAACTGTTTTAGCAAAAAGCAGGAAGACTTTACTTGAAGAGATGCCCGATGCATATAAAGATATAGATCAAATTGTAGGTGTTGTTGTTTCAGCTGGCATATCAAAAAAAGTTTGCAGGATGAGACCTTTGGGTGTTATAAAAGGTTAGATTAAATACAAGGAGGAGTATATGTTAGGTTTAAAATTTATACGTGAAAATAGTAATTTAGTAAGAGAATCTTTGAAAAATAGGAATACAAATTTAAATATAGATAATGTTTTAGATTTAGATGAGAAAAGAAGAGTTTTAATAAAAGAAGTTGATGATTTAAGGTTTAAGCATAACAAGGAGAACAAAGAGGTCCCAGGGCTTAAGAAGAGAGGTGAAAATATTGAGGTTAAATTAAAAGAACTTAAAGAGCTATCTAATGATATCTCTTCTAAAGAAAAGTTGTTAAGAGAGATAGAAGATGAATTGAAAGTTTTATTGCTTAACATTCCAAATATTCCACACGATTCAGTTCCAGTTGGTTTAGATGCATCATTCAATGAAGTTATTAGAGAGTGGGGGGAGACTAAAGATTTTAAATTTAACCCTAAGACCCATATTGAAATTGGCGAGAAATTAGATATTATAGATTTTTCTCGAGCTACCAAGATATCTGGATCTAACTTTATTCTATTTAAAGGTTTGGGTGCTAGGCTAGTCAGAGCATTGATGAACTTTATGTTAGATTTACATACTCAAAAACATGGTTATAAAGAAGTATGGCCTCCATTATTAGTAAATAGAGATAGTATGACAGCAACTGGTCAGTTGCCTAAGCTGGAAGATGATATGTATAAATTGGAAGGCGAAGATTATTTTTTGATTCCAACAGCTGAAGTTCCTGTTACTAATATTCATAGAGATGAAATTTTAAACGAAGATGATCTACCTATTTATTATACTGCTTATACACCTTGTTTTAGGAAAGAGGCAGGCTCTTACGGCAAAGACACAAAAGGTCTAGTTAGAGTTCATCAATTTGATAAGGTAGAGATGGTTAAATTTACTACTCCTGAATCTTCTTGGGATGAACACGAGAAACTAACTAAGGATGCAGAAGAAGTTTTGCAGCTTCTAGGATTAAAGTATAGAGTTGT
>CAZVIC010000139.1:0-2656 GCA_964627735.1 uncultured Planctomycetia bacterium | reverse complement strand
TAGAGCACCGCCCTTTTAAGGCGGGTGTCCGGAGTTCGAGCCTCCGGCGGCTCATATTTTACTACGATGATAAAGTGCTACAGATTAACCCCTCATACAGCCGATATTGCTATGGCTGTAGAAGCTGATTCCCTAGAAAAACTTTATTCTAACTCTGCTTGGGCATTATTTGATATCTTAGTAGGAATTAGTGATATAAAAGAGTCTATAGAAAAAGAAATATCGGTAGAGGGCGTAGATAGAGATGATCTTTTGATAAGATTCTTGAATGAGTTGATTTATGTTTTTTCAGTAGAGAAGGTTGCTTTTTCTAGTTTTAGAATAACTAAATTAAATGATAGAGAGTTGGATTGCATAGCAAAAGGGGAGAAATTGAGTTCTTTAAGAGATATAAAAAATGAGATCAAAGCAGCTACTTATTGTGATTTTAAAATAGAGGAAGATAAAGGTAATTATAAGGCCAGAATAATATTAGATGTTTAGCTTATGTTAAGA
The DNA here is from genome assembly GCA_964627735.1 of uncultured Planctomycetia bacterium. Taxonomy (GTDB): domain Bacteria; phylum Omnitrophota; class Gorgyraeia; order Kaelpiales; family Kaelpiaceae; genus Kaelpia. Next base: position 2,161 of record CAZVIC010000139.1, on the reverse strand, counting down.
ATAAAACCTAAAAAAGGTAAGATTAAAAATAGTGATTCTTTTAGAGTATCTATTAGAGGCACCGTAGCTGGAGCTGGGTTTAAAAGTTTTATCAAGCGTGCTGCAGAACGCAGAAAGATAAACGGCGTTTTAATTGATGAGTCTTATGGTATTTCAATGAGTGTAGAAGGGGATAAAGATAAGATATACGATCTTGTATCTAAGGTTTATGAAGATAAACCTCATTCTGCAACTATTGAGTCTATAAATGTTGATCAGATTGAATATGTTGGTTACAAAGATTTTCAAATCCCAGATGTTGATCTTAAGAAGGCAGAGCATTCTTTATCTTTTTCAGATATTGCAATCTGCCCTGATTGCATAGAAGAGTTATTTAATCCAAAAAATAGAAGGTATTTCTATCCTTTTATAAGTTGTAGTCATTGTGGTTTGCGTTCATCTATTTTGAAGAACCTTCCTTATGAAAGAAACAATACAACAATGGGTCAATTTGAACTTTGCCCAAAATGTCTTAGGGAATATCAGGATTCAAACGATAGGAGATTTAATGACCATTCTAATTCTTGTTGGGATTGTGGTCCAATCTTGAAGTTAAAATATAAAGATTCTTCCGGAGAGTATAATTATAAAAAGAGAGAAGCTTTAGATAAGGCTATAGATCTATTAAAAAAAGGAAGTTTTCTTGTTTTTAAAGATTCGTCAGGATATAAGATTTGTTCTAATCTTTCTTCTGATAACTCTACTAATATTATTGAAAGTAATTTTAAGGATATTGAATCATATTTGATGGTTAAAGGGATAAAGATGGTAGAAGAATATACTAGAATAAATGAAAAAGAGAGAGAGCTTATGCTCTCTCATCGCAGACCCAAGGTCTCTTTGAGGTTGTTGGACAATGCTAATATTCCAGAATCAATTAAAGATGATAAAAGGTATTTTAAATTCCAACTTCCTTATTCTGGATTTAATTATACGGTTTTCAAGAATATTGATTTTCCATTATTGGTTAAGGATTGCGAGTTTTTAAGAGAAGAAGAAATTGGCTTGATGCTTACTGATGTTTCTTGGTCTCTTCTTTCTCATGATAGAAAAGTTGGAATCTGCTCTCTAGAGTCTGAAGTAAAAATCTTTATCTCAAAAGACGGGAGTTTGAATAAAAATTTTATAATCAGAAGGTCTAAGGGTTACGTACCTGATGCTTTGATACTTGAGCACCAAGTATCAAATCCTACTCTTGCTTTATTTGGTGGCAAAAATTCCTCTTTTGCTTTGGCTAGAGATGATAAATTTTATCTTAGTCCTTATTTAGGCGATCTATCTAAAGATACTAATCAGATTAACTACATGAGAACATTAGACCATTATATGGAGTTATTTAAGATAGATCCTTCAGTTATTGTAACCGGGAAAAAAGAGGATTCTTGTGTAAATGGTTTAAAAGAGAGATTATCTAAAAATTTAAATGCCAAGGTAGTAGAGGTAGATAATAACCATGCTCGCATTGTATCTTCTATGTTAGAAAATAGTTTAGACGAAAATGTGATTGGATTCGTGCTGAAGAATGAATTAGGTGATGGGTCTATCTTTGATGTTGAGTTTTCCTTAACCAGTCTATCTTATTCTAAAATTATGGGTTATTTTGAGTCTTTAGGTGATTTAATTAAAATAGATAACGGTTATGATATAAAATCTGAATGGTTAGTTCAGGTAAAAGATGAGTTTTGCAAAGATTTGTATCCAATAGATATCAGGGAAGCAGGTAATCAGTTGGTTGTTTTATCAGAGCCTATTATAGATGGTATGTTAATGGATATAAAAAGAGCAGTGCCCCAGTCTCGTATAGTAGCAAAATTATACAATAGTATAGTCGAAGGGGTTTATAAGATGTCTTTAAGGCTAAGAAGAAGATCGAAAATAAACAAGATATCTTTAGCTGGAGATATGCTTGAGAATCTATTCTTTCTTACCAATCTTTACGAGAGGCTTAAATCCAAGGATTTTGATATCTATATTCCGGGCTCTATTCCAGCAAATGATTCCAGTATTTCTTTAGGTCAGATTGTAGTTGCAGACAATATAATAAAGGAAGAGATTAAAAAACATAGAGATTCTTGACAGGCTTTATTAAGTATGTTATAAATGTTTCAGGCTTGGTAGTTTA
>CAZVIC010000138.1:0-2660 GCA_964627735.1 uncultured Planctomycetia bacterium | reverse complement strand
CAAATTACTTTCTGTGATATAAGGTGTTGCAGAGGGCATTTTGCTTGAGATGAAGTCTTAACCATAGGTATATTGCATATAATATACTAAAACAAGAGGAGGAGATATTGGCAAAAGATAACTATTCATATCAAAAGTATCAGAAAGAGTTAGCAAAGAAAAAGAAGAAAGATGCAAAGAAGCAGAGCAAATTGGATAAAAAGAATACTCAAGACAAAGTGGATTCAGAACAGCCTTCGAATTAAAGATTCAAATTGTCAGAGAACAGCGCAGTTATTTTGAGATAAATAGCTTTCATATTTTAAATCTTAATGATTTGTAGTATTATTTAAAATCAACAATTTGAGAATATGATGAATAAAGATAGGTTATCTAATTTTATCACAGAGATTATCGATAAAGACTTACTTAGCGGTAAGTATGATAAGAAGGTTCATACAAGGTTTCCTCCTGAACCCAATGGCTATTTACATATAGGCCATGCTAAGTCTATCTGTCTTAACTTTGGCTTAGCCTCTCAATATAAGGGCTTATGCAATCTACGTTTTGATGATACGAACCCCAGTAAAGAAGAGACTGAATATGTTGAATCTATAAAAGAAGATATAAGCTGGCTTGGTTTTAATTGGGAAGATAGAGAGTATTTTGCATCGGACTACTTTGAAAGATTTTATCAGGCTGCTGTTGATCTGATTAAAAAAGGTAAGGCCTATGTCTGCGATCTCTCGATGGATGAAGCAAGAGAGTATCGCGGCACATTGACTAGTCCTGGTAAGAACAGTCCTTATAGAGATAGAACAGTTGAAGAGAGTCTAGATTTATTTAAACGTATGAGAGAAGGTGAGTTTGAAGATGGTTCACATGTACTAAGAGCCAAGATAGATATGACCCATCCTAATATTCTTATGCGTGACCCGGTTTTATATAGAATCAAAAGAGAGCACCATCATAGAACTGGTGATAGTTGGGTGATATATCCGATGTATGATTTTGCTCATTGTCTCAGTGATTCTTTTGAAAATATAACACATTCAATATGTACCCTTGAGTTTGAAAACAATAGGCCTCTGTATGATTGGATATTAGATCAGCTCAATTATTACCATCCTCAACAGATTGAATTTGCAAGATTGAATCTATCTTATACTGTTGTGAGCAAAAGAAAGTTATTGGAATTAGTTAATTCAAAGATCGTTACTGGCTGGGATGATCCAAGGATGCCTACAGTATCAGGTCTTAGGCGTCGTGGCTATACATCTAAATCAATAAGAGATTTTTGCTATGGAGTAGGAGTATCTAAAGCAAATAGTCTTATCGATATAAGTTTACTTGAGAACTCAATTAGAGAAGAGCTAAATAAAACCTCACTAAGAAGAATGGCGGTACTTAACCCTTTAAAAGTTACAATAGAGAACTATCCTAAAGATAAGGTTGAAGAGCTTGATGCAATTAATAATCCAGAAGATGAATCTATGGGAACTAGAAAAGTTCCTTTCTCAGGTACTCTCTATATTGAAAGAGAAGACTTTATGGAAGACCCTCCCAAGAAGTTCTATCGTCTAACAGTTGGACGTGAAGTTAGATTGCGTTATGGTTATTTTATAACATGTAAAGAAGTTATAAAAGATGATCAAGATAGAGTAGTTGAATTAATCTGTAGCTATGATCCAGAGACAAGAGGGGGAGACTCTCCAGATAATAGAAAAGTAAAAGCTACTCTCCATTGGGTCTCAGCTCAAGATGCAATAGATGCAGAGGTTCATCTCTATGATCATCTCTTCTTAAAACCAAACCCTAATCAAGTTGAAGAAGGTGAAGACTTTAAGTCTAATCTTAACCCTAACTCTTTAGTTATTATTAAGGATGCTAAGTTAGAGAGATCACTAAGTGATGCAAAGGAAGGTATAAGATATCAGTTTGAGAGAAAAGGATATTTTACTTTAGATAGAGATTCATCTAAAGATAGTTTAGTCTTTAATCGTATTGTTTCATTACGTGATAGTTGGGCTAAGATTAATAAGTAGTAATTCTAAATTTAATAATTAGATTTGGAATTGAATCTTGACAATTTATTTTCTTAAAGTAATAATGTTATCAACAAACGGAGGTGAAAGATGATTAGAAGTTTATTGGTTTTATTTGTAGTTTTATCTGTCTTTATATCGGGCTGTTCTACTTTGTCCGGAGGACGTAGCTCTAAATCAAATGATTTTGAGAGACAGCTTGAAGTATCTACTCTTCTTAAATTTGATGATATACCAGTACCAAGTGGTTTTAAGTTTATCGCATCAGAGTCCTTTGCTTTTCAGACTGATGAGATAAGAGTTGGCCTTCTAAGATATACAGGTAGAATCTCTCCTGAGGAGACAGTAGTCTTCTTTAAAGAGCAGATGCCTCTATATAACTGGAAGCCTATTAATTTCATAGAGTACGAGAGAAGAGTGCTCAATTTTGAAAAAGACGAGCAATCTGCAGTTATAACAATAGATGGCAAAGGCTCATCTTCAAGCCTTGTAATAGCTGTTTCACCTCGCTCAGAGAGTGAACTATTCAACAAATAAGCCCTTTTTAGGAGCTATCTGTTGTAAAAACAGTTAACATACTATTAATATAGGTTTAATTTATTATTAATTTTATCTTGACAGTCTTTATAAAGACTA
>CAZVIC010000137.1:0-2675 GCA_964627735.1 uncultured Planctomycetia bacterium | reverse complement strand
AAGTTAATAAAGACTATTCAAAGATTAGACCTCTTAAATCGTCTACTCCAGTAAAGAGCTTGGCATTAATACCCATGGCTCCTGCTGCTTCAACCAGTTCACTTCTATCGTCTGTATAAAAAATCTCTTCAGGGCTACATCCAGCCTCTTCTATTGCTTTTCGATATATAAGAGGACTGGGCTTTAAAACACCGACTTCATAAGAAGCAATTATCTTATCTGCCAATCTTACTACAGGAAATTTATCCCAAATATATTCACAATGAGCTTTATTAATATTTGAAACAATAAAAAACTTTTGAAATTTAAGCTTAATATCTCTTATTAAATCTAGAATGCCTTTATTTTCCCAAAAAATATCATTCCAAATCTCATAAAAACTATTTTGATCTATACCATCTATATTTAAAAGATCTTTTACCTCTTCAAAAAAAACATTCTCATCTATAGAGCCAGATTCAAAAAGCACTGTTAAAGGTGATGAAAAAAATAGATCGTATATCTCAGATGATGTTTTGTTAGTTTTTTTAGCTATTTTTTCTGCTGCTATCATATGGTTAAAACAAATTATTACATTACCTAAATCGAAAAAAACAACTTTGATGTTTTTATCCTTCATAATCTATTATCTTGCTTTTATCACAGCCCCTGAAACCATATAGAGATCTTTTCCTAGATGATGTAAGGTTTCAATACCGCTATCATTTAACTTTAAAAAATTACCATCAAACCATTTAGGGTCAACTAAAACTCGTAAAGCCTCTACTATAAAAAGCATATGATCGCCTAAATTATACATATTTCTGACTTTACACTCGATATTAGCAAAACACTCTTCAATAAGTGGTGCTGTAATAAAATTCGCAGCTATCGGACTAAGTTTTGCTTTATCAAACTTGTTTACTTTCTTGCCAGAGTAAGAACCGCAGAGATGAACCTCTTTTATTAAATTTCTTCCAGGGACATTGATGGCAAGTTCTTTGCTTTTTCTTATCAGCTTATTTGAAAAATGCTTCTTAGAGATGGCGAGTGCAAAAAGCTTAGGCCTAGACGATATAGGCATCTGCCAAGATAAAGTAAGAATATTATTAATACCTCTAAAATGAGATGTCACCAGAACAACACAGCCGTGATTTAATAATCTATGAGCATATTCTAAAGAAAATTCTTTTTTAATCATAATTAAATATTGTAACACCCATAGATAAGATATAAAAATAAAATGAATGGATTGAAATAAAATTACTGCTCTTGGCTAGTTTCTATCTGTCTAAGATTAATCCCTAAGTCCTCTATTAAACCTCGGAAAATTGGAGCTAGCGCTGTAGCCTTAGGTATACGCACACCCTTAAACCTTAATGCTTCTTGCTCTAAGTATTGCTGCAAATATGCTACACATCTATCTTCGGCCTGTTCTATTAATCGACAACCTACTATCTCTTGCTCTAAATCGCTCCTTAACCTTGATGTACCATTAGGATAATTTTTTATAAAATGATAATAAAAATAATAGCTGTTGAAATGATCGCTTAATTCTCTTGATAACTTTAATAGTTCCTCTTCTGATAATTCCTTTGATTTACCTGATGGCTTTAAATATACCGTTTTAAGTCTGCTCGCTATTGTGTCTACGTCTGGCATATTGCCAAGGGAAAACTCTGTAATAGCTTGGCGCAAACTATCTACAGTAGAAACAAAGGCTTCGAGATGACTAGAAGTATAGAGATATTTTTCATAAAAATAAGACGATAAGTAGGACCCTAATATCTGAGCACTTTTAGGCAGTATGCCTAACTCCTGCATGTAGGAAATTTTTGGTTCTAATCCAAAAGCCTCTTTGGCCTTTATCATAATGCTCTCTGCTAAACTGCCTATATCTGCGTTAGCTCTTTGACTATAAGCTAAAGCATAACCGTACTGTGTTGGATATACCACAGAGTAAGCCAAAATATCGTTCTGATAATTAAATACTTTGATAGTTAAAAAAACTGTCTCTCCCGAAAGCTCTCCCCTATCACTTGCCGGAGCAAGATGTTGGCCATATATCTCTATTCTTACATTGCTACTATTTATTGTTCTACTATAGCTACTACGCTGACCATCTCTTATATCCCGAAATATTTCTTCAAAAGCTATATTATTTTCAATTAAACCATCGGAAAGGCTTAAAGTAGCCCGCAAACGTCTACAATTAAAAGAAGCTCTATTGAAAGAAAATAGAACGAGATGAGATAAAGCGACCCCTAAATATATTAGTTGAAATAAATTTTTCATAGCCCCTCTTAACTATAGTTTTATATCTCAAATATAACATATAATAGACTATAAAACAAAAATCCCACTTAATTTATTTATTGCCTAAACATTGGTTTAAATTTTATAATAACAAGAGATGAAAAAGATTATAATTATAATAACAGCATTAGCAGTCTGGGGCTGTGCTTCTAAACCTCAGATTGTAACCATGTATACCCACCATCCTATCTTCCCCAAAGGCAATATAATCCTTAATGCTGGAATGGATCTATTTCAAGACTTAAGATCTGAAGAGGAGAAAGAGCATACAGCAGGCCTTTCCAACCTAAATAAAGAGCTTACTGTTTTAATTACACGAGACTTAAGAGATGCAGAACTATTTGATTCTCTTAGAATAACTTATCAACCAGATGATATTG
>CAZVIC010000136.1:0-2688 GCA_964627735.1 uncultured Planctomycetia bacterium | reverse complement strand
CTTCTTCTTTTGGGAAAGGTGCGTATTGTATATATCTATCATACTCTTCTTTTAATAACCTTCTCTCGCCAATCACTACTAATGCAACAACAATAGCAACTATAGCAAAGAAATATCTTTTTAAATTCCAACCATATTTACTGTTTAAAATCAAAATTCCAAACAAAGAAAAACCTGTTACCAAACTTATAATCAGTTCACTATGCCCAGCAAGCTCAGCTGCAGAGACTAAAACAAATAACACAAATAATACATCTACAACCTTATCTTTAATATGCAACTCTTTTACTGCCCAATAGCCAATTACCACACCTAAACCTAAATAAGGATACAAAAATCTTACCCATAATTGCGGCGTAACAAAACGAAACAACAAAAACATAATTAGAGGTAATATGTAAATAAAATCGACTTTTCTTCTTTTCAATGCTAATAAAGGCGAGAGAATAGTAAAAGGCGCTATTAACATTAAGAATTGGGCTCCTAAACCTTCAGAGAAAAACAGTTTTTTAAAATTAAAGTCAGCAGCTGTCCAGTGGGCTTGATAACTAGCATGAGCCATAACACCTTTAAAAATTCTATGACCAAATAAGACAAAATCAAAAGGATATAAAGGATTTTTAGTTAAAATATAGTTTCTAATAAAACCATAACCTCCAAAAACAATTACTATAATTATAATAGCAGGTATAAATCTCAAAAAATTCCTAACGCCTTTATGCTTCAATAAAACCCAAATAGCATAAAGTATCAGTATAGTCGCATAAGGCAATCCGGCTGTTTTAGTTCCAATAAATAAACCTATATTGACTAAACCTAATAAAAATACCTTCCACTTAAAATTACGATTTGATAAATAGAGAAAATAAAAACTTACAACAAAAAAAGCTGCCATAATGATATCTGAATACCCAACTTCAATTTCTTTCATATAATTAGGAATTATGCCAAACGTAACAGCAGCCATAACGCTCAGCTTATTATCCAAGCCTATCTTTTTAGATAGAGCAAAAACAGCAACCAATGAGATTAGATAAAATGGCAACTGAGCTATATTTGCAATATAAGAACTTTTAAAAGGAGCGATGAACCAATAATATATTAAACTACCATTTATAGGATAATATGTAGGTGATGGATCATCATTTATTGCAATGGGAAAGTTTAGATTTTGATTCTTTAACCATTCAACAGGTTGAGTAAAATGATAATTCAAACAATCCCACCCAAATGTAGGATTTATAAGATTAAACGATGTCTTAACCAATATAAAACCTATAAGAACAGATAACCCAAATAGGACAACATTACCCCTGCTAATATTATAATCACTAACCTTTGAATCAATAGCAGCTGAATAGCAAGCCCCCTTTTTAAGGTACAATAAAAACAATACAAAAAATATTAGTAGTTGGAAAACTAGAACATTAATCAAGTTAAGCTGAGAAAATAATCCCAACAACTGCTCTGGCAACACAACAAGAGAAATACAGATAGTAAATCCTACTAAAATTCTATCTATAAAATCTAAATGGCTAAAAAATAGCCTTAGCAGCAAAATTGCCGAAGCTACTAATATGAAATTTAATGCGAAAAATATAACCATATACCTTAATTACTTTTACATATAGCAATAAAGTCAACTGCTTGTTCTAGCTTACACTTAGATACTCTAAAATCAGAGGTTGATATATTATCATAAAAATTTCTAACAGGATTTTTGCCAAACATATTGTACTTTAAAAATCCCCATTTCTTTAATCTCAAAAATATGCTATGTTTTAAAGTCCTAAAAAGTCCATATATCTCAACACTCGGAAAAACACCTTCAAGTAAACTTCTAAATTCATCTATAGTGTACTCCTTTTCATGCTCAGAAAACATAGAGTAAGTATCTGGGTTCTTAAGATTATTCTTTAAATTAAGAGTAGAACTGATAAACATACCGTCTTTTTTAAGTATCTCTCTTATGTTTATAAGAAAATTAACTACTAATTCTTGAGAGATATGCTCAATAACCTGGAAGCAGTATATAACATCAAGAGACTCTGGCTTAAACCCAAATTTGGTTGCATCCATGTTAATTAAATTTTTTAGGCCATACTTTTTCCTTGCAGCAACACAGCTATGTAATCTTAAATCCATACCTGAGTAATTTTTAGCAAACTCTGATAAATAACTTAAACCATATCCATCTCCAAAACCAATCTCTAAAATACTTTTACTTTTAATAATATCTTTTATAAAAGCATAGGGTGAGAAATGCTTGGCAAAAAAGTGATAATTATTTAAAGGAATATTACCATCTAAAACAAAACGCTTTAAATTAACATAATCTAGGCTTTTATTGTTTAATTTCATAAACTTCTATTCCCCCATTAAATTTCTTTATTAATTTTAAATCAGAATGATTCCTAATTTTATCATATTGATTATATTTAAAGTAATCTTCAGATTTCCTGTATTCATCTGTATGAACAATGACATAATCCGCACCTAAATAATCTAATATAGATGGTGTTTTATCAACTCCTAAATCTAGGATTTGCAATTTAACTTGATATCCTGGCATGCCAGGCACAGCACCATTAATCAGTTTTTTGTGATGTATTGTCTGATAAAATTTATATTTCTCATTAACTCCATCTTCAATCATGGGATATTCAACAACTACGTTAACACTACCTT
>CAZVIC010000135.1:0-2713 GCA_964627735.1 uncultured Planctomycetia bacterium | reverse complement strand
AAAGAGAGTTTAAACAGTTTTATTCCTGAAAGAGATTTTCATATAAAAGATGCTGTTGTTGTTTATCCTGGTGAAGTCAAAGGGTTGGAAGAGCTTTTTAAAAAGATAAACGATATATAGGTTGGATTAATTTATGGTTAATATAGAGAAGAGACTAGTTTTTTTAAATCTAAGTGGGTATTCAAGCTTTAAGTTCTGTTTTATATTAAAAAATAAAATCAAATGAAAGTTAGACAAAAGTTGTTTTTAAGTTTTTCGGTAGTGGTTGTGTTCATAGTACTCTTTGGTTTTTTTTCTATATATAGAGCTCAAGAGACATTGAAAAGCTCTATTGGAGAGAGTGCTTCGGTTTTAACTGCCGATGTTATGAATGAGATAGATGAGAACATTCATGATAGGATTGAAGAATTACGTATTCATGTAAGAAATGTAGAATTGCAAGAGTATGTTGCCGTAGCTAATCAAGAGTTTGAAGAATTAGACGATAAAGACCACTATATTGTTGAGCAAGATAAGAGATGGATCTCTGCACCAAAAGACGTGATCACACCTTTTATGCAGCAATTTATTTCCAATAATTTAGCTATGGAATTAATAGAAAAAATTGATTATTACTTAGAACAATACGGACACCTTGTCTATGGCGAGATATTTATAACAAATAAATATGGTACTAACATAGCTATGACTAGAAGGACCTCAGGTTACTTTCAAGCAGATGAAGAATGGTGGCAAGTTGCAAGTAAAGGAGATTTATATGTTGGAGATGTAATATATGATGAAAGTTCAGGTGTTTATGGTGTTGTTATTGCACTAGGGATTTTTGATAAAGATAGTAATTTTTTGGGTGCTATAAAAGCTCTATTAAGCTTAAAAGAAGTGACAAGTCTAATAGAATCGATCATACAAGATACTCATGAGCATGAAAAACATAAGTCATTGAATTTTATTTTAATAAATAAAGATGAAAAAATAATTTATTCAACTAGGGAGTTTGAGTTATTTGATAAAAGAGCCGAAGCGTTAGATTTAGAATATGGGGGTAAGGATGATTCTCAACATCACAGTTATTTTACAGGTTTAGATCCCCAAGATAATATTAGAAAATTATTTACACATGCACACTCTGATGGTTATAAAGAATATAAGGGTTTAGGCTGGGCTTTAATTGCGGAATATCTATTGGAAGATGTTTTTGCTCCAGCTACTGTTTTAAAGAGAGACCTATTTTTAGCTACGCTAGCTTTATGCTTCGTTGCATTTTTAATGGCTTTATTTATTGCACGCAGGATATCTATACCTCTTGTACAATTAAGTAGCGCAGCAAATAAGATTAGCGATGGTGATTTCAATGTTGAAGTAGATATCAAGTATAAAGATGAATTTGGTTTTCTAGGTAGTGTTTTTAATAAAATGATTAAAAATTTGCAAAGTAAGACTACGTCTATAAATAATTTAAACGAAGAAATCTCTAGACGTAAAGTAGTAGAAGATAAACTACTTTTAAGCAATTCAAATCTTAATGAAAGAATAAAAGAACTCAATTGTTTATATGCTATATCAGATGTTGTTGAGGATTATGGTAACTCTGTTGTCAGTATTTATGGAAATGCTGCCAAGGTAATAACGAGTGGCATGAAATACTTAGATTGTGCTTGCGCGCGAATAACAGTAAATGGCAATGAGTATAAAACAGACAATTTTAAAGAGTCAGAATGGAAGTTAAGTGAAAACATAATTGTATTTAAAGAAGTTGCTGGAGCTATAGATGTTTTTTATTTAAAAGAGTTTCCGGAGTTAGATGAAGGTCCATTTTTAAAAGAAGAGAGAAGCCTGTTATATGCTATTGCTGAAAGGTTAGGACGTGTGACAGAACGTAAGATTTATGAAAGAGACATAAAAAAAAGCGAGGATAAATATAGATCGCTTTTTGAGGATTCAATGGATGCAATAATGATAGTATCATTAGAGGATGTTTTTTTAGATTGTAACTCTGCAACATGTGATCTTTTTGGCATACCAAATAAGGAAGATTTATTAAAATTCCATCCATCAGATTTTTCTCCCCAGTATCAGCTTGACGGTAGATTGTCAAAAGAGCTTTCAGAAGAGATGATGAATATTGCAATGGAAAAAGGGTCTAATTTCTTTGAATGGCTACATAAAAAGAAAGGTGGAGAAGAGTTTTATGCTTCTGTTCTGCTTACCAAAATAGAGCTGGAGGGTAAGGATGTTCTTCAGGCGACAGTGAGAGATATCACTAAGGAAAAAGAAGCTGGCGAAGAAGTTAAAAAAGCTAAAGAGTATGCAGAATTATTATTTGATTTTACACCTAGTGCTATCTATACGGTGGATAAGAATAGGATTATAACAAGTTGGAATAAGAAGGCTGAAAAGCTTACAGGTTATTCAGAGGGAGAGATAGCGGGTAAGATTTGTACTATATTTGCACAGGATCCTTGCCAGGAGAAGTGTGGATTATATATCGATGATTTTAAAAATCCAATAATAAATAGAGAGTGTACTATAAAAAGAAAAGATGGTGAGATAAGAGTAATTTCAAAAAATGCAAATATATTGAAAGATAGGGAAGGCAATATTTTAGGTGGTATTGAAAGTTTTGAAGATATAACAGAGCAAAAAAAGATTGATAAAATCATAGAAGAGAGTGAAGAGAAATTTAGGACACTTGTTGCTAATATTCCGGGAGTAG
>CAZVIC010000134.1:0-2721 GCA_964627735.1 uncultured Planctomycetia bacterium | reverse complement strand
ATAGGCCTTATGATGATATTATTCTCAATAAGAAACAACCTTTTGAAGAGATACTTTCAAAAGGGGAGTACTATCTTGCCGTTGCTAACGGGCTTAGTAATATAGGGTCTCCTGATGGAGCACGTGAACTTTTAGGAACAGGGTTTGCAGGGGGGCAACCGAATATAGCAAAGGTTGATGAATGGGCTGATATATGGCTTAAGTTTAACAGAGAGATTCTACAAGCAGGAGAAACACCTGGGCGCTTGACCGTTAAAAGCTTAAAACGTTTAGCTAAAAATGCCACGCAAGTACCATTGTCAGAGAATGCCTATTATCTTGTGCTGGAAGTCGAAGGTGGAGAGGCGGGAGTTATAAAAGTAACATATGGAGAAGGTAAAACGCTCCTTGATATAAGTGATGTAATCGGTAAAAAGAAAGAAGACGTAGTTATACAGGCAGATGAGATTAGAAAATCAAATATTAGCACCAATGCTAGTGCAAATTTGGACAATGAATCAAGGCAAATAAGACAAGAATCTCCTGAAAAGAGTGGTATGGAAGGATCAGAATATATTTTACCCCAGGAGAAAGCGAGGCTAGAGACACTTAAAAGCAGACTAGAGAAATTGCAGAAGATTAAAAATACCCCTGCTTATCCTAGCCAATTAAGGCGATTGAAAGCCGCGTATGGAGAGAGCAAGGTAGAACTTGCGCTTAAAAATATAGAGTACATGAGCGCGAAGGAAGATTTTTTAAGTAGACTAAAAGATGTTGTAGAATCTGACCTATATGGTGGTCTTGAAGCTGAAGAAGCATGGATAGTATCAGGTTTGACAATATATATAATATCGTTTCTTTCAGGTAATAGTTACTTTAATGAAACTAAAAGAGCCTATGTCTCGTTAGGCAAAGATATCTTTTTAGTTTCTAAAAAAACAGAAGTAACAGTAGGAGATTTTTTTATAAAAACTGCCAAAGAAGAAGATGTGCAGAATGAGAAGAATTACAAAGTATTAATGCTTTCAGCAGCAGATCGGTGGGTTGCGGATTGGGTGAAGGTACTTTCTAAACAAGGTAAGCGGCATAAGGATAAATATACTATTGATAATCTAAGCGGCATGATCGAGGATGTCAAATTTTCTAATGGAACATCAGACGAATTAAGAGAGCTTGTATGGGATTACGAAAAAACGATAAAAAAACCTGCTGAATCATTTTTACCTAAAGTGCAAGAAGTGCTTAAAAAAATCCCCACTATAGCCGCGGATGCCCAGATAAAAGCATCTTCTTCAGGTGATGATATCACAGTAATTCCATCAGTTTTACCAGCGGAAGATAAGTTGCTAAGAGGCCTTTCAGATGGGCTGGAATATATATCGGATTCAGAAATAGCGGCAAGAGATGCATTAGCTAGTATTCCCGGAAACGATTCTAATAAAAGAAGAGAGACTATTCAATTTTATATAGAGGAAGGCAAGCTATTAGGAGAGCTCACAAATAGTGGATATGCACCAGGAGATATGTCGAGCTCAGAAATAGCGGCAAGAAATGCATTAGCTAGTATTTCCGGAAACGATCTTGATAAAAGAAAAGCTGTTCTCCAATTTTATGCAAAAGAAAATGAGTTGTTAAGAAGTCTTACAGATGATCGTACATATGCGCCAGGAGAGATGTCAGTTGCAGAAGGAGATGCAAGATATACATTAGGGCAGTTTGATCCGTACGAGCTTGATAAAAGAAAAGATGCCCTCCAATTGTATTTGGATATGGATAAGCTTGATAAAGAAGAAAAAGAGTTAGGAGAGGAGCAGACAGTAGGGTGGGCAGGAGAAGAACCAGAAAAGCAGCAGGAAGTAGCGGCGCAGGAAAGAGAGATGGTTATTGAGTCGGACCAAGAAGAGCAGGATGCTCGTCGAATAGAAGACGTATTGCAGAAGCTTGAAGCTGAAGTCATCGCAGTCAAAGAAAAAGCTGACGCTGAAGCAGCAGAATTAGCTAGACTAGAGAAAGAGAAAGCAGCTAAAGAAGCTGAAGTCAAAGCCAAGTCAGAGCCTGCAGAAGCAATGGATACAGGCTTATCCCCTAAATTAAAAGGCTTTAAAGTGCTTGGCGATCAAGAGGTAAAGGCGAAGGAAAAGGCAGAAGAAAAGCCCATTGAAAAGACGATAGATCTTAAGCAGGACATGCAAAGAATTGCAGAAGTAGAGAATCTACATAAAGACTATTTAGACGATGCGCTTACGTATAATAAACTGTTGGAGAACCTAGAGGGTAAATTAGAAAATATTAAGGATATTGTAGCTAATAAGGATATTTTATCTGTGATAGAAAAGCTCAAACATGGTGTCGGAGAATTAATTTTTGTTAATTTAGACGATATACGAAAGAAGTTAGAAGCGGAGAAGGCCAAGCTTGACAAAGCTGGTTTTAGCGATGCTCTTGAAATTCAATTAGCTGGTTTTAGAGATGTTCTAGAGAATGTAAATACAGAATTAAAGAGTATAAAAGCTCAGGTAGATATTCTAGATAATAGAGTAAATGACGCTTTAAAAATGTCTCAACAAGAAAAAGAATTACCAAAAGAGCTTGCATCAGAGCCTGCTATCATAGGCATGAAAGATTTCAAAGCACGCGTTAAAAATACGATAGAAAGCGTGCAAAAGTATCAAAATGAGTTAGGGGAGAGCAAGAACAAGCTGCAAAAATTGCGTTTAGCATATAGGTGGTTTAATATATTAT
>CAZVIC010000133.1:0-2733 GCA_964627735.1 uncultured Planctomycetia bacterium | reverse complement strand
CCCCAACCCTCTGCTTAGAAGGCAGATGCTCTGTCCGATTGAGCTACAGGCGCATATTTAATATTGTAGCTCTATTTCATAATATTGCAATCGGGGTGGGGAGATTCGAACTCCCGACCTCCTGGTCCCAAACCAGGCGCTCTAAACCAAGCTGAGCCACACCCCGATATTAGGGTTCTATTCTTATACCAGATAAAAGGGATTATTTCAAGCAACATAGCTTTATGTATATTTTACATTTTGAAGAAAGAAAATAAAGGTATATAATGATTAAGCTTAAATTACTATGTATTTTAAAATATAACAAATGAGAGTTAAATTAAGTTTTAAATTTGGAATTTTCTTTACTATCTTCATCACTGAAATAGCAATCATTACAATCAGCTACGTATATATCGCTAAACACCATGAATATTATATTAAAGAACTACAAAATGATATTGAAATACTAGACTTAGCAAAAAACTTAGAACGTTCTTTTGCGCAGCTAATAATACCCATTGAAGATTTTGATCAAAAAAATAACATCTTTCAGCAAGCTAGCATCGATATAGAAGACCTTCTGGATGAAACGTATCGACTTGAAATAGACAAAATTGAAGGTAGACGACTTTTAAACTATGTCACAACAGAATATGCTCAAGCTAAAAATATTGCATTTGAAACATTCAATGTAGAAAAAGAAAGAACTCAATCTGAGACTGAAGCCCTACTTAAAAGATTAGAGCTTAAAATATCTAACACTTTAATGATCTCTGAGAAATTCCATCAATTTGTTTATGAAGAAATATCAATGATGCGCTCAGGCCAAGAAAGAACAAAATATCTTCTCTATGTAATAGCATTGGGAGGACTATTAATCAACATACTCTTAATACTATTCAGCGTAATCTACTTTAGAAACAGTATAACTACACCGTTATCACAATTAAGAACTACCGTTTTAGAAGCAGGCAAGGGTATTTTTGAGAAAAGGATAGCCGTAAAATCAAAAGATGAGATTGGTGATTTAGCAAATGCTTTCAACAAAATGATAGATGATTTAAAAGAAACTCAGGACCAACTTATCCAAGCAGAAAAGATGGCTTCTTTAGGTCAGCTATCTGCAGGTGTTGCCCATGAGATTAAAAATCCTCTTACTATTATTATTCAAGGCATTGAATATCTCAAAAATTATTCTACTGATCCTAAATTAGTAGACGCAGCAGATAGGATAAAAAAAGCTGCTTTAAGAGCGGACAAGATAGTAATAGATCTTTTAGATTATTCACAACCAGCATTTCCAAAATTTAAAAAATCAGATATTACAAGCCTAATCAAAGAAACCCTATCTCTAACAAAATATCAAATGGATATCAAAAGCATAGAAGTAACAACGAACTTTAACCCTGAAATACCCCCAGTAAATATAGATGAAAACTTGATAAAACAAGTATTTTTAAACATAGTTATTAATGCGATAGATGCAATGAGAGATGAAGATAGTTTAAAAATATCTGCAAACAAGACAACCGAGGAAAAAAAGAATTTCATTGAAATAATATTTAATGATACTGGCTGTGGAGTACCTAAGGATAATATGGGAAAGATATTCGATCCTTTCTTTACTACTAAAAGAAATAAAAAATCAACTGGATTAGGCCTTCCAGTAACTAGAGGAATAATAAGAAGACACCATGGTACAATAGATGTGAAAAGCGTAGCTGGAGAAGGAACGGAAGTGACAATTAAATTGCCGGTTTAAAAAGGAGGGTACAGATGAGTAAAAAAATACTTCTAATTGATGATGAGGAAGATTTTTGTCATTTTGTAAAACTAAACTTAGAAGATACTGGTAAATTTGAAGTTTCAACAGCAACTAACGGCTCTGAAGGATTGGAGTTAGCAAAAGAAAAAAGACCAGACCTTATACTACTAGATCTTCTAATGCCTATCATGGATGGCTCCGAGGTCGCAGAGCACCTTTTAAAGGATGAAGCTACTAAGAATATCCCCATTGTATTTGTAACAGCTCTAACACGCAAAAAAGAGGTTGATTCTCATTATGGAACTATAGGAGGAAGAACTTTCCTCGCTAAGCCAGTAACGCCAGAAGAGCTTATTAAATGCATAGAGAGAGTACTCGAAATAGCTTAACTAGCAATCTATTTTAATGTTCATCTATTACTCTAATTAGATGAAAAAGACTCTTATTTTTTTCTTTATTATCTTCTATGGGCTAACACTTATACAGCCAGCCATAGACATATCTTTCGACAGCCCACGATATATAACAATAGCAGAATCAATAGCATCTGGAAATGGATATAGAAGCATACCTGAAATAGATAATAATCCTATTTTTTACAATAACTATGTACTTCCATACATCTTAGCCCCATTAATAAAAATATCCAATTCAAACCATATCCCATTAAAAATACTGATGCTTATTTTCAGTCTTTTATCTATATTATTATTTTTTAATTTAACTTTAAAATTATTTGGGAGGAAAGAATCGTTTTTACTATCGTTATCTTTAATGAGCATCCCTATTTTTATTAGATTCAGCAACAAAATACTAACCGAAGCTCCTTTTATGTTTTTTTTACTTCTATCTTCATGGCTACTAAACAAGTATTTTCAAAAAAATAAGAAAAAATATTTAGGGCTACTTTTAATAACAACATATTTTTTAATATTTACTCGTACAATAGGAATTATTATGCTAATACCCCTTTTTGTCTATAGCTA
>CAZVIC010000132.1:0-2835 GCA_964627735.1 uncultured Planctomycetia bacterium | reverse complement strand
GAGATGCTAAAAGAAGAGCTGGTAACAGTATAAAGGGACATTTCTACTTTGGTTATAAAGGGACATTTTAACTTTGGCTTGACATTTTCTTTCTATACTCCTTGACAAATTAAACCATTTATGGCATATTCTTAAGACTATGGAATACGCAATAATAGAGACAGGCGGAAAGCAATATAAGGTTAAAGAGGGCGATACTCTCAATGTTGAACTTGTTGAAGCTGAGAAGGATAAGGTAGCATTTGATAAAGTGTTAGCTTTATCAGATGGTTCTAAGCTGACAATAGGTAGGCCTTATGTAAAAAAAGCTAAGGTTACCGCAACGTTGATAGAGAATAAAAAGGATGATAAGATTACAGTGTTGAAATATAGAAGACGTAAAAGTTCACAGTCTAAAAGAGGACATAGACAGATTTTATCTAAAATTAAGATAGAGTCTATTTCGGAGGCTTAATATGGCACATAAAAAAGGTGGCGGAAGTACTAGAAATGGTCGTGATTCCAACTCTCAGCGTCTTGGTGTTAAGAGTTATGGTGGAGAGCGTGTATCTGCTGGTTCTATTATAATAAGACAGCGTGGTACTAGGTTTAAGCCTGGTTGGAATGTAGGCAAAGGTAAAGATGATACACTCTTTGCTTTAAAGGATGGTGTTGTAAAGTTCCGTTCTCAAAGAATGGTTGATGTTATCTCTGAACAATCCTAACAATCCTTCCCTAAGTTGAGTTTTGTAGATAGAACTAAAATTTACGTTAAAGCTGGAGACGGCGGTAGAGGTTGTCTTAGCTTCTATTTTCATAAACCAAGTTCAAGAAGAATCCCTAATGGTGGTGATGGTGGTCGAGGTGGAGATATTACAATAAAAACAGATACCAATCTCTGGGATCTGACCCATCTTAAATTTCAAAAACACCATAAAGCTGATAAAGGGAAGCATGCCAGTAGTAATAATAAGACGGGTAAAAGAGGTAAAGATAGGATAGTATATGTGCCTTTAGGTACAGTTATCAAAGATCTAGAGAATGGTTTTTTAATTCGCGATATGACATCAGAAGATGAGTCTGTTATCGTTGCAAAAGGCGGAGAAGGGGGTTTAGGTAATGCCTTTACAAAATCCGAGCTTATTCCAAACGAAGAAGGCGAAGAGAAGATATTGACTCTGGAGTTAAAACTTCTCGCTAATGTAGGGTTGGTAGGTTTTCCTAATGCAGGTAAGACTACTTTTATAAATACGCTCTGTAAGACACGAGGTAAGATTGCATCTTATCCGTTTACCACGCTAGAGCCTCAGCTTGGGGTTATTTTAGATCAGGGTAAATCTATAAAGATAGCAGATATTCCAGGATTAATAGAGGGCGCACATAAAGGCAAAGGTCTTGGAGATATTTTTTTGAAACATATCCAAAGAACCCAAGTCTTAGTTTTTATCCTTGGATTGTCTGATGTTGATATGGCTCCAGATGAAGCATTTGCAAAATTAAGAAACGAACTTAAAAAGTTTGATCCTACTCTCTTAGAAAAAGAGTATATTCTAATTGCAAATAAGATAGATCTACCTGAGGCAGCTTCAAAGTTAAAAGATTTAAAGAAAAATTTAAAGACCGAAGAGATATTACCTATCTCACTTTTAGATAAGACAGGGCTTGATGAAGTAAAGACTAAGATAGGTAGTTATTTTAACTGATTGCAGAATAGAAAAAATATATTACAATAATAAATAATGTATAAGAATATAGTTATTAAGATTGGTTCCAGTATACTCTGCAAAAAAGATGGCTCTCTTGATCTTAGAAAATTTAGAAATATCGCAGAAGAGGTTGCCAAGCTCTTAGATAAAAACAGAAAAGTCGTTATTGTTTCATCAGGTGCCATTGCATCTGGTATGGGTAAGCTAAGCCTTAAGTCTAAACCTCAGGTAATAGCGCGCCTTCAGGCTCTTGCTTCCCTAGGTCAGATAGAACTTATGAAGACTTATCAGGATTGTTTCTCTAAGTACAAGATTAATGTAGGTCAGGTTCTTTTGAATTGGGATGATTTTTCAGATAGAAAGAGGTATTTAAATGCAAAAGAGACAATAGATCAGTTAATTAAACTTAAGATAGTTCCGATAATAAACGAAAATGATGCTCTAGCAATTGAAGAGATAAAACTTGGGGACAATGATAGGCTTTCAGCTATGGTTGCCGCTCTTATATCTGCAGATATTTTGTTGATTCTCTCAGATATAGATGGAATATATGACGAACAAGGTAAAATCATAAATAAAGTAGCAAATGTTAAGGATGTAAGGAAATATTGTTTTGATACTGATAAGAGTCATTGTGTAGGAGGTATGATTACAAAACTTGAGGCTGTTGAGATTGCAGCCTCTTTAGGTATACCATCTATTATAACTAATGGTAATGATAAAGGTGGAATTGAAAAAGGTATTAAGTTGGAGAGTGGTACTTTCATCGAAGCAAAGAAGAAGCTCTCTGCTAAAAAACATTGGATTGCCTATCTTTCAAAATCTAAAGGTGCTATCACAGTTGATGCTGGAGCAGAGAGAGCGGTTGTCGATAGAGGTAAGAGTATTTTATCTATGGGTATTTTAAGTGTTAGCGGTAATTTTGGAGTTGGAGATTTAATATTAGTAAAAAATAAAGCAGGGGTAGAGATTGCAAAAGGTATTTCTGGTTACTCTTCTTTAGAGATAGATAAGATAAAAGGTCGTAGGAGTGAAGAGATAGCAAAAATATTAGACTTTAAAAGGCAGGATGAAGTTTTACATAGAGATAACTTGGTAATATTTGAGGTCAAAGATGAGTCTAGATAAAAAGATCGAAAAAATAGCAAGA
>CAZVIC010000131.1:0-2850 GCA_964627735.1 uncultured Planctomycetia bacterium | reverse complement strand
TATATGTCTTATCGTGGGATTGAAAACTTCTTTGGTAATGTTTGGAAATGGGTAGATGGATTTAATATAAATAATAACATTCCTTATGTTAGTAATGTAGAAACTGATTTTGCAGATGGTACAGATTCCAATTACACAAGATTAACAGATACAGGAGGAAGTGGAATCACCCTATACAATGCTAACGATTATCAAAAAACCTTGGAACAAACGAAAGGAGGATTTTTACCCTCTGCAGGTGGTGGTAGTTCTTCAACTTATATAACTGATTATTACTACCAGGATGCTGCTTGGAGAGTGTCGTGCTTGGGTGGGAGTGCTAATTTTGGGGATAATGCTGGATTTTTCTATTGGCATCTGGGTAATCTCTCTTCTCATGATCGTGTGAATATTGGCGGGCGGGTTTGCTTTTAAAGTGAGGCAACGCCTCACTCATTTTTTGTTAAAGAAGATTAACAATAATAGAATCAAGAACAAAACCTTATGTTAACTTAGAAAATTTAATTTCATAATTTTATAGGAGACTATATTATGTCCTTAGTTAAAGCAACAAGTACCGGAGAACATTTTTTAGAAAGAGTAGAAACAACAGGAGATAAAATTGCTGCGGCTGCTGTACAGATGTATGAGAAGCAAGTTGGTTCCGATGGAGCTACTGTTAACACTGTGTATACTCTTTCTTCTCAGTATGTGATAGGATCAAGTACACTTATGGTCTTCTTAAATGGACAGAAAATCGAAAGAGTGGTTGCTGCTGCCTTAACTACTGAGTACGAAGAAACAAATGCTACTACTGTTACTATAGGAGCTTCATTACAAGATACAGATGTACTTGAATTTATAGTGGCAGGTGCATATGTATTAGATGAAATAGATTCGGATAATTTTAAATCATTAGCAGCTATTTCTGCTTCTGATCACGGTTTTGATGGATGGAAAACTACTATGTATGTTGGAGAGAATGTAATTTTTGGAGATATGCTTTATTTAGCGTCAGATGGTAAATATTGGAAATCGGATGCAAATTCAGATACTACTGTACCTATTACAGCTATGGCTACTGCTACTATCTTAGCAGATGCTTCTGGAGTTTTATTATTATTTGGTTTCGCAAGAGATGATTCATGGAACTGGACATTAGGTGATGGAGAAGCAAATTTGTTGTATGCTTCTACTACAACAGGAGAGTTAACTCAAACTGTACCAAGAGGTGATCAAGAACAAATAGTTGGGATAGCAACTCACGCAGATAGAATATTATTTAATCCTAATATCAATTTAGATTTTAACATTTCAGATAATCTTATAGGTATTGCAGGAGATGCAGGTTTTGGAGTAGGAATTTGTCCTACTCAAATTTTACCTGATGGAATGATTCCACTTTCTGGACATGATGATCCTATGTCGGATAATTATGGAAACTATATGTATAGAGATGGATCTATTATGTGTTGGGTTCCCCGTTTTTATTATAAAATATCTACTTTAATAATAGACGTTAAAGGAATTGATACTTATGCAACGGAAGCCGCTGCTAATGTTGCTGGTTATGCTATGCACAGAGCTTTTATTGATGGAGGAACAGACCAACAAGGTTTCTTTTTTGATAAATATATGTGTTCCCAAAATGCTTGGGGAACAGGAATTATTGCTTCAAGTATTCCTAATGGGTTACCTATTTCAACAGCTGCAGCTCATAATCCTATTGCTACATTAACAGCTTGTGGTACAAATGCTTATTTTGAAGTTATAGAAGCCTCTCACGCAAGAGATGGTGCAGATGGAGCAATAAATGCTTCCAGTATATTTCATGTAACAACAAAATTTCAACGAAGTGCTATTGCAATTTTATCTATGGCACATGGACAAGCTGTTTCAAATACGACCAATTGTGCCTGGTATGATGCAACTTATAATTATCCAAAAGGATGTAATAATGATGCTTTTAAAGATTATGATGAAGTAACAAACGGTGCTGGAAGTGGGGCTGATTTACTTTATGTTACGGATGGTTATTCTAATTGCGGGAAAACAGGATCAGGTGTACCTTTTGCTAAGTCAACTCATAATGGTCAGAATTGTGGTGTCGCTGACGTAAATGGTTTAATGTATGAAATAGATATCGGTTTAGTTAGAAGTGGAACAACAAATGTTGAAGCTATTAATGATGCACTTGGAACTGGTAAATTTTATATATTAAAAGAATCTGTAGCTGCTAAAGATATAACAAGTGGTTGGTCAACAGGAGCTGCAACACCGGGATCAACTGCCTGGGGAGATGCTGCTTATTTAGAAGGAGCCACAACTTCTTATGATTTAATAGATTTAACTATGATTGGACAAGCAGTAGGTTCAATATATTTTGGTAATGGTGCTGCTCAAGTTTTAGATGCTTCAACTTCTGGAGCAGGTTGGTTACGAACAGGTCTTGGTATTTATTTAGATGCTGGATCAAGTGCAGTTGGAACTAATCTTTTTGGTAAAGATGGGTGCTATGAATATTGGCGAAGTAATTTCTGTGTTCGTTCGTGTGGCTATTGGAACCCCGCGTCTGCTGCGGGGGTTTGGTACGTTTATTTCCGCCATTCTCGGACGCATTCTTCCGACCTTGTGGGGTTGCGCTGCGCCTGTTACCCTGAGTAGTTAGGCGATAGCCTAACTTTCTTCTTAATCTAAAAAGGGAGGGTTGGGTGGGGGGGGGAGGCAAGTAAATTTAATGGGAACTCATTGTGAAGCAGGTTTGAGTGAGCTACGCCGGGCTAAAGCACCGGCGCTTCCTCGTAAGGGGAAGAGTAATTGGCTCACCAGACTAAGAGCTAAGAAATTAGTTCACCGTTATCTAAGTAAACA
>CAZVIC010000130.1:0-2856 GCA_964627735.1 uncultured Planctomycetia bacterium | reverse complement strand
AGAGCATCTGCTGAGGCAGGTTTCAGTCCCCGGGATACATTCTATGCTCTTAAAGGATTAGCAGAAACAGGCATCATAACCGAAGATAATCTTTCTGAGGTAATAGAACTGGGCAGATTATCTGCTGAGGCAGGTTTCGATCCCCGGGATACATTCGATGCTCTTACAGGATTAGCAGATGCAGGCATCGTAACCGAAGATAATCTTTCTGAGGTAATAGAGTTAGGCAAAGCTGTTTATAGGGTTAATGCCGATGCCAAGAGTCTATTTAAAAAACTTCCAACTTTAATAATCGATCAAGGTTTTACTCTATCAGATATTTTCGTTGGAGGAGAGCATCACGAAACTTTGATGCGTTTTATAAGGACATCAGGTAGGTATTTTACAAATAGTGCTAATTTCTTAGATACTCTTACACCTGCTAATATCAATCAGGAGATAGATCTTATATTAGAATATTTTAATGATCTAGGCACTCCTTTATATCTACCCTCATTATATTCTGAGTGGAAAGGATCAGATGCTAATGACAGAAAAGATCTATTATTTAAATTCAATATTTACTATCAAAATCAGCTAAACGGTATTAAGACTGAAAATCCTGGTTTATCTGGTCAGGTAATAGAAGATGCTGATTTTTATCTTATAGGTTCGACTAATTTAACAAAAGATAACTACAGAGAAACTTTAAGCCTCTTTTCGAATGAGGATATACCTGATGCCAATTTTAGTGTAGATTTTACATTGAGTCTTAACTTAGGCAGCCTGGTAGGTGAATTTACTGAGAATGAGAAAACATATTTATCAGGCAGGATAGACTGGTTAAAAGAAGTAATTGAGAGGCCTGCTGTAAGTTATATAGCAGACACCTTAGGTCAGTTTTATACTAAGTTCTTAGTTGAGCAGGATATTCCAGAAGATGCTACTAATCTTCAAAGTGTAATAGATTTAGTTGCCAATGATGGTGAGGTGGTATTAGCAATAGAGGCAAAAGATGCAGAGAGTGTAAAGGTCAGGATAGAAAAGATATTAGCATCTTCAGACATTGCTTTAGAAGATGCTTTACTTGAGGTATTTGATGTATTTACATCTTCTGAAAACAGTGGTGTTCCAGGAGTTAACGTTGTAAGGGAGCTTGCAAAATTAAGTTTAGTCAGGATGTATATATCAGATGATTTGGCTAAAGCAAGTATAGATAACATCATTGAATCAGCTGATAAGCTTAATAATGGTAACCTATCAGCATCTGAGACATATAGTCTAATCAATTCTTTGATTGAAGTATTAGGTGAGATAAAACCTGAGGCAAGCGGTCTTTTAAAAGAGAGATTAAATGAAGCTGTTGAATTACATATTTTAAGTGGTTTAACAGATAAATTCAGAACAGAAGAGGGTAATAGTGCAGAAGAAGTAAGAATGCTAGCATCTAAGACAGAATTAGACTATTTCTATGGCTACTTTGGTGAGAACTGTACATCTAATAATCCTCAAGAACTACTTAACCCTCACTTTACACCTTTAAGAATTATAACTTCAAGAGGTATTGAAGGGGCAGTGCATACATTGACATATGAAGTTGATGGTAAGAAGAGTTTAATCATTGTAGGTATTGAACCATTAGATTCTTTAGTATCAAGAACCAATCCAAGAGAGTTAACAGAAGAATTGTTACAAGGAATAATAGATAATATAGTTATACCAAATGGATATGATCAGATTCTTATTTCTACAGCTGATGCAGTTCAATCAAATAGGCCTTCGATAAGAGCAGAGATACAGAGGTTAATTGCAAATAGAACTAAGATTACCCAGGATGCTCAACCTACATTTAGAGGTGATAAGAATTATAATATAACTGAAGTAGCTATATATTGGCAGAGGTAATTATAGTTTGAGACTTTCTTTAATTAAATGTCCACTCCATGAGGCTGGACATCTTGTAAATGTTTGTAAACAAAAGAGTTATAAAAATTAACACCCTGAAATACTGGACAAAATTGGACAAAAATATCATCTTTTAGCCTATTAAATTCAAGTTCGAGCCTTTTCCTGGTAGTCGATAACATCACTAAAACTATATCTCTGATTAGCATATTATTCCTATATTCTTGGTTATATAGTACCTATTTATAGGTGCAGTGTTCAGAGATAGTGTTATAACTAATATTTGCACGGGGAGCCATCTATTTTGCTCGGAAATGTTGAACAGAGAATTTAACAGTCCCGAACAATAGTTGTCATTCGGGACTGTTTTTTATCTCGCCAAGAGTTAAAGACTTAGAGCATTATAGCAGAAGTTAACTCAACCGATAAAACCTCTCTGTTTACAAATGTGAATAAAGCTCTCTTAAAAACATGCAAAATATCTGTTTTTATACCTCTCGTTATCTCTAAATTCCACCATTATCAAAAGATGGTATTTAACAGTGTTTTTGCTATTTATTGATTATTTTGCCCCATAAATATCTTTACATGCCTGCCTGTTAAATTGATTTTTGAAGAAATTGGTAGCGTAGCTTCTATATCTCTGATTAACATGCTATTCCTATATTTTAGGTCTATTTGGCATTAATGCGTAATAAAATAGTATAAAGACGCCAACTGTTTTATTAATGCAGAAAATAGTAGGATTGATTAATGCAGTAAGAGTTGTGTCAGTATTATCCGTCGAACAATTCTTTAGCTTCTTGAAGTATTCGTCGTGCCTCACTGGGTTCAATTAGTTGATTATCCATAATTATTCCTGCTTCTGCTCGTGAAGAATCCATATCATTATCAGTGAGATATGCTATTACACTTGATATCCCAAGCATATGTAGTTCATATTTTGCTGCAATTCTGGCACCAACTATAATT
>CAZVIC010000129.1:0-2864 GCA_964627735.1 uncultured Planctomycetia bacterium | reverse complement strand
AATTAGTTGAAATTATACACCTCTATCTTTAGATGTCAAGTTTTAAAGAAGAGGTTCTTAGATAAAAAAGGATTTAGAGGCCATCTCTTTACATGATTCAAAAAGACCTTCTCTTACATTATGTCTATGCTTAAAACCTGTTGAAATAAGTCTCTCGGTACTGAACCACCTATCTTTTAAAAGCAGCTTAAAACTAGCCCCTAACATAGGAAGATTGGTTAAAATAGGGGTCATAAAACCAGGTAGAATAAAAGGGTGAGGCGCAGCTATTGAGTCAGCCATAATATTCATAACCTCTCTATGGCTTAAAACCTCTCTATCTACTATAAAAACAGGTTTCTCGGTAAAAGATTCATTTGTAGCTGCATAGATCATAAAATCAACGACATTCTCTACGTGAACAAGGTGAAATTTATTCTCTCCACTACCTACGATAGGATAGAGACGATACTTTAGTAAAAAAAGTAATATCCTTAAAAGATGAGGCTCATCCTCTCCATAGACCATACAAGGCCTAAGTATCCCGGCCCTTAAACCCTTCTCCCTATATTCTAAGACTATCTTTTCTGCTCTTATCTTAGACTCTCCATATGGATTTGACGCTTTGTAATCTGCATCTTCTAAAAGAGGTGAATCTATATTGGCGCTAACAACGGCAACGGAGCTTAAATGAATGAATCTTTTTATTTTAAGCTCTAATGATAACTTACAAATATTCTCAGTCCCTAAGACATTTACCTCATAAAGCTTTTTACTATCTCTATTTGTAACATAACCTGCACAATGAAATATAATATCAACTGGAAAATCAATACCTCTCTTTAGTTGGTCATAATCTCTTATATCCTGATAAATTAAATGAACATTAGAAGGTAGATATTCTCGAGCTTTCTTCTCGCTACGCAATAAGCAGAATAGTTTATTACTTGAATCTTCAGCTAATCTATTTACTAGATGTCTACCGATAAAACCAGTTGAACCCGTTATAAGTATATTCATATAAATCTGTTTAAAAGTTGTCTAATTCTATCATAAGTAATTTAAAAACCAACATGATTTAAAAAACAACCTATAAAAACTCAAGATATTTAAAAATACCCATCTATTTGGACCAAACATAGTTCAATGGTATAATTATTAAAAGAGGTAAAAATGATACGTTTTCTGATAGTTCTGGTTTTTTTCTTTTCTTTTAGAGCTACTACCCCTATTTTTTCCTTTGCATCACAAGAGGTTTGCCCTGCAGTTAATGATGATTCTTATATTCAAAACTACCTTACATTAGAAAACGCAAACGAACTGCTAGATATTTTAATCAAAAATTTGACTTCTGATGATATCAACCTACAGATAGATTCGGCTACAGAACTCTCGGCTCTTGTAAACACTGCCAGCTACCTAATAAACAAACTTCGGATAACAGCTACCCTAGAAGACTATCTCCCAGATATTATGAACACTGATGATGCAACTGGTTGCAGATATTGCATTCTATGCAATTTAAGCAATTTTATAATCAATCGAATACCAGATAATTTCACAATAGCAACCAATCTTTATGAAGTTTCAAATATAATTCACACTTTAAGCGAAATAGAAGAAGGGAGAGAGATGTTATCTAATATATCAAAACCATTATTTGATACGATATTTAGAGAGGATCTTAATGAGAGGACAAGAAGAAAAATATTCTATTGCCTCTACGATATCATCCCAGCCTTAAATGAAGAGAGAAGAGCTGAAGTTGTTTTTAGCATAATTGACGACCTTGACTATTTAGAATCTCCCTGTGAATATTGGCCTTATATTGATTTTATAGCTGATACCTTTCCATACCTTCTAGATAGCGATATAGAAAAAGCTATATCAATGATTGTCCAAAAGAGCGAAGCCTATACTCCAGATATTGCTGCCAAAACAGATTTGTTCTATAAGATTATGCCCTATATGAGTGAAGAAGAAAAAATAGAACTGCTTAAAGAAGCTGAGGAATTCATTGTCCCAGATAACGCATTCAGCTTTGGAATGGTTGCAAATACTATTCTAACAATAATACCTTCTCTTGAAAACAATGAGATTAAAACAGCTTGGATAAAAAAACTTCAAAGCTTTAAGGAGAATTTCATAGAAGATAATGACTACCTAACTGTTTTAAATATGCTCATAAAAGATAGTGCTATACCGCTGGAAGAAAAAATAATTTTCCAAGATGCGCTTCTTGAGGTTGCATCAATAAATCAAGCTGATTTGGAGAAGAAAGCTGTTGCTGCAAATATTCTATACACTATTGCAGAACTAAACAGAGATCCAGAATTAAAAGAGAGAGTCTCTGAAAACATGGGTTTAAATAACGGAGCAGAAATTATATATAGAGAATATGGTGTCTCCATTTTTAATGCCGACCGAGAACTAGAAGCGGGAGAGATAGATATAATAAAAGATCTTCTAGGCGAGTTACCGTTCTACTTAACAAAAGGATTAAGTGGAGTTATTTTAAAAGCAAATGGACCTTCAGGGCTATTAGGATCTGCCAGCCATGCAGGGATAATACATATCTATGGAGAACGCTTAGGAGAAAATACATTAAGAAGTTTTAGAGATACTTTTTATCATGAAATTGCCCATACAATAGATACTGGAGTCTTAACCCAAAAAGAATGGTTGGATTTTAAGATCCTATCGGGACAATCATATACCAGATTTGATTTTACTGATACTTATGGAATGCGCAATGCTTCTGAAGATTTCTCAACCACCTTTTCAAGCTACATGCTTGATGACTATAAAACAATGATCTATGCAAGAGAAGTAAGCAACTATTATTCTAGTACTCTTCTTGAGAAACTTGAATTTATAGCAACTCT
>CAZVIC010000128.1:0-2899 GCA_964627735.1 uncultured Planctomycetia bacterium | reverse complement strand
CTTAAAATACGTTTATCAATTTCGGTGCTTAACTACAGAGCAAATCGCGAATCTGTTCAGCCTTAATATAAAGGTATGTCAGCGAAGATTAAGGGTCCTCTGCAAAGCAGGCTATCTGGATAAGAGGTTGATTCCAAGCACAAAAACCTGTCCAAATCTTTTTTATTTAGGAAAAGAAGGGTTATTTCTTTTAAAGGTGAGGGCTTTAAGACCGAGGTTTGGACTGCTCTTTTCACATCAGCAAAAAAACTCTGATTTGTTAATCAGGGTTTTCAATGCATCTAGAGATTTTTTTGTTAAATGCGAGATATTGCCTGAGCATTTAATAAAAAAAGCTGAGTTAGATGTTATTCCTGATGGTGCTTTTTGTTTGGCTAAGAATAAAAAGAATGCTTTGTTTTTGATTGAGAACGACTCTACAGAGACAGAAATTACCAAATCTAGCTTATATCACATGGATATAGAAACAAAAATCATGAGGTATATAGATTTGTTCAGAAATAATGACATTGAATTCTATAACAATTATTTCAAATGCAAATTCCAGAGATTCAGAGTTCTTGTAATCGTAAGCACATCCAAGAGATTCAAAGCTATAAACAGCCTTGTTAAAGAGTATGACGAGCATGGATTTATTTGGATAACAGATTTAAAGCAATTTAATGAAAATCCCTGCGGGAATATATGGCATGCTCCGGGTGTAAATAAAGCAGGTTTAGCAATAGCGTAAGGATTGCTTTAAGGAAAGGGGTAAAAAATGAAACACAGAATAATTAAAGGGGATTGCAGAAAAGTCTTGAAAGGTTTGCCTGAAAATTCTGTTCATCTGGTAATTACGTCACCGCCATATAACGTTGGTATTGGCAGGGAAGGGTGGACTGATAGACTGCCTGATAAGGAGTATTTGAAATTAACAAAGGCATGGCTGAAAGAATGTTATAGAGTCTTAGCTGATGGAGGAAAGATTTGCGTTAATCTGCCCTTGAATGATAACTCTAATATTGCTTTTCTGCATTTAAAGATAATGAAAGAACTCGGTTTTACTTTTAAGACAAATATTCTATGGGTTAAGTGGGATATCAAGAGAAAGGAAAAGTTTGCAGTAAGTAAATGGAGAATAGATAAATTCCAATTTCCTAATCAGCCTAACTCTATCCTAATAAATGCTTACGAAATTATTCTTGTAATGCAGAAGAACAAGGGATATTCCAAAGGAAAAAAAGATTTAACTTTTAATGAGTTCAAGAAGTGGAAATACAATGTTTGGTTTATCAAGCCCATTGTTGAACGAGGCGAAGGACATCATCCTGCACCTTACCCTGTCGAGCTAGCTAAACGTCTTGTTAAGCTGTATAGCTTAGTAGGTCAAATTGTTTTAGATCCGTTTTTGGGAACAGGAACCACAAGCATATCTGCAATGAAGCTCGGCAGGAATTCTATCGGTATTGAGATGAGTTCTGAATATGTTGAGATGGCTAAAGAGAGATTAGAAGATTGTGTTGTGATTGAAAATAATTAAGGAGCAGTCATGTCAAGCCTAGTACCATTTTTAAATTACTTTATAGATGAGGCTGTAAAAAACGCCTCAATGCATGAGTTAATCGACAGGGATATAAATAAAGCCTGCTATGAAGTTCAGCAGACTCCTATTGCTATAACACCCAAAGCATTTAATCAGAATCAGCAGACTTTTTCATACAAACAGCCTGAAACACTTTTTGCTTATCCTGCAAGAAGCGATTCTGAAAACTATTTGCAGAAATCAGAACAGTTGGTTGAATCAATGCACGGAATTCAAAGGCAGGCTGTATTTGAAATCAGAGGAAATAAGAAAAAAATAGAGTGTTGTTTTTATGCAGAAAAATCTGATATTGAGATTATTGATTCAAGTGTAAAGAATTTCTATCCCAAATCAATAACAGACAAAGGAACAACAAGAGATATGGCAGGGGATTTTTATGTTTATGACTTTTTACCTGATGCAGCTTTTTACAAGGCCCTAACTTCGCATCTTGGATTTGTTATTAGTCCTTTAAATCTCATACCCCAGCTATTGCTTAATATCGATGAAAACCATACAGGAGTTTATCAGGTTTTGTTTAAGCCTCTTTCTGGCTGTCATGAATTAGTGAAAGATGCTTGTGATACAGAATGGAAGGCTTTGCAACAGACAGATAGACAAATTCCCCCAAGTCTTCAGCCTACAAGTAAAAAGATAGAGTATAAAAGCCCTGATTTTAAATCTTACTTTGCAGTTTGTATAAGGCTGATATTACCCAAAGATTTCATAAGCATCGTTAAGAGCTTTATTCATAGTTATTCTTACGGCTCTAGAAATCTCAAGATGCTTGATAATTCCCATTATTCGCAAGAACAGATAAAAGGAATGGCAAATAAAAGAGCCTCGTATCATACAGGCTTTTTGGTTAATTCTCACGAATTGACGGGCTTATTGCATATTCCATATCAGGTTTTAGAAGATAAAACCTTTACTGAGATATTTGAATCAGCTCCTATCGGGGACAAGCCTGTTAAAACCTTAGAATATGACGACATATCAATAGGGACATGGGCTTGTGGCAGTAATTCCAAAGAAATACATTTGCCCCCTCAAAAAGAAATCCCACATGCACACGTGCTTGGAGTTAGCCGAGTTGGTAAAAGTATTTTGCTTGGGTATTTAGCTTTAGAAAGGCTAAAAAGAAATCAAACCTGTTTTGTTTTCGACCATCATGGTGACCTGATTACCAATATTTTATGTATGATACCAGAAAATATTAGGCATAAGGTTATAGTCATAGACTTTGGACTAAAGGATTATACGCCTCAAATAACGATAAGGCAGAATATAGATATAACCAATCCAAGCAAAGCGTCAGACGATTTAACAGATTCTATG
>CAZVIC010000127.1:0-2955 GCA_964627735.1 uncultured Planctomycetia bacterium | reverse complement strand
ATAAAGGGACATTTCTACTTTGGTTAAAAGGGGACATTTTAACTTTGGCTTGACAATACCGAAACTTTAAATTTGACTTTCAATCTTTCGTTAATAACACAACTGCAAAACATACAGCTGCATTAGTTGAAAAAGCTTCTTCAGGATGCTTTGCCTTAACAGATACCAAACTATTATCCAACTCTAATATTTTAGCAATATTTTCTCTTATTTTATCTTTATAGAGGCTAAGATGTGGACTTTCTAAGATAATAGTGATATCCACATTATTCAAATTATAATTATTTGAAAACATCAATTCTTTAACTTGACTTAGAAAATCGG
Source organism: uncultured Planctomycetia bacterium (assembly GCA_964627735.1). Lineage (GTDB taxonomy): Bacteria > Omnitrophota > Gorgyraeia > Kaelpiales > Kaelpiaceae > Kaelpia. The sequence continues at coordinate 2,631 of CAZVIC010000127.1, read as the reverse complement.
CACTATCCCTGTCTTTATTAGAAATATCCGTATCTGGAAATAACTCTCCTATGTCTTTATGAGATATAGCACCTAAAATAGCGTCGGATAAGGCATGCATAATTAAATCTCCATCTGAAAACCCCTTAAGCTTAAATTCAGATTTTATCTCGACTCCGCCAAGCTTAATCTTTTCGCCTTTTTCAAAACCGTGAGAATCAAAACCAAAACCAACTTTTATCTGCATTGTTCTAAAATCCTTTTTGCAAATTTTAAATCTTGAGGATATGTAATTTTAAAATTAAACAAGTCCCCTTCGATTATTTTAACTTTTTTATCATTAAGCTCTAACAAATAAGCATCGTCAAATATTTCACCTTCCACATCTTTGTTTTTAAACTCCTGTAATGCTGATCTAATTAATTGAAAATCAAAAACCTGTGGTGTTTGAACAGCATAGATATTCTCCCTATCCAATGTTTTGATGATAAAATCATCTTTAACCAATTTTAAAGCTGAATTTACCGCTACTGCAGGTACAACAGCGGAATGCTTTTTAACCTCATCCAAAAGAGATTTCATAAGTTGAGTACTAATGAATGGACGTGCCGCATCATGTATAAACACATAATCTGCATCTACGATAGATTCTAGAGCGTTAAATACAGAATCTACTCTTTTAGACCCACCTAAAACAATCTTATCGACACTTAAACTATGCCTAGATAAAAGAGAACTAAAATCGCCCTCAAAACCCTTAGGCACAACAAGAATTGATTGATTAAAGAACCCTGCTTCTTTAGATTTGATCAAAGAATGAATAAACAAAGGAAGTCCATTAAGCTCGATAAGCGCCTTAGGTGCTTCAGTCTCTAATCTCCTACCGCTTCCAGCTGCCAAAAGAACAAATGCAATTTGCATATCAACGCTTAGATTTTTTGGCAAATATTATTCTACCAGCTGAGGTCTGCAATACTGTTGTTACAACTATACTTATAACATTGCCCATTAAGTGCTTTGCATCTTCGACCACAACCATCGTACCATCATCCAGATAACCAACCGCCTGTTTATTATCTTTACCTTCCTTAACAACTTTTATCTTCATATTCTCACCTGGCAACACCACAGGCTTAAGAGCATTGGCAAGGTCATTAATATTTAAAACTGTAACGCCTTGCAATTGAGCTACTTTATTCAAATTATAATCAGTTGTAAAGATAGAAGCCCCGTAAAATTTGGAAAGCTGAACTAACTTAGCGTCCACCTCTCTTGTATCAGGGAAGTCATGTTCATCTATAACAACATCTACTTTAGCCTTTCTCATTCTGCTTAAAATATCCAAACCACGCCTACCTCTCTTTCTCTTAAGATGGTCATGAGAATCTGCTATATGCTGTAACTCCTTTAATACAAACTTGGGGACTAAAAATCTAGCTGCTAAAAATTTAGTAGCACAGAGATCTGCAATTCTGCCATCTATAATAGCAGATGTGTCCACAACTATTAGCTCGTTCTTAGAACCTGAAGCTGAAAATAGTTTTGTTTCGATCAATTTAAAAGCTGCAGCAAAACAGAGATAGAATATTGTAATAAAAGAGACAATCGCAACTATTTCAACAGAAGCCGCAAGATTAAAGAAAGAGAACAGCTTCACTGAAATAAGCGAGAATACCGAGCTCACTAATAGCGCAAGCAGAAAGGATGTCAGGTATATAGTATTGACCTTAGAACTAAAATATTCTATTAGGATGAACACGGCGCCTAACAATATAAAAGTAAAAAAAGGACCACTATTTAAACTAACATCTTTAAAATAGAAAAGGAACGAACTTAAAGCTACAACTAAAACAAAGAAAATCAATCTTATTAATTTCATATTTTACTCCACAATTTTTAATGCTTCTTTAATATTAGCTACTTCAACAATTTCAATTTCAAACTTATTATCTTCCAATAAATTCCCCTTGGGAATCAGGCACTTCTTAAAACCTAACTTTATTGCTTCTTTTATTCTTTTCTCTGCAAAACCAACTTTCCTTACCTCCCCAGCCAAACCGACTTCACCAAAAACAATTAAATCATTATCCAAAGCCTTATTCCTAAAAGCAGATGCCAAAGCTAAAATTACACCTAAATCTACAGCAGGCTCTCCTATCTTCAAACCACCTACAACGTTTATGAAGATATCCTGATTATAGAGACCGAACCCAGCTCTCCTCTCTAAAACAGCCGTAAGCAAGGTAATTCTATTATGATCTAAACCTATGGTACGTCTTAACGGAAAACCCTGATAAGACTTTGCAACAAGAGCTTGAATCTGTACTAAAAGTGGGCGTGTACCTTCTAATGTAGAGACAATAACACTACCGGGTGTCTGACTCTCTTCTTCCAGAAGAAACACTGAAGACGGGTTCTTCACTTCTTTCAAGCCATCCTCTGCCATCTCAAACAATCCTATCTCATTAGTAGAGCCAAATCTATTTTTTATAGCTCTCAATATTCTATGAGACAAGAAACTCTCTCCCTCAAAATAAAGAACAGTATCTACGATATGTTCTAGCACCATAGGTCCGGCAAGAGAACCTTCTTTTGTAACATGCCCTATAAGGAAAGTAGACATACCTCTATCTTTTGCAATCCTCGTCAATC
>CAZVIC010000126.1:0-2960 GCA_964627735.1 uncultured Planctomycetia bacterium | reverse complement strand
ATATATTTGAGTAATCTTTGCACATCTCATATACTTTTCTATTGGATACTCTTTCATGTAACCATAACCACCAAATATCTGAAGACAATCAGTCGTAACTTTCATAGCAACATCGGATGCAAACATCTTAGCTATAGCTGACTCTTTAGCCACAGACAGATTACCGCTATCTACCATTCTACAGGTGGCATAGATTAAAGCTCTTGCCGCCTCAATCTGAGCTGCCATATCAGCAAGCATAAACTGTATTCCCTGAAAACTTGTTATCGGCTTGCCAAACTGATGTCTCTGATGAGCATATTCAACAGCCAGTTCAAGCGCCCCCTGAGCAATACCTAACGCTTGCGCTGCAACTCCAGGACGAGAACAGTCAAAAGTCTTCATAGCAACTATAAAACCTAGCCCTTCCTTGCCTAAAACATTCTCTTCTGGAACACGACAATTATTGAAAATAAGCTCTCTTGTTGCTGATGCACGAATACCAAGCTTATCCTCTTTTTTACCAAATTCAAATCCTTCCATACCCTTCTCAAGTATAAAGGCTGTTGCACCTCTGGCCCCTTTAGCTTTATTTGTCATTGCAATAACCACATAGGTCTCTGCTTCACCACCATTTGTGATCCATTGTTTTCTTCCATTCAATATGTAAGAATTGCCATCTTTCTGAGCCTTAGTCTCCATAGCAGAAACATCGGATCCTGCATTAGATTCTGTTATTGCAAAAGCAGCTATCTTCTTGCCACTTGCAATATCAGGTAGAAACTTATCTTTCTGCTGGTCATTACCAAAAAGAATAATAGGATATGTTCCTAGTGCCGAAGCGGCATAACTTACAGCAATACCACCGCAGGCACGAGAGAGCTCTTCAGCAACCAGAGATAACTCAAATACTCCTCCCCCAAAACCACCATATTTTTCATCTATATAGACGCCGAAGAGATCACTTTGAGCTAGAATTTTCATTATATCCCAAGGGAACTCACCTGATTCATCATACTCTTTTGCAACTGGACGTATCTTCTCTTCTGCAATCTTATGAGCCAAATCTTTCAACATCTGCTGTTCTTCTGTTAACAGGTAATCCAACATTTTAATCCTCCTTAATTTAAATCAGCGCCTTAATATTAATATAAATAGCTTGTTTTGTCAATTCAAGCCGGTTTCTCTTGAAAGAATCTTATTTATTATATAATATATCTACTAATGGCAACAGAAAATATCATACTAGATGACTTCCAAAAAAATGCTATTGAACATATCGAAAAAAATAATTCCGTTATTGTAGCAGCCCCAACAGGTGCTGGTAAAACTCTTATTGCTGAATATGTAATAGAAAAATGTCTTAAAGAAAATAAAGGTCTTATATACACAGCACCAATAAAAGCTCTGAGTAACCAAAAATTCAGAGATTTTTCTAAAAATTTCCCTCAGAAAGTTGGCATAATAACTGGTGATGTAAAAATAAACCCCAGAGCCTCTATCTTAATCATGACAACAGAGATATTTAGAAACTATCTCCTTCAAGAACCGGAAAAACTAAGAGATAAAAAATGGGTAATATTTGATGAAGTACATTACCTTGATGACCTAGAGAGAGGCACTGTTTGGGAAGAATCTATTATATTCTTACCTCCAGAGATGAGAATACTAGCACTATCTGCAACATTACCCAATGTAGATGAGCTAAAAAATTGGATCAAAAAAGTTCATAATCAAAATATAATAGAGATAGAAGAGAATGTTAGACCCGTGCCTTTACACTTCTACTTCCAAGCCGATAATCAAATCTTCTCAAGCCTTAATGATTTAAGAAAACATACGTCAAGAAATAGAGGTAAGTACTTCTTAAACAGCAGAATAGATTCTTTGATAAAACATCTAAAAACCAACGGTTTCCTGCCCTGCATCTATTTTTGCTTCTCAAGAAAAAAATGTGAAACTTATGCAACAGAACTTGCTCAATTTAACTTCTTAGCTGAAGATGAAAAAATAGAAATGAGAAATATGTATAAAGATTTGGTTAAAAAATTTAAAATTGAACATCACACATCTACTCATGACATGCTCTACCTATTAGAGAGAGGAATCGCTTATCACCATGCAGGACTATTGCCGCCTCTAAAAGAAATAGTTGAAAGAATATTCACTAAAAAGATGATTAAAGTAATATTCACAACAGAGACTTTTGCACTCGGTATTAACATGCCCTCTCGCACTGTCTGTTTCGACGAAATAGCAAAACATTATAAAAGAAGAACACACTATTTAAGCACCAGAGATTTTTATCAAATGGCAGGACGCGCAGGTAGGCGTGGAATAGATGAAGAGGGTTATGTCTTTGTAAGACTTAAACCTTTTAAAGATGATATTGAGATGATGAGAAATATAGCTAAAAATAGACCAGAACTTGTAAAGAGTCAATTTAATGCATCCTATGCGACAATCTTAAATCTATATAATGATATCCAAGACGAAATAGTAACTATATATCCTAAAAGTTTTCACTATTTTCAAAACAGACATAGGAAGTCAAGAGAAGCAAAGATGCTTAGCTCTAAATTAACGCTGTTGAAAAATCTAGGATATATAAAAAATCAAAGTTTGACATTAAAGGGCAGATTCTCTTCTAGCATATTCGGTTATGAGTTAATAATAGGTGAGCTATATGAAGCAGGATTTTTTGAAGATATATCTTGGATAGAACTAGCAATAATAGTATGTGCAATCGTTACAGAATCAAGAGCCAGAGACACAGAGATCAAATTAGACAACAGATTGAAAAAACTGAAATTAAGAGTAACTAATACTGTAGCTAAGATACAGAAAGTAGAAAAATCATATAAAATATACCCACAGATATTAAAACCTCATTTTCAACTTGCACAGACACTCCAAGCTTGGCTTAAGGGCAATGAATTTAATAAAATAATCAATCTAACATCTGCAGATGAAGGCGCAAT
>CAZVIC010000125.1:0-2963 GCA_964627735.1 uncultured Planctomycetia bacterium | reverse complement strand
TTCAGGTTAGAACTATGACACCTAAAAAGCCTAACTCAGCTTTGAGAAAAGTTGCTAGAGTACGTCTTACAACAGGGATAGAGGTAACTTCCTATATTCCGGGTGAAGGACATAATCTTCAGGAACACTCTATAGTCTTAGTTAGAGGTGGAAGGGTAAAGGATTTACCCGGTGTCAGGTATCATATAGTAAGAGGTACTCTTGATACCGGAGGTGTTGAGGGTAGAATGAAGTCCAGGTCTAAGTATGGTACTAAGAGGCCTAAGAAATAGGCATGTTATCGGGAGGTAGTTATAAGATATGAGAAGAAGAAAATCTGAGAAAAGAAAGATTGCTCATGACCCAATGTATAATAGCGTTTTGGTTCAAAAGATGATTAATATTATGCTCCAGGATGGTAAGAAGGTTGTCTCTGAGAAAATAATATATGGTGCTTTTGATATTATAAAAAAGAAGCTTAATAAAAACACAGAAGCAGAGGTTCTTGAAGTTGTTCAGAAGTCTATTGAAAATGTTAGACCAAAAGTTGAAGTTAAGGCTAGACGTGTTGGTGGTGCTACTTTTCAGGTTCCTATTGAGGTTCCCGAAAGAAGAGCACTTACCCTTGCATTACGTTGGATAAGAGATTCTATAAGATCAAAGAAGGGTAGATCGATGAAAGAGAAGCTTGCTCAGGAGCTTTTAGATGCTTATCGCGGCGAAGGCGCTGCTGCTAAGAGGAAAGAAGATACCCATAAGATGGCTGAGGCAAATAGAGCTTTTGCGCATTTTAGGTGGTAATAAAAAATAAAAAAATAGTTGCAAGTTGAGATAATAAAAAATAGTACTGGTGTAAATGAAATGAAAACAGATATAAGTAAAATTAGAAATATTGGCGTTATTGCGCATATCGATGCTGGCAAGACCACAACGACGGAGAGAATGCTTTATTATTCTGGAAAGTCTTATAAGTTAGGAGAAGTCCATGAAGGTACTGCTGTTATGGACTGGATGAAGCAAGAGAGGGAGCGTGGTATCACTATTACTGCAGCCTGTACGACTATCTCCTGGCATGATAAAAGGATTAATATAATAGATACTCCAGGGCACGTTGACTTTACTGCTGAAGTTGAGAGATCTTTAAAGATATTAGATTCAGCTGTTGTTATATTTTGTGCTGTAGATGGAGTAGAGGCTCAGTCAGAAGCTGTCTGGAGACAGGCCGAAAAGTATAAGGTACCTAGGATTGCTTATGTTAATAAGATGGATAGATCCGGAGCTAATTTCTTTAATTGTGTAGCCGACATGAAGAAGAAGCTTGCTACCAATCCTTTGCTTTTACAGATTCCAATTGGTAGTGAGGCCGATTATAAGGGCATGGTAGATTTAGTAGAGATGAAGGCTATGGTATATAGTGATGATACAGGACAAAAGTATGAACATGAGCAGATTCCTGAATATCTTATACCTAAGGTTAATAAGTATAGAGAGAAGATGTTGGAGAAGTTGGCAGAGTTTGATGATGAGTTACTTGATAAGTATGTTCACGGCGGGGATGTTGAAGCAAAAAAAATAAAAGAGGTTATCAGGAAAGCAACTATTTTAAACAAAATTGTGCCGGTTCTCTGTGGTTCGTCTTTTAAGAATAAAGGTGTGCAATTTTTGATGGAGGCTGTCTGTGACTATCTGCCATCACCTTTAGATGTCCCTCCAATATCAGGAGTTAATCCAAATACTGAAGAGGAAGAGACTAGAGAGGTTAAGGATGGAGCTCCTTTTGCTGGATTATGTTTTAAAATAATAACCGATCCATTTGTTGGAAAACTTAATTATGTGCGTGTTTATTCAGGAGGCATAAAGAGCGGCTCCTATATATATAATATAAGCAAGGACAAGAAAGAGAGAGTTACAAAACTTCTGCGGATGCATGCAGACAAAAAGGAACCTTTAGATTTTGTTGAAGCAGGAGATATAGTTGCAATTGTGGGTTTAAAAAATACTTCAACAGGTGATACTTTAGCTGACGAGAACCATCCTATAGTTTTAGAAAGCATGCAATTTCCTGATCCAGTTATATCTTTGGCTGTTGAGCCCAAGACAAAAGTTGATCAAGATAAACTTTCTAACGGTTTATTCAAATTATCAGAGGAAGACCCAACATTTAAAATTCATTATGACGATGAGACCGGGCAGACTATTATATCCGGGATGGGAGAGTTGCATCTTGAAATAATATTGGATAGGTTGGCCAGAGAATTTAATGTTGGTACTCATGTAGGAAAACCTCAAGTTGCCTATAAGGAGACAATAACTACTGAGGCTACTGTTGAAGGAAAGTTTGTGCAGCAGACAGGTGGTCGTGGTCAATATGGTCATGTCAAACTATCTGTAAGGCCTCATGAAAAGGGATCTGGGATAATTATAAACGATAAGATTAAAGGCGGATCTATTCCTAAGGATTACATATCAGCTGTTAAAGACGGTATCCATTCCAGCTCTGATTCTGGTATCTTAGGCGGTTATCCTGTTATAGATGTAGAGGTAGATATAATAGATGGTAGTTACCATGAGGTTGATTCTTCAGAGCTTGCTTTTAAGATGGCTGCTCGTATGGGTTTTCAGGAAGGATTGAAGCGTGCAAAGTCAGTATTGCTTGAACCAATAATGGATTTAGAAATATTTACACCTAACGAATACCTAGGTGATGTTATAGGAGATATAAGTTCTAGACGTGGCGAGATTAAAAATATGATTGATAGAGCAAATATAAAATTAATAAGAGCATTTGCCCCCTTGTCAGAACTCTTTGGATATGCTACAATTATCCGCTCATTAACACAGGGAAGAGCAACTTTTGTTATGCAGCCTTCTCATTATGATGTTGTACCAAAAAATATAGCAGAGAAAATAATTGGAGAATTTTAATTTTATCAGGAGGTAAAAAATGGCTAAAGAAAAGTTTGAACGAACAAAACCGCATGTAA
>CAZVIC010000124.1:0-2984 GCA_964627735.1 uncultured Planctomycetia bacterium | reverse complement strand
AGGGCAATGAATTTAATAAAATAATCAATCTAACATCTGCAGATGAAGGCGCAATCATAAGAAACTTTCGCATGACAAATCAAGTATTAAGAGATATGAATCAGAGGATAATATCTGATAGCTTAAGAGAGAAAATAGATAAGGCATCTAACATTTTAAACCGTGATATTGTCAATGCCGAATGGCAGCTTAAGATTTAAACTGCCATTTAGTTTTTAATTCTAACCAAATCAATATAAATCAAACACCTTCACATTTTTATCTGTTAGGACAATAGAGACTCGCATAAGAAGAACAATCATCATTTAAAACAAGTATAATATCCAAGATGCCTCTTAGCCCTGTTATATTGAATTCTACATCACCCTCAGGTAAACTTTCATTACACCAAGACTGTATCCCACTTAACCCATTGTGCATTTCCCAATTAATCAAACGCCCAACTCCCTGCATTAGACCATTGGCTGCTTCGGGAGATTCACACTCAACTAATACATCAAATATCGCCTCGTTAGATGTTGCGTTATCAGTTAATACGCTTTCGGCATAATTAACCAATATATTAACTAGCAAAGCATCCATCTTAGAGACAGCCTTCTCGATCTCTTCTTGATCTACTCTAAAAGGCATAGAGCTCAAAACTGATATGATCTTTTCATAACTGTATAATTCATTTAAAAAACTACTTTTAGTAGCCGAACCATCTGAACATAGTTCAGGCACATTGTTAATCTCATCTAAAATTTTTGCTGATGAGAAAAAACTTCCAACCGTAAACATTAAACAGATGCTGTATAGAATCAATATGTTCTTCATCTTACCCCCTCCTTTTTTGTTAACAAGATTCTCTTTGAATCAATCTATAATTAAACTGGAGTTTTTTATTACTCACTCTCTCTCCAGTTAAAATATCATATATAATTTTAACTGCCTCATAACCCATTTCAGCAAGCGGAACATGAACAGTTGTTAGAGGCGGGTTCATATGCTCTGTAATAGCTATATTATCAAACCCAACAACTTTAATATCATCGGGGCAATTAAGACGCAACTCTCCTAATGCACGCAAAACACCTATTGCCATAGCATCATTAAGAGCATATATCAATCCTCTAAAATCAGGATTTTCAATAAATATTTTTTTAGTCATTTCATATCCACCAATCTCACTAAAATGACCATTTAAAATTCTATGTTCACTAAAATCAATATCATGCTTAACTAATGTGTCTAAAAAAGCTTTTTTTCTTATCTGAGCATCTTGAGAATATTCTTCTCCTTCCAAAAGATAGAGATCACGATTATTTTTTTTAATAACATATTCTGTCATGTCAGATGTTGCTTGATAAGTATCTATATAAACCTGATTAATATTTAAATCGGGCTTATAATCATTCATAACAACAAGAGGAAAAGATTCTTTATTTTTCAACTCTGCTTCTAAATGAGGATATGCAATATGATAAGCATGGGTAATAATCAATCCATCTACACCAGAGCTATCAAGTAAGGCTTTAAGTGAAACAAACTCCTCTTGAGATATAAGCTTAAGATCATATCCTATCTCATCTAATCCTTTTAATACCCCTTTCATTATCTCGCCAACATAACCAGATGTTGTATCTGTCTTAAAGTTCATAGGTAAGCCTATTGTTCGTGAAAAACCATGCCTGAGAGAACTGGCAGATCTATTAGGAAAATATTTTAATTCTCTAATAATGCTCTTTATCCTCTTTAGAGTATCCTGCTTAACAGACTGCTCTGTCTTAGAATTTAAAGCTCTTGAGACCGTAGCAATTGATACCCCAGCCCTCTCTGCCACCTCTTTTATTGTTATATTTCTCATATTTATTCTCCAATGTAAACGTTTACTGTAATCGTTTACATTAAATTTATAACATGGAACTATGCTGTTGTCAAATATGGAAATTAAAATAATCCGTCTATTGAAACCCCACAATAGGGGCAACTTCCACCATCTAGATTATTAACGCGAACATCAAAGCCAGACCTCTCTATAAGCAGCTTATCGCAATTATAGCAAAAACTATCATTACCTTCTAATACATTGCCAAGATAAACATATCTTAAACCTTTATCCTTAGCTATCTCTTCTGCTTTTTTCAAAGTCTCAATAGGTGTAGGTTTAGCTTCCAAATATTTATAATTTGGGTGGAATCTACTTATATGCCAAGGAGTCTCTACCCCAACAGATGCAATAAATTCTGCTATCTGAGTCAACTCTTCGCTAGAATCATTTTCACCAGGAATAATTAGAGTTGTTATCTCAATCCAAATCCCTCTCTCTTTCATATATCTAATTGAATCTAAAACCGGATTTAAGTGCGCCTTGCAATTTTTAACATAAAAATCATCACTAAAACTTTTCAAGTCGATATTAGCAGCATCCAAATATGGGGCTATCATATCTATAGCCTCAATACTCATATATCCATTAGTAACAAAAATATTATACACTCCATCTCTTCTGGCTATTTTAGCTATATCATAAGCATATTCAAAAAATACAGTCGGCTCTGTATAAGTATAACTTATACTGGAACATTTATTCTCCCTAGCATAAGAGACAATATCTTCAGGAGAAACTGTTTTTTTTAACTTAAAGTTCTCTTTAGAGACTTGAGATATCTGCCAATTTTGACAAAACTTACATCTAAAGTTACAGCCGATAGTAGCGACGGAATAAGAGAGACTCCCGGGATAAAAATGATAGAGCGGTTTTTTCTCAATTGGATCCACATTTAATGCAACTGGCTCTGCATAAACATCACTATAAAGAAAACCTTTTTCGTTCTTTCTAACCCTACAAAACCCATATTCAGAATCAGCAATTAAACAATTATGATTACACAACAGACATTTAACTCTATTATCTTCAATTTTATTATATAGATAAGCCTCTTTTCTCATCTCATCTTCTCTTCTGATCTACAAAGATCTCTCACGATACATCCAAGACATAA
>CAZVIC010000123.1:0-2988 GCA_964627735.1 uncultured Planctomycetia bacterium | reverse complement strand
GGCGACTGGATTTGAACCAGCGGCTTCTTAGTCCCGAACCAAGCACTCTAGCCATGCTGAGCTACGCCCCGGTCTTTAATCTCCTATCTACATATTTACCAAATAGATCAAATTCAATATTTACCTTAGAACCAACTCTTAAATCAGCTAAATTAGTCCAATCTTTTGTATAGGGTATAATAGCAACAGAGAATAGTCCCGGTTTTAAATCCTGCACAGTAAGACTGACCCCATCTAAAGCAACAGAACCTTTATCAACAACCAGATGCTTATATTTAGAAGGTAACTTTAAATATATCTTTATTCCACTAACTCTCTTCTCTATCTTTACTACAGATATAACAGTATCAACATGGCCTGTTAAGATATGACCGGAGATTCTATCCCCCAGTTTTAAAGCTCGCTCTAAGTTCAATCTAGATTTCTTAAGATATTTAAACTTAGTATCCATATAAGTCTCAGTTACAACATCAAAGATAAGTTGATTCTTACCCTTAGATTTTAAGGTCAGACAGACTCCATCTACAGCTACACTGTCACCTAAAGCTAGATCTCCTGCGATCTTCTCACTCCTAACTTTAAGCTCATAACAGCCTGATTTCTTTGTTATACTCTCAAGCTTACCTACTTCTTCTATAATACCGCTAAACATTTACTATATCTCCAGATACCATTATTGAATTATTAAAACACCTACAATCTCTACGTATCATCTTAGGACACTTATCTAATTTAAACTCTCTCCCATTATACATAAGATAGTCTCCACCTAAAACCATATTGGAAATAAAAAAATAACCATAATCAGCTAAACCTTTCTCTAAGAAACTGCTTAAAAGAGAAGATCCGCCTTCAACTAATAGATGGCAGACTCCTTCCTTATATAGCGCCTTAAGTACTCTCTTAAGATCTAATCCTCTAGCACTAAAATAGGCTATATCTATTACATGAGCCCCTCTTTTAATTAACTCTGCTCTCTTTTTTCTATTTTCAGTCTTAATTGAGGTAACTATTAAGGTAGCTCCACTCTTAGGCTTTAAGATATTTGACTCTAGTGGAATCCTTAAATTTGAATCTAGAACAACTCTTAGAGGTTGGTCTTTTATCAACCCTCCTTTTGAATCTCTTACAGTTAGAGAAGAATCATCTTTTAAGAGAGTATCTATCCCAACCATAATGGCACCAACTTTCGAGCGTATCTCTCGATGTATAAAATCTCGAGCATCGGGTGAGCTTATCCATTTAGATTTACCCTTACTATCTGCAATCCTACCATCTAAAGATAATGCAGCCTTTAAGCTGACATAAGGCACTCTCTCTTTAATATGCTTAAAGAAGACTCTATTAAGATAATCAGCTTCTTCTTTTAAGACTCCTGATCTAACTTCTATTCCACTCTTCTTCAAGATCTTAATCCCTTTATTATGATTCTTAGGATTTGGATCTAAAGTTGCTATTACAACACGCTCTATCCCAGACTCTATTATTCTATCTACGCAAGGTGGAGTCTTGCCATAGCTAGAGCAAGGTTCAAGGCTGACATATAGGGTAGCGCCCTTAGCTCTTCCGGCAGCTCTCTCTATAGCTACAATTTCAGCATGTTTAGTTCCAGCTTTCCTGTGATAGCCTGAGGATATTATCTTACCACTCTTGCTAACCAATACTGCTCCGACTATAGGATTGGGATTGGTCTTACCTTCTGCTTTTTTGGCTAACGAGATAGCCTTACTCATAAATTTAAGATCTCTATCTTCTTCCATCTAAATACTCTTTCATCTTAATTACAAGCTCATAGGGAATCTTCTTCTTGCCCATAAGCATATTGGCTTTGGCTTCACCATGACAATCAGAGCCACCGCTTAAAAGAATTCCTCTATCTTTAGCCATCTTAGAGTAATTTTTTTCAATACCTTTAGGATGCTCAAAATGAGATGCTTCTATGCCATCAAAACCAAGATCTAAGAGCTCAGCTACCATAGAGTCATCTCTTAAAAGAAAAGGGTGGGCTAAAATTGCGATACCCCCTAAACGTCTTATCATCTCTATTGCATCTAATATGGAAAGCTCTTCCTTCTTAACATAGCAGGGTTTACCATCGCCTAGATATTTATCAAAGACCTCTTTGATCGACGGCACAAGTCCTTCATCGTATAGAGCCTTACCGAGATGGAGTCTTCCAATTGCAGCTTTAGGGTTTTCTCTTAATATTTTCTTATGATCAACGATGATATTATACTTTCTTAACTTTTTAACCATCTCCATGAATCTTAACTTTCTAAAATTCTTAAAACTTTTAAGTCTATTTAAAAACCATTCTTCTTTATAGTTTATAAAATAACCTAGGATATGGATCTCTCTATCTTTATGTACAGAGGAGAGCTCGATCCCGGATATAAACTCAATATCAATCTCACGAGCTACCTTAAAAGCCTCATCTAAACCGTCTACAGTATCATGGTCTGTTATAGAGACACAGCTTAAAGAGAGCTCTTTGGCCTTCCTTAAAATCTCACTAGGAGTAAAGGTACCATCTGAATACATTGAATGTAAGTGTAGGTCTGCTTCTTTATTCATTTAAAAACTCTGATTTACTAGAAACATCTAGGCGTGTTATCTTATCAAGTATTCCATTTACAAACTTACTGGAATCCTGGTCTCCATATTTCTTAGCTAGTTCAACAGCCTCATTAATACTTACCTTGGGAGGGATATTGCTGCAGAAAATAAGCTCATAGCTGGTAAGACGAAGAATATTTCTATCGATAATAGCCATTCTATCAAGTTTCCAGTGTAAAGCATGCTTTGTTATCATCTGATCTAAAGTTACTTGGTTTTCTAAAGTCTTAAGAATAAGTTCCTGAGCAAAATCTTTAATATCCTTATCTTTCTCTTTCTTTAAAACTTCATCCAGAACTTCAGAAGGAGACTCTTTGGATATATCTATCCTATATAGAACCTTCAATGCAATCTCACGTGATTTAGTGCGCT
>CAZVIC010000122.1:0-2998 GCA_964627735.1 uncultured Planctomycetia bacterium | reverse complement strand
ACAAGACATGTTATGGATAACGATAGATTGTTAAAAGTTAATCCTGAATTTGAGGAAGCCTTAGAAGAACGAGAGCTCTATTCAGATAAGTTGATAGAAGATATTGCAGTTGAAGGCAGCTGTACGCATTCTGATTATATCCCGGAAGATATTAAAAAAGTTTTTGTCACTGCGCACGATGTAAAGCCAGAATGGCATATCAGGATGCAGTCTGCTTTTCAAAAGTTTGTTCATAATGCAACATCAAAGACAATAAACTTCCCCCATTCTGCTACTATGGATGAGGTAAGAGACGCCTATCTACTCTCATATAAGCTAAGCTGTAAAGGTGTAACTATCTATAGAGATAAGAGCCGCGAAGAGCAGGTTTTAAATATAGGAGATACAACATCCGAGTCTGGAATAAAAGATATTCCAGATAATATGCAGGTTGTTTTTAAGCCTCGTCCTCGCCCTAAGGTTCTAAGGGGAACAACTACGAATGCATTAACAGGGTGCGGGACTCTCTATGTTACTATCAATGAAGATGAGGAAGGCAATATTTTTGAGGTCTTTATGCAGATGGGTAAGTCTGGAGGTTGCGCTGCTTCTCAGCTTGAAGCTATAGGGCGGTTGATATCGACATCAATAAGAGCCGGAGTTGATCCTGAAGCTATAATAAAACAGCTTAAGGGGATAAGATGTCCATCTCCATCCTGGGAGAAAGGTGGTACAAGAATATTCTCTTGTGCCGATGCTATAGCTAGAGTGGTTGAAGACAGAATAAGAGAGAGAGAAGTTCAGAGGCAGGTTGACGGAATAGAAGAGGTTAAGGTTCCTGTGGTAGTATCTAAAGGAAAGAATGTTGTGGGCGTCTGCCCTGATTGTGGTAGTGCGCTTGCTCATGAAGAGGGTTGTCTTAAGTGTATGAGCTGCGGGTATTCTAAGTGTTAAAATAATATAGTAGAATCAGAGTTCAGTATTTTTAAAAGAGGTATTTATGCTTAAATCAGATAGATGGATAATTGATCAGGCCAAGAGCAGCGGCATGATTGAGCCTTTCTCAGAGTCTCAAATAAGAGAAGGTATAAGTTTTGGGACTTCAAGCTATGGTTATGATTTTAGGTTAAGCAGAGAGTTTAAAGTCTTAAAGGACTCTTTTAAAGACCCGATTGACCCCAAAAACTTTCCTAAAGAGTCTTTTCAGGATATAGAGGCTGATTTTTTAGTAATTCCAGCAAATAGCTTTATTTTAGGTAGATCTTTGGAGTATTTTAGGATTCCACGCAATGTCTTAACGATATGTTTTGGAAAATCATCCTATGCCCGCTGTGGCATAGTGATCAATGTTACCCCTTTTGAGCCGGAATGGGAAGGCTATGCTACTCTATCTATAGTCAATGCTTCTCAGAACGATGTAAAGGTTTATGCTCAAGAAGGTATAGCTCAATTGCTTTTTTTTGAAGCAAATGAGAAATGCCTGATCTCTTATCAGGACAAAAAGGGAAAGTATCAAGCTCAAAAAGAGATAACCCTACCTAAAGTCTAAATCTTTTAGGCTTGACAGGCACTGAATATGGACTAACATATTGTTTTAATGTGTGGATTGCCATTATAGGAGGCGGTAGAATATGAAGATAAGCGAGCTTTTAAATTTGGATTTTATTAAATTAGATATAGATTCTAAAGATAAAAAAGAAGCTATTAAAGAGATGGTAGATTTGATGCAGGGCTGTGACCAGATTGAAAGTTTAGATTCATTTTTAGAGGATATATATGCCAGGGAGAAATTAGGCTCTACTGGGATAGGTGAAGGCATTGCGTTGCCCCACGCCAGAAGCAAAGGCATCAAACAGATTGTTATATCGTTTGGAAGATCGTTTGCCGGGGTCGAATTTGATGCCTTAGATTCTAACCCTGTTCATCTCATCTTCTTAATCGGTACTCCAAAAGATGATGTGGGCAGTTATCTCAAGACTCTTGCTCAGCTAAGTAGGTTGCTTAAGAAAGAATACTTTAGAAAAAAACTTCTCTCAGCTGATTCTAAAGAAGAGATACTAAATATATTTAAAGAAACTGAAGAATAGATTTATTTAAATGAGTAAATTTTTCGTCCTTCACGGGCATTTCTATCAGCCTCCCAGAGAAGATCCTTGGTGGATGAATCTCTCTCGTCAAGATTCTGCATATCCTAGTCATGATTGGAATGAGAAAATCTATTGGGAATGTTATCTTCCTAATACCACTGCTAGAATTTTTGATAGAGATGGCAAGATAGTCCAAATAATAAATAATTACTCTTATATTAATTTTGATTTTGGCCCTACATTACTTCTCTGGCTAAGAGATAAGCATCCTCAATTTATAGATTTTATAAAAACAGCTGATTTAAAAAGCAGAGAGATGAACAATGGTCATGGTAATGCTATAGCTCAGCCTTATAACCATATGATTATGCCTTTAGCTAATGATAGGGATAAGGATACTCAGCTCTGTTGGGGGCTTAGGTTCTTTGAGCATATTTTTGGTCGTCAGAGTGAAGGAATCTGGTTACCGGAAGCAGCCTGTAATTATGATACGCTTAAATATCTTAAAAAATATAATATCAAATATGTAATTTTAGCTCCTAATCAAGTAGATAGAGTTAGGAAGATTGGTAAAAAACAGTGGCAAGATGTTTCAGATGGCTCTGTAAACGTGGGAAAGCCTTATAGATTATTTTTAGATCAGGATAAGACTGAGTTCATAGATTGTTTCTTCTATCAGGGGGATATCTCTCATGCAATATCTTTTCAAAATATAATGCATAGTGCTCAATCTTGCGCTGGAAGAATCTCATCCTCTTATGGCGTAAATAATTTAGTCTCTATTGCAACAGATGGAGAGACTTTTGGGCACCACCATCCTTTTAGCGAGATGTGCTTGGCTTATCTTATGAAGTATGAACTATCTTCAGAAGGAATCGAGACTCTTAATTACGGAAGTTTTTTAGAGAAAAACCCTCCGGAATATGAAGCTT
>CAZVIC010000121.1:0-3081 GCA_964627735.1 uncultured Planctomycetia bacterium | reverse complement strand
TACGGATATAGGGAACCAGCATTCGGGATAAAACCCCGAAGAATACTCCAGAGAGTTTTATTAAGAATTCCATAGCTATATATATTCTATAAAATTATAAAAAACTAAGCAACATTATTTAACATTGAAGAAACTATGACTATGCTGTATATTCAAAGCTATGTTAAGAAGAGAAGATATATTTAGAAAATTATTCCCTAAAGAAAAACCTTATAGACTAAAGCAGCTCTATAAAGCACTCTTTCAAGAGAATAAAGATTCTTTCCTGGATATTACAACTTTTTCTAAAGATATGCGCATTAAACTAAATAAAGACCTTCCATTCCTATTTTATAAAGACTTTAAAACATTAGAAGATAAAAATAGCTCAAGTTACAAAGCAAAACTCATCCTTCTTGATGGCAGAGAGATAGAGACGGTTCTTATGAGAAACAAAGATAGTCACTATACAGTCTGCCTTTCAACTCAAGTAGGCTGCGCTATAGGTTGCTTATTCTGTGCAACAGGAAGCATGGGATTCATAAGAGACCTATCTACAGATGAAATAATAGATCAATTAAGATTCTGGATAAGATTTATAAAGAATAGAAAATTTAAAGGTAAAATAACAAACCTGGTATTTATGGGAATGGGTGAGCCGCTCTTAAACTATGAGAATGTAAGAGATGCAATAAATACTATTTTAAACAGCACAGATATTGGTAAAAACCATATCACCCTATCAACTATAGGTATGATAGTACCGCTCTATAAACTACTTAATGATCAGACTTGGCCCGATATAAATATCGCCTTATCCTTGCAAAGCGCAAATTACGAAACCAGGAAAAAGCTTGTCCCAAAGACAGAGCTAGACTTTACCAAAGAGATCGTAAAATGGTCTAAAAAATATCTTAAGAAATACAACAGACGCAATAATTTTATAACCATTGAATATATACTGATTAAAAATATAAATGACACTATTAATGAGCTTGAAAGCTTAGCTAGATTTTTAAATAAAATACCCAAGGTTAAAGTTAACCTAATACCTCTCAATCAAATAAAAAGTAAATTTAAAAGACCTGATAAAGAAAAGATTGAAGAGTTTAAATTAAGACTAGAACAAAAGAAAATTATAACTACAATAAGAGAATCTAAAGGTCAAAACATATCTGCTGCCTGCGGACAATTGATAGTTGGAAGTAAAGAATACTAAACTATTTCTGCGGAGCTAAATCTACTATTTTATCTATCTCTACTCTTATCAAGTACTTAGGAGCTGGAAATTTAACTTCTGGATGGTGTTTTACTTTATGGTCTTCTTTAATATTTTTAATCAGACGCTTTGATGCACGTTTACTTACATTCTTCTCCCATAATTCATAAATCTTATCATCTATATCCTCTTTAGCTATTATCTGAGCAATCCCTGATAAAGCATAACCGACATAACGATGTTCATCTACAGCTGTAATTGTAATATTTTTATTATCTTTTAAATTCTTAAAAGTCTTACCATGGTAAAGATCAAGCAAGTAGACCACGCCGTCTCTCTCTATATCAATAATACCTTTACAAGAAGAATGGAGTGAACCATCATTATTGAGAGTTGAAATAATTGTAAAACCTTGGTCTCTAAAAAAACTTATGATATCACTATTTAACTCTTTCATATTTTCTTAAAACTTATGTCTCATTAAATATTGAAAAGCACCTAACGATGCTTTTGCACCTTCACCTGATGCCACTATTATCTGTTTTTGAATTACAGAAGTTAGATCTCCTGCTGCAAATATTCCTTCTACATTAGTCTCATTATTACAGTTTATTAATATCTCACCCTGACTATTTTTAGCTACTATATCTATAAAACCAGAGTTGGGTAATAATCCTACTTCAACAAATATGCCTTCAAGGTCTATTTTCTTATCAACCCCTTTGGTGCTCACTATTACACTGCTAACAAAATTATCACCTAAGATCTCTTTTAACTCTGTATTATTCAGCACTTCAACCTTATCTAGCTCTTTTAATTTATCAACCATAATACCATCACCAGTCAAACTATCTGCAATATTGATAATGTAGACCTTAGGACAAAAACTAACAAGCTGTAAAACTGCATCCATTGCAGAATTACCTCCTCCTATAACTGCAACATTCTTACCGCGAAATACAGGCCCATCACATGTTGCACAATAGGTAAGGCCTTTGTTCTTAAATTTCTCTTCCTCTTTTAAACCTAACTCTCTTGGTCTTTTACCTGTTGCAAGTATAACTGATCTGGCGCTATAACTATCTTTATCTGTCTTAATGCTAATAGTATCTCCATCTTTTTTAACCTCTTTAACCTCTTCAGATAACTTTGTCTTTATATCAAACGATTTCATATGCTCATTAAACTTATCGACTAAAGACGCCCCAGATATAAACTGAAAACCTGTATAATTCTCTATATCAGCGCTCCAGGCAGCCTGACCACCAACATCTTGACTAATAAGCAAGAAATCTAGCTGTTTTCTAGCTGCATAGATAGCAGCTGTTATTCCAGCTGGGCCTGCTCCGAGAATTATTAAGTCGTAGACTTTAGACA
Organism: uncultured Planctomycetia bacterium; assembly: GCA_964627735.1. Taxonomy (GTDB): domain Bacteria; phylum Omnitrophota; class Gorgyraeia; order Kaelpiales; family Kaelpiaceae; genus Kaelpia. The sequence continues at coordinate 506 of CAZVIC010000121.1, read as the reverse complement.
TACTAAGATATGAGTGACTCTATCTTCTCTTTATTGAAGCCTCTTATCACTTCATCTCCTATAACTACAACAGGAACACCCATCTGACCTGAGACAGCTATCATCTCTTTTAACTTTTCTTCACTACCTGCAACATCAATATCTTGATACTCAACACCCTTAGAACTTAAAAGATCTTTTACCATCTTACAATAAGGGCAGGTTGGAGTAGAATAGACCTTAACATCTTTCATATCTTTAGCTCCTTATTTAAATATTTTGTTTTTAAATCAGAAATAAGGCTAAAATGTCTTCTCTCTTCACTGATAATACTGTTTAAGATATTCTCCCCTCTTAGTATAGAACTCTTCATCTCTGTATAGAAAAGAATAGAATCTTGCTCTATCTCTAATGCAAAATCAAACACCTCTTCAATATCTTTGAATCCTTCTTTTAATTTTTTAATCGTACTAGCCTGAGTAAAGATAATTTTATTGGCAATAGAGTTAATATATTTTTGATATTCT
>CAZVIC010000120.1:0-3121 GCA_964627735.1 uncultured Planctomycetia bacterium | reverse complement strand
TTAACTCCTGCATCCCTTTACTGATAACCCATTTACTTACATTAAAACGTTCAGATAAAACATCCCCTGACGAAAACCACCAGGGCTTGGCGTTGCTTATGCTTACATAAGCTAAATTAATAAGATAACAAAATTTAGCTCTCATTGAAAGTTTTCTACTCCATCCGTATTCCCAGAAATTATCTGGAACCTGAAAATACCATTCCTTCGGTGCTTTATAAATCTCGTCAATATTGTCATAATTTAATAACGTAACAACGGCATTCTTACCATATTCCGGCTCATATTTTATAAGGCAATAAGTATCTTCAAGTTTTCTTAAACTCTTTATAATCTGCCTTCTGTAATCTGTTTTTGTCATTTTATCAAGCAAGCCTAAATTATCAGCAATTTCGTCATAATCTAATATTATCTCACTTTTTGCATTTCCATCAAATTCCCTTAAGAGTAATAAATATATATCAAAAGCTCTTTCATCACGCTTTGTCAGCATCCGCCCTGCTAGTTTAGGATTTTCCAAAAATTCCCAGGATATAGGAATGCTATTTTTTAAGATTGGCTGATTAGCTTTTTCGTCAATCTTAATCTTTTCAAAATACGCTACTATTTCATTTGCTAATTCTTCAGACCTTATTAAAACATTAGTCTCTATGTTTTTATTAAATGCATTCTCACTCCAGTTGGCACTCCCCATTACAACAATCTCTTTATCTATAACTATCGCTTTAGCATGGGTATATGTAGTGAGGTTGTCATAATAAACGTCTACCCCTGCTTCTTTGAGCACTTTAAAACACCAAGCATTTTTACCCTCAGCTACCCATTTATCTATATCCTTGAGATTAACAAAATCTACGTTTTGATCCAGAATAACCCTTACATCCACTCCCCGTTTATGAGCCTTCACCAACTCATCGACCATTTTATATACTTTTGAGTTTCTATGATAAGGGTTTAAGCTTACCTGAAACATCACCATATATATTGAATCTTCTGCATCTTTTATGGCTTGCTTCATGTGAGGATAATACTTTTTTCCGCTTATATCCAGAACATCCGCGGAATATGAATCTTTTATTGAGCTATTTTCAGAAATTTGCGCTGTGGTAGGACTTGCGGCATATAAAGAAAAGCTTGATATTAAAAGAGTAGTCGCCAAAAACAAAGTAAGGCGTTTTTTATTTACTTTAGCTATTAAACTACGATTAGCCACTAGATTCCCTTCTTTGTATCAATTTTACATATTATACCGACAAAGACAGAGATTGTAAAGTTACTTAAATACTTTAAAACAAAAAAAGGGATATCTTTGACGGAAAATTAAAAAATGAATAACTATAAACAGAAAGGGTAGTTCTTTTGCACACTAACCGATGAAGAACTGTTTAGGAAAAATGGTGAAAGAATTAGTCAACCTCTTGAGCTTCAAGAAACATCGCTTTACTGAAAGCGGCGAAAAAATCTTGGTATGGTTCAGGATCATCAATGGCATTTATACCAAATCTCGCATTAGCCCTAACCAATAATTGCGTCTTTCCTCTAGGACGAACTGATACGGTCATCTTCAATAAGGTATTATTTGCAAATTTTGATGCTGTTACCGAACCTAAATCTAAATCTGCTCTATCAACAACAAAATTTAAATCCTGCAAAGTACTCATAACTACTTTAAGTGTTTTCTTTTTATCAGTAGTATCAAAGGCTCTTGTTTGTATACTACGCAATTGAACTTGACTCTGATCTGTATCAAGAACGCGTTGTGTGGTAGTCGCACAACCTGTTAATCCTAAAACTATTAACAAAAAAAATACTACATTATACTTTGTTCTCATATTTTTTGCCCTTCTAGAAATATGGCTTTTGATAATTTATCAAAAAAACCCTGATATAATTCTTTTTCGTTTAAATTTTCCATTCTGGAAACATTTCCACTGTTATTCCATACAATCCTTTGAAAAGTCACCCGAATTATTATTTTGCTTCCTTCCGAATTTAATCTGGTAACAACAGATGCTCTAATTTTTTGAACTTTATCAATATAGGCAAATGAATCAGATGAAGATCCGCTTAATCCACTAAAAATAGCAGAAATAGTCGCCATTGCAACTTGTCCAGCATTTGTCGCATCTCGATCTTTTGAGGCTACTACAAGTCCCAAGTCTGTTTCACTATCATCTAATGTAAACCCCATATCCTGAAAAACACCGGCAGAAGCTAAAATCATTTCTCTTTCATTTGTCGTTTCATATTGTCGCATTTGTAATTGTCGCATTTGCAAACTATCTTCTGATAGTCTAAGGCAATCTTTTGGGTAAGTAGTAGCACATCCTATAAGAGAAAAGCAGAAAAAAGGAATCAACAAGAAGATAAAAACTTTTTTTACTTTGGTTAGATTAATCATATTAAAATCTAGAGGTATGGTATGCAAAATCGCGTACTTTTCCATCATGGTCAAACTTAATAATAATGGTTAATGTTCTTTGCGAGGTTGACTTTGCCCCTGAACTACCAATAGTTAAAAACTTGATACCTGCATCACTTGCCGAATAAACAACATCCGTAGCTATTTTATCATAAACCCAAACTTCTCGTCGTTCTTCGTCAGTTGAAACAATATTAGGTGATCCCAATGCTTCAACTACGCTTGCTGATGGCATCCCGATTGTAATCTTACGCTGCGCTGTCGCAACAGTAAGCCTATCTCCACTATCATCCTGCACCTGTTGTTTTTGATAACTAGCAGATGCACATCCACCTACAAACGTACAAAGACATAAAATCACTACAAAATCAGCTATTTTCATCATTAATTGCCTCACTTGGGTTATTTGTAAAAAATCATATTGCTTTTCACATACATACCTATTTTACACATTTATGTTAGCACGAAATTAAAACGAGGTCAAACACATTATCCAAACTTCTTCGCCCAATGATATTGAGATATTTTAATCTTTATGGATTTACTATCTTTATTTTTTTTTATTCTTAGAACCCATGCTTTAGGAAGCCAATTCTTCTTATTATCAAACATAATCAGAATAGCTTTAGGCGTTTCTTTAATAAGAATAACATCCATCCATATATAAGTGCAAAATCCAAAGGAGAGTTTAAGCAAGTA
>CAZVIC010000119.1:0-3134 GCA_964627735.1 uncultured Planctomycetia bacterium | reverse complement strand
TAGAATGTCTTCTTTTTGGATTAGCCATTTAAAACCTCCATTTAAAAATTATCAATTTTCTACTGTTTTACACTTACACTCTTCTCTGTTCAAACTTGCCCTACAAACCAAGCAAATCCCAGCACAGCCCTCTTTACAGAGTGGCTTCTGAGGATAGCTCAGTATTATCTCCTCCCTGATACTATCGCTAAGATCAATGGAATCAGAATTCTGAATATTATAATTCAAAATACAATTTTTATCAAAGGGAAGTTTAAACTCATCTAAACACCTGCTGCAAAGGAGTTTTAAAGTATACTTAATGTTAGACTTAGCTATAAGCTCCTTAGCCGCCAGATTGATATTTATATCCAGCTTCAAAAATCCTTCAAAAGTAACGACAATCTCACCAGGACCCTCAACCTCTAAATCCAAATCCTTAGGATCAAGCTCTAAAACTCTCCTTAAACCATCTAATGGAATATCTTTAATATTTATTACCAAAGAATCTATCATCTTCTCAGTAACCTCAAACCTTCTCTGGCAATCATAAGTTCTTCATCTGTGGAGATAACAAGCACTTTTACATTAAATTTATCTAGAAGAGTCTTAAGTCTCTTCTTTATATCTCTTTTTAATCTCACCTGGTTCTCTCCTATTCCACCTGTAAGAACAATCGCATCAGCGCCTTCTAGAACACCAACATATGCGGATATATATTTAATAAGCCTATAGAGAAAAATATTATAGGCAAGAGTAGCTCGTTTATTTTTATTGAGCATCGCTTTCTCGACAGTTCTCATATCATTGCTTACTCCAGAAACCCCTAGAAGCCCACTCTCTCTATTTAAAATATTATCTATCTCAGCAGAGCTTAGCCCTTTCTCTTCTAAGAACAATATAATAGCCGGATCTATATCTCCTGACCTTGTCCCCATAACAAGACCCTCTAGAGGGGTAAAACCCATGCTAGTATCAATTGAATGCCCACCTTTAATAGCTGTAATACTGCAGCCATTACCAAGATGGCAACTTATAATCTTGGTATCTTTTATTTTTTTATTTAAAAACTTAGCTGCTTCTAATGCTATGTAATGATGGCTAGTGCCATGAAAACCATACCGCCTTATCTTGTACTGACGATAAAACTTATAAGGAATAGCATAGTTATAAGCATAGTCTGGGATAGTATGATGAAAAGCTGTGTCAAAAACAGCAATCTGAGGAATACTTTTTAACAGCTTGATAGATGCTTCGATAGACAATACAGCTGGAGGATTATGTAGCGGAGCTAAGTGGCTACATTTTTTAATGTAATTTAAAACCTTGCTATCTATAATGACAGACTCTTTAAACTTCTCCCCTCCATGAACCACTCTATGGCCAATTCCTGCTAAAGAAGAGATATCTTTTATTTTTTTCTTTATTGCGTCTAAGATAAGATCTATAGCTCTATGATGATCGGGTATATTTAACCTTGAAACCATTTCTCCAGATTTAAAAAGAGACGACTCTTCACCTATCTTTTCAACAACCCCTTTTTCAACCAGAGTCAATCTCTTGTTTGCCTTAAAGAGACTATATTTAATGGAAGAACTTCCTGAATTAATCGTCAAAAACCACATCTATTCTTTACTTAGTTGGGCCATTATAGAGATAATAGCAGCATCAAGTACTATCTCTTCTATCTCGCAACCTCTAGAGAGATCGCTACCGGGATGATTAGTGCCCAAAAATATAGGGCCTAAAGCATTTGCTGAAGTCAATCTATCAACCAGCTTATAACATATATTACCGCTATTTAGATCAGGAAATATTAAGACATTTGCATGCCCTGCCACCTTAGACTCAGAACATTTTATACCTGCAACGGCTTTTACTATAGCAGCATCGCCCTGCATCTCACCATCAACATTTAAATCCGGCCTCCTATCTTTAACCAATCTAACCGCAGTTCTTATCTTATCTACACTCTCACCAGAAGCGCTACCATGGCTAGAATAACTTAAAAAAGCAATGTACGGCTCCGCTTGGAAAAGAGACCTAAAAAGATCTCCTGAGTTAATAGCAATATCGGCAAGTTGCTCAGAATCAGGCGATAAGATAACCCCACAGTCTGCAAATATAAACTTACCATTATAACCAAACTCTTCAATTCCAGTGTCCATCAGAAAACAACTTGATACAGAACTTCCCTCTCTAGCACCTATACAATGAATAACCGCCCTAGCTACATCTTTAGTGGTATGAACTGCCCCAGCTATCACAGCATCAGCTAGACCTTCTCTTACCATTAAAGCGGCGATAAAAACAGAATTGCCTTCTAAGAGCATTCTAATCTTATCCTTGCTTATACTCTTGTTCTTCCTTAAATCATCATAGATATCTATATACTTTCCAATAATCTTCTCATCTTTAGGGTTTACTATATTAATCCCTTCAAGATCTTTACAATTGTCCTCCTCAATGAAGATGATCGGAGAAGCAATATTCTTCTTCTTTATCTCTCTTGCAGCATCTCTGATCCTAGAATCATCTCCTTCTGGAAATATAATCCTAGCTGGATTTAACGAAGCCTTTTTTATTAGCTCTTGCATAGCTATGCTATTTAGACCTCTTTAATTTAGAATTCAGTTTTTCTGTAGCAGCTTGAGGAAGGAAGCAAGAGGTATCTGCCCCTAAAAAGGCTGCCTCTTTTATCAGCCTAGATGAAACATAAGAATACTTTTCATTGGGCATCATAAATATTGTCTCTATATCAGGAGCAAACCTTCTGTTGGTTAAAGCCATCTGAAACTCATATTCAAAATCAGATATCATTCTTAAACCTCTCAAGATAATTCCAATCTCTTTAGCTCTTGCAAAGTCCACCATCAACCCTCTAAATGACTCAACCCTAACTCCCTCTAAATCAGAAGTAGCATCTTCTATCATTTGAACTCTCTCAGATAATGTAAATAGATTATCTTTAGAGTTAGCATCGGCAACTGCTACTATTATCTCATCAAAGAGGCGTAAGCCTCGTTTTATAATATCAAGATGACCAAGTGTAACAGGATCAAAGCTTCCAGGATATATTGCTCTCTTTTTCATTAAATAGAATTCGTAAATATAGAGATTACAGTCTCCCCGTATTTTTTCTTTTTTACTAATCT
>CAZVIC010000118.1:0-3169 GCA_964627735.1 uncultured Planctomycetia bacterium | reverse complement strand
GCAATGGGTTCTTGTGAAGAAACGAATAATTATTATGAACAAATTATAAGGACTATTAATTCTAAAATTGATGAATTAAATTTATTCAAAAATATTAGAATTATTCAAATGCCAGCTGATTGTACTTTTCTTAATAGTATAGAGGCTGAGAGATACATAAAAAAAAGAATGATTGATCTATTGATATGGGGAAATGTTTTGGAAGGGAAGATGCAGGAATCGTTGCTTTCCGAATTTAAATTTAGATTTACTTATCTCTATAGGGTGCTACCAGAACAAACTAGGTCTATATTTGTAAAACGTATAGGTGAGAGTTTACGTGGTAGATACTGGAGAGTTCTTGATGAAAATTCCTTCGTTGACATACAAGTTGTTTCTACGAATATCACAGAGGCCAGTCTTTTTATAATTGCTCTTTGTCTTTATGTAAGAGGTGAGCTTGCCAAGAGCATAGAGATTTTTGAAAAGTTGAAACTGTGCTTGTTTCAAAAAAACGATATAGATTTTCCTAACATCTCAACTTTTAAAGATAATATTAATTCTTACTTAGTTGAAGGATATAGATTTATTGGTACGCAAATTAGAGATGAAAATCCAATAGCAAGCAAAGATTGTTTTGATAAATTACTGAATATTAGACCAGATGATAGCGGAGCTCACCTTAATATGGCAATGTTGTGCTATATGATAGATAGAGATTTAGACGCTGCAAGGAAACATACAGATCAAATAACAGATCCTATGATTAAGCCGCTTACAAATTATAACTACGCGTTTTTTGGTATAGTAGATAGAGATCCTGTAAAAGTATTAAAATACTATCAGCGCACAAGAGCAGTATCATCTGAGAATATAGTAGAACTAATTTCTTTTTTACAAAATCAATTTTTAGAAGATTCAAAAAATATTTTATATCATTTTGCATTAGGGTATATAAATATCTATCATATTGATAGTAAAATTGGGATAGAAGAATTAGGCAAATTTATTGACAAAGCTAAGGACGATGCCAGGTATAAAGTTTTAATTGAAAATGCGCAGCCTTTGATTGAGAGCGCAAAGAGAAAGCACAAGCGAAACCTACGTTGTTTCTAAGAGGTTTAAATTTGCAAGATCTATTACATAATAATCCATTATACTAATGAAACAAATATTAACCACTCAAGTAGAAGAGATTAAGGAGGGAGTTTGAATGTTAAATATTTTTAACAAGAATATAAGTAGCAGACGTAAGCTTATTTATCGAATCGTCGTTCATTCTTCTAAAGGGACTAACACAGGTACTGGATTTTTTATAAACAATGAAGGATATTTTTTAAGTTGTTTTCATGTGGCTTTCGGTAAAGAGTTGCGACATCTTAAAGGCATTTCTGAATTTAAACAGACTAAAGGAGTCAGTGAGCATGAGAAGCTTGAAAACTGGTACAGAGCTAATATTATCAAAACAGAAATAGAATGTTTTGATAAATCTCGATATACTGCTGAATTGAAAAAATTTGATGAAAAATATGACGTGGCACTCTTTAAAGTCGATGCTCCTGCATCTAAGATAAAATTTTGTAAAATAGATTGGAATTATTCAATTAATTATGGAGATCGAGTATCTTTTGGCGGTTTTCCAACACATCACGGTTATCCAGCAGACAAAACTCCATTTGCCGTAAACGAAGGAATGGTGTCTTCGTTCGTCAAAACAATCATAGCCGGGGGTGAATATGAACATGCTTTAGTAAACAGCATTAATTTACCAGGCAACAGTGGAGCACCGCTTTTTAAAGGTACAAGTAGTATTGTTATAGGCGTTGTGAATGGAAATATGAATTACGGTAGAGATGATGTAGTTGTCGAAGATTCAAACCAAAAGCGTGTTAAAAGTTCTTTAAGAATTCCCTTATCTCTAGCTTATGCTACTCCTATAAAGTTGCTAAAGAGTTTTGTTGATAAAGCAGAGGGGTTCTAAGAGTTCAAGCAATGTTAAACTTTTATATAGCAGTTGCGAATCAATTTTGCCGTGTAGGGAAAACGCTAACAGTGTTTGTGCAGATAATGGGTATAATGGGGATAATGGGTAAAAGTTCATATTTGCGTTTTAAAACAAAAGATGTTATATATCAATAAGTTATTTAAAATAAGAGAGTTACGAATAGTTTAGTAAGAGGGTAGCAGGGGTCCTTACAACGAGGAGGTCGGAGGTTCAATCCCTCTCTCGCCCATTCCTAAGACGTTTATTCAAAGTAGTTTAGAATATCCTCCCAAAAAGATTATTAAGGCTAAAGTCAAAACTATAGTCATTTAAAGGGAGGATGCTATATTTTCTCTATATCTTTATCGTAGGAAGGGATGAGGTGGGCATAATGCTTACGGGTAATTAATATATTAGAATGGCCTAACCATTCTTGTATTTTAACAATAGGTACTCCAATTTGTAGCTATTGTGTATCAGGAGAGAGGCTTGAAAAAGAAGTTAAAAAATAGCTTGACTTCTTGTTTTTATGTTAATAATATGGTACAAATACATTGAGCGATTGAGACAATGAAAAGAAATCCTTGTACTTTAAGATGTTACGGTAGGCCTGAAGATGATTATATGATAGGGGTATGTATCGACCTAGATTTAATCGTTAGAGGTTCTACTATAGCGGAAGTTAAAAAAGAATTAGCATTATCTATTCAATCCTATTTAGATGCCTTAAACAAGGATAACATGAATGATTTATTCCTTCGTAAATCTCCATTCCATGTAATGGTGGATTATTATAGGGTTGTTCTTATTCTTCGTGTTGCAAAACTATTTCATCAATACAGAAAGAACATCCAAGCTTTTCAAGAGAATGTTATCCCTCAGAGCTTAGCAGTAGGTTCTATTGGCTAAGTTCATCTTTTCTCAAGATAAATTTATTAAAATCCTCAAGAAGTACGGTTTTAAACTTAAATCACAACGTGGTTCGCACCAGAAGTGGGTCGGGACTATTGGCGGCAGGCAGCGTTCCGTTGGTGTTGATGTTAAGTACGCTGAATATTCAGACAGTATTTTAAGTACAATGATAAGACAATCTGGGTTATCTCGCAAAACATTTAAGCAAGAAATGAATCGTTAGCGTTGAAGGTTATAAGTCTGTAACCCACATATGATAATGTCCTGTTTAGCACATTTAAAAGTGTCCTGTTT
>CAZVIC010000117.1:0-3173 GCA_964627735.1 uncultured Planctomycetia bacterium | reverse complement strand
TAAAGAATTAATATATTCTCTTCTTCATTATATACCGGGATTACAAATGAAATCTTCATAGAATCATTGGATTTTAGTGCCTAAAATCAATAAAATCAAGCCTAAATAGATTAATCTGATATTTCGCTTTCAACATTTATCTCCACAGGATCTCCGGAAGCTCCAGTAATTGTAATTGTATAGCTACCAATAAGACCATCTATATCTATGCTCTCGTTTAAACCTACCGTTCTATAGCTCCAATCATCGTAAAGCTTTTGCTTTGCCCTTTCAATACCCATATCATTTACAAACATAGTCTGAACCATACGATAGAAGCCTTTTGCCATCTCTGTTCTATTAGCAAAAATAGATGCAAGCATCATCCCAAAGATAGAAAAAAGCATCATTATAAATATTACTAGAAGCAGAGCCAAGCCATCTTTTTTATTTAATTTACTCATCTGGATAAAAAGTTCCTCGGAAAGATATAAGAATTATAAATACTATTCTGATCACCTTTAAAAGCATTGAATCTCAAATATAGATACCAGATATCTTCAATCTGCGCAGCAGATAAAACTCCAGCGGTAGGAACAATCTCTATATTACCTTGATCATAATACTTTATCTCAAAACTACTTATATTTTTTACTAAAGGTTGAGAATTTTTATAGATGAAATTACTACTGTATGTGTAGGCAATGCTATCTGCATTAGTATTAGTAAAAGCTATAAAATCATCCCCAGCAGAGCTTATCGTAGGATCAGAGGATGAATCTATGTCTATCTCTTTTAAATCCCTACTCATAAAATCAAGCGCTAGCTTAGAATCCTGCTCTAATTCATACCTTTGAGTTAAAAACTTCCAGGAATCAACCACTCTAAGAACAAAGAGTGAGACACCGTAAGAGAAGACCCCGACAAGAACAATTACCATTATTACTTCTATTATGGTAAAAGATTTCTTATTTCGTATTATGTCCTGCATAGCTAACTCCATTAGATAAAGTTATAGTACCAAGTTGGGGGTGGGTGGCCAATATGTCTATTCTCTTATAATCTGTTGCAGCTACAGATATACTATCCCAATCAGCTGAGGAGCCGGGATCATTTACATAATAAACAGATATAGTAGTTGTAATATTTGGAAAATCTGAATCTGTAAAAGAGTAGCCATTAAAATCATCGACATCATCATAATCTGTTAATGTAGCCTCACCGCTATCTGAACCCAAGTCAACAGGATCTGTGAAAGGAACAGAAGCCTCTTCATCAAAAGATCTACTTAAAACTAACTCCATATAAGATGCAGCTACGCTGGAAGCACGGTTGATGTAAATTCCAGTATCGGTATCTCGAGATACAGTAGAAAATATATTCATAAGAGGAAGTACGATAATAACAAAAACCACTATTGATATTATTAATTCAATTAAGGTTAAACCCTTCATTAGGCTCTTCATTGAACCTCTATCCATCCTGTTACAGGGTAAACTGTTATTGTCTTAGACTTACCGCTATAATTTAAAACTATTGTCCCCGAAGCTGATAGTTCGTTGCTAGATGAATCCAAAGGCTCACCTAATGATGAAAACCTTATCTCGTTTGAAGAATCTATGTTTACTGAGCTTATATTAACACCCCGATACTCTTCAGTTGTATCCAAATCTAGCTCCATATTAGCCCGGCTATAAGGGTCTATAGCCAAGGTCCCAGTATCAACCTCATAGACTCGATAATAGTTGGTTGAAGTATTAAATTCAACTCCATAGCTTTTATGTTCTGCTATAGAGAGGTATTGCGTATATCTTATGTCAGAATTTATCTTCTGAGCACAGGAGTATATCTTAGCATCTAAATAAGAGTCGATATTGGGAATAGATATTAAAACTAAAAAACCTAAAATTACAATAAGAATTACAAGTTCAACTAGAGTAAAAGCCTTACTTTGCTGCATATAAAAATATTAATTAAACTAGCTGCTTTTTACAAGTTTTATATTAAACACCTATATTCAAATATAATCCAAAGAACAACATTTTTTACATATAGGCAGTAGATTGTTATTCAATATATCTTTACGCAAATTTCGCATAATCTTGCTATTCCAAAGTTCAAATAAGCTATCTTCAGTTATATTGCCAATCTTTTTGTATATAAAAGGACATATTAATACATCCCCATTTTCTATGACGGTTAAAGAGTGAAAATTTTTGCATATTAAACTCTTATCTTCCCGTATTACGCCTTGAAAAAATTTAAGCGGATATTTTACTGCAATCTTTGGGTATATAGCTGCAAACACAGACCCTTTCCTTCTCAAATGACCTATCTTATGAATAGCAACAATATTTTCTTTTAAATATAGATCCTTATTGACAATATCCTTATGTTGTATAAAAAACTTGTCATTCTGATTAAAATGCAAAACATCAGAAGACTCTTTAATATCATTTTCTGAATAAAACATTTCAGGCATAAATGTAATCCTATCTACTTTTAATTTAAAAGCTAAATCAATAAGATCACCGATAACATCAATATTTTCAGACATAATAACAGTATATAGCCCAACTATAAACGGCGCATCGTATAATAATTCCAACGCTCGATAAGACCTTTGGAAAGAATCTTCTGATCCTCTTAAACTATTATGATGCTCTCTATCTGCATCTATTGAAACTGCAATACTCTTCAGAGATTTATAATTTTTCAACTTTTCTATTTTCTCTTGATTTAAAAGATAGCCATTTGTTCCCAATTTTACTTTTAATTCCCGAGCTTCTATTAGATCTAATATTTCAAATATATCATCTCTTATAAAAATCTCTCCTCCAATCATCTCTATTAAGTCCAGACCCCAATCTTTTATAGAGTCCAAAAAATTTTCTATCTCTTTTATCCCTAACTCATTAGAATTCAGCCCCCGCCTTAAACCCTGATGACAAAAATTACACTTAAGATTACAGCGCATTGTAGGTTCAAACCAAACAGACCTAGGCTTATCTATATATCCAGTATCCTTGATATCTTTCCAAAGATTCCTATCGTTTCTACCCCAATAAAGATCAAGGATAGCATCTGTTAGACCCCACCTTATAAGTCGTTTTAAAAGTCGGCTACGTAAGATTTTAAGCTTCAAATCCATAGATTCATCTTAATCCCTTAAATTTGTAAAATAAAAAAGAACT
>CAZVIC010000116.1:0-3204 GCA_964627735.1 uncultured Planctomycetia bacterium | reverse complement strand
GTGACGATGGTAATAATAGTAATGGAGATGGTTGTAGCAGAACTTGTCGTGCGGAGTTTGAACCTCCGGACGACGACGAGGAAGAGGAAAATGATGGAAATGATTCTGATACACTAACAGTTGAAACATACGTTGCTCCTGATACAGACCCTGATAGTCAAACAAATCAAACAGCCGCAGAGATAGCAGGAGCTTTGATTGCGGAGTTTGAGATGGAACTTGACGGTAGAACTCCTACTGAGGCCGAGATGGCTGCATTAAACGAAACTATAGACGCAGCTCAAGCTGCAGCAGGAGTTTCAGATAATGATGTCAATACTATAAGCATTATTGATAACACCAATGTTAATGACGCTCCTATATCAACTTCAGTTAGCCAGGTAACAGTGACACAAACAGACGATAATACTTCTGTAGATGTTGATGATTTTGATCCATTAGATAGAGATGACGACGATAACGATTACATTAGTTTTTCTATAGATCCTGAGCCAGATCCTGAACCAGAGCCTGAGCAGCTCGAAACCCTTGATGATGTTGCTGATGCTCTTGAGGGTGCATGCTATGGTAGTTTTCTTACAGGATTATTTATGTTAATGGGGTTGTTAGGAATAGGTATAAAGAAAATAATATTAGTTTTAACTAGAAGGTAGCATTTGCTTAGAATAGGTTCTTTATATAAGAATAGATTTATTGAAGTTTTGGTAGTCTTATTGAGCTTTGAAGCAGGTGTTTTAATCTATTTTTCTCCTTTTCAAAAAGCTAAAGTTTTAGCCATTCCTTTTTTATTATTATCTGTTTTATATTGGTTTTATGCTGTTTTTTGGTATCAACCTATGTCTTTAACAGACTATGGATTAAATTTTAAAAATTTATCTAAGAACTTGTTTTTTGCAACTATAATTGCAATAGGCGGGTATATTTTATGGTTGAGCTATTTATACATAACTCAACGTCTAATCTTTTTGCCTCGGTATGGAGGAAGTCTATTAGTAGCATTTTCTTTAATAACAGTTCCTTTATTTGAGGAATTTTTATTTAGAGGATATGCTCAAAATAGATTAAAAGGTGTGTTGTCGCCTCTATTTCGTGTGATTTTTATCTCTGTTATTTTAGCAGGGTATAAATGGGTTATTCATCTTTTTCAGATACACTCTTTTCTGCAGTTTTGTGATATTGTTATAGTAAGCTTTATCGGGTCTTTAGTATGTAGCTATGCTCTAGAACGAACAAAAAGTTTAATTACTCCAATAGTGATACATATTATTTGGGATAGCTTAGTGTACATTTCCCTATCTGCATTGCCCTGGTGGATGATATGATATAAAATATGTATCCTGTACTCTTTAAAATAGGATCGATTAGTTTCTACTCTTTTGATTTAATGCTTCCTTTGGGTATTATCGTAGCATGTCTTATCAATATTAAATATTTAATATATCTTCGTAATTCAAAATCTGTTGAATCAATAAAAAATCTACTTACTGTAAAACAGTTAGTGGTTTTTTATTTTTATCTTTGGCTTTGGAGTATGATAGGAAGTTGGTTCTTAGGTATTATTTGGGGTGTTTTAACCAATCCATATTTTCGTTCTCACGTCAATGAAGTGTTTTGGCCTGGTGCGGTATCTTTAATCTCTTTTGGCGGATTTATTGGTGGAATCTTGGCTGGTTTTTGGTATTTTAAAAAAATTAATCTGCCAGCGTTACGCAATTGGGATCTAGTGGTTATCTATCTGCCGTTAATTAGAGTTATTCATAGAATAGGATGTTTTTTAAATGGTTGTTGCAAAGGAAAGCCAACTCGAGCAGCTATTGGTGTTTATTATCCTTGTGATAGTACAATTGCATATCATCCATTTCCAATATATATGGTAGTTTTTCTCCTGTTTATTTTTTTAGTTTTGCGCTCTATGCGTAAGAAGGATTATCCAGATGGATTTTTATTATATTTTGCCTTTACTTTTTATTTTGGAGGTAGGTTTTTTGTTGAATTTTTTAGGAATGAGTATTATTTTATGAAGGTAGCGCCTATTACAATAGCACAAATAAGTTGTACTATTGGATTTGTGGTGTTTTTAGTTTTGTTGCTAAAATTGATAAAGTTGCATAGCCATGATTAAAACTTATATTCTTTTAATTTGCTGTGTATTAATACTATCATTCAATATAGTTTTTAATAAAACAGGTTATTCTGAAGATGTTGATATTCAGAAAATAATTAAAACATCTATTTCCGAAGTCTTTATCGAGCAGGATTTAATTGAAGGTAATGATTTAGGAACATTTGGGAATATAGTTAATAAGGTTTTTTCTATTCCTTCCGGAATTGATTTTAAAGATATTAATACGAAGCAATATACAAAAAATTCTCTTTCCTACGAAGTATATTCAGTGTTAGAAGGAGCAGGTGGTTTGACTATAATTAAAAACTCAGCAGGTAAAATAGTAAGAGTTATTTATAGCAATATGGTTCTTTTTCCATTTGAACATAGGGCTATAGATTTAAATTTTGATGATCCAATCTATCCTAATAAAACAGTTGTTGTAATTAAAATTAATACATTTGCAGGTAAAATAAATAAAAAAGTATTTGTTTTATTTGAAAAAGGTAATACAGAGCCTATTAATATAATGAATTTAGGTGCTAAAATTTGGAATAAAAAAGATATAGGCATAGAAAGTAATATGTTTAACAAAATATATGATCAAGCCATTGCATCCAATTTTTTAAATATTGATAGAGATGAGTCGAATAATTTTGAACGGAATCTTATTGATATAGTTCCTTCAGCTGAAGATTTAAAAGAAGAGTACTCTCTATTAATGCTTGGGTTGCCGATAACTGGTATTCCTATACATATATCTGCTGGGGATTATTATTGGATTAATGATCATGATTCTTTTTTAGTTTTGCGAAACATGGGTAACACAAGATTGAAACGCTTATTACGTTATCGAAGGATAAGTTCTTATGAAATAAGAATAGACGATGTTAAATTCCAAGATAATGGGACAATTTTTTCTTCTGCTATATTTAATACGTTTGAAAAAACAATGAAGGTTGGAGAAGATCGTTTGTTTGGTTTAATGAAAGCAGAGTATAATAAATAAAAACAGGAGGAAGCCATGAAGAGAAAAGGATTTACGCTAATAGAGGTAATAGTGGCAGCTGTTTTACTTACAATAGGTGTAGGTGGCGGTA
>CAZVIC010000115.1:0-3255 GCA_964627735.1 uncultured Planctomycetia bacterium | reverse complement strand
ATAACAAGATAACCCAATAGAGGATAGAATAATCCTCCTAACACAATAATAGGCAAAAACCAGACCATTACTCTCTGAGTTTTTTTCATTAAACCTTCTCTCTTTTGAGCTCTCCAGTAGGACCTATTTCAACCACCTCTTCGACTTTAATCTTAAGAATAACTACTCTTTTAGGAAAGACTATTTCGAAGCTGTTATGAGCTTTCTCGCTCTTTAGGCCTTCAATAAGTCTATCTACTGATAATTTTTTAATTTTATCCCTAAGCTCTCTGGTAAGTTCCTCATACTCTTCACCATCCTCTAAAATTTCCCCTAATCCATTTATCTGATAACCATTAAGAGTATCAAAATCCATGGCTGGAAGCGACACTTGAGGATTAACTTTAAAATTACCATAAGTTCTTCCCAATGTATAATCTACCAAATATATTAAATCACCAATATATTTTAATAAGAATTTAGGTGCAACGTTGGGTCGTCCATTAAAATCGCAGCTTGCAATATCAATAAACGTAGTTTTAGAAATAAGATCTTTTAATCTGTCCTCTATCATAAAAAACTTTGTAGGCTTTAAAATAAAAAAGCCCGACTTCCACCCCAGAGCCGGGCAAATTTACATTTTATTCATTTATAGTATCTCTTAATTGAAGGTTTTTTGTCAAATATAAAATAGTCCTATCTGTCTAATATGGATGCCACAGTTATCAACTTTAAATCCCCTGAAAGACTCTTCTCTATCTTATCCAACCTTTTTTTAAGATTGCATCTCTTTATCTTAGGACACTTGTCTTTTCCCAGCTTGTGTTCTGTTAAAGCAAAATTACCTTGAAATATCTCTATAATATCTATAAAACTTATACCATCGGGGTTCTTTAAAAGAAGGAAGCCTCCGTCTTTGCCTTTGTAAGACTTTATAATCTTTCTTTTACTTAAAGCTTGAAGTATCTTTCTTAAAAAACTACGCGGTACTTTGGTTTCAAGAGATATATCATCTACGGATAAAATCTTACCTATCTCCTGGGCCATAACACACAGTGCCCTCATAGCATAATCACTATCTCTTGTTATCAGTTTCATAAGAAGCAGGCAGTTTAGCGTCATACCCAGGACTAAATACTACAACCTTCTTTACAATGAGCAACTGCTCTAAGCATATACCTTACGGCAATATTCATAAAGCACCTCCTTTATTTATTGAATCACATTATACCTTTATATTCCAATATATTTTTCAAAAAAATAAGGCCTTTTAACGCCATACCAGGACGCCTGCTGTCTCCACCGGTACAACAGGCACGCCCATGCCAGCTAAAGCTATTCGCTGTCTATAATATTAGAATTAGATTCTAAGGAAGCTGGACTATCTATATTCTTGTCGGCATCTGAAGCCTTATTATCAGAAAAAGATTTACCCATATAGTAAGCGCAGCTAGGTGCTTTGAAATCTTCTTTGACCACCTTCTTTTTAGAAAGAGGGCAAGCAGCTTGAGCTGATAAAACTACCGTTAATAATAACACTAAAAAAATAGTTATAATCTTCATGCTCTATCTCCTTTTTATAAAAGATACCACTTTAGTATCATTATGTCAAATAAAAAATATTCTTAAATACCAAGAAGCTCTTGAGCGTTTTTGTAAAATATTCTCTCTTTTAATTCTAATGTTATATCAAGTTTTCTTAGATATCCTATATCCCCTGCTTGATCAACAAGAGGAAAATCAGTACCGAATAGAAGTCTATCCTCTCTGTGTGATTCTAAAAACCTTTTTACTACTTCAGGTTCTATGTAGCGAAAAAAATAAGAAGTATCAAGATAGACATTCGTACCTAAAAGAAACCTCTCAACATCGTCCCAGAGCTTGAATCCTCCAAAATGAGCCGCTATTATTTTTAAAGATGGAAAATTATCATGGACTCTCCTTATTCTATCAGGCGAAGAACGCACAAGCATAGTGCCTGATAATTCATGCCCACAATGAAATAAAATTGGAATATCTAACCTATTAATTTCATCATAAATAGGGAAAAGCTTATCTTCATCAACATAAAAATCCTGAAACTCTGGTTGCATCTTTATGCCATCTCCATTTTCCTTGATTCGCTTAAGCTCATCTTGCCAATCCTTACAATCAGGATGAAAAGCACAGAAAACTTTTAACCTGTCATTTCGAACTGAAAAAAGCCAGTCATTTATAGGCTTCACATTTTCAGGTTTTATTGCAACGGAACAGATAACACTTGTATCAATATTATTTTTATCCATATATTTAACAAGTGTCTCAACCGTAGGATTATCAACAAGATTAACTTTAAATAGTAACTCTAAGCTGTCTCGTGCTTTCTGAGCAACTTTCTCAGGCCAAGCATGGGTATGGATATCTACTATCTTAAAGTTCATATAATTCTTAGTTCTCTAAAATTTAAAATTTGATATTTTAAAAATCATACCATTATTCTTTTTAATAAATCCATATAAATTTTAAACTTAACTAGAATATCCATAAAACAATAAAAAACAAACAACAATTAACCATTGAAGATATCTCCATTTAAAGTTAGTATATCTTTGATGAAAGACATACTAACTCTTGTATTAGGTGGAGGGAGAGGAGCAAGGTTATATCCTCTTACAAAGTACAGAGCAAAACCTGCGGTGCCCTTAATAGGTAAATATCGCTTGGTAGATATTCCGATAAGTAACTGCCTTAATTCCGGTTTAAACAGAATATGGATATTGACTCAATTCAACTCTGCATCTTTAAATAAACATATAACAAGAACCTATAAATTGGGCTATTATTCACAAGGCTTCGTAGACATACTGGCAGCAGAACAATCAGACGATGAAAGCGATTGGTTCCAAGGCTCAGCTGATGCGGTAAGAAAGTGTTTGAAACATTTCAATGATCCCAGAATAAAACATATTCTAATATTGTCAGGAGATCAGCTTTACAAGATGGACTTTGAATATTTAATAAACTTTCACATCGAAAAAAAATCAGAACTCACTATCGCTTGCAATCCAGTATCTAGAGAAGAGACGCCAGATCTTGGAATCATGGCAGCTGATAAAAATTATAGAATAAAAAGCTTTATAGAGAAACCAACGGATGAAAAAGAAATAGAAGAATTGTCTCTAAATATTGACGGCCAAGAGAGATTTTTAGCCTCAATGGGAATATACCTATTTCAAAAAGAGATACTATTTGAATTACTATCCAATAATAAGGATAAATTTGATTTTGGAAAAGAGA
>CAZVIC010000114.1:0-3270 GCA_964627735.1 uncultured Planctomycetia bacterium | reverse complement strand
TCATTTGACCGAGCATATCCTCATCTTTAAGCTGATTGAGCAGTTTTTTAACAGCAGTGCTGCTCTTGCCGGATGAGGAGGCCTTGACAACCGCTAATCTGCCAAGCTCTAATTTAGTATTCTTATATTTTTCAAACGCATCATGCAGTTTATCGACTCTTTTTGGACTCCAAACTCCATCAATTGAAACAGCTCTTTCAATATCTGTAGAATGCACCAATAGTAAACCATTATACACACTTTTTATACGTTTGATTTCGCCGCTGTCCTCTTTGCTTCCAATCAATTGCTTTACATAGTCAAAAAATACCTCTTCCGGCATACTAGCTAAGTTAGCTTTCTCACTATCCTCAGCATTAATCTGCCACTTATAACCCATAACACGATTATCTTCATATTTGCCTTTTGCATTTGAAAAATTCATTGCGCTTGTTTTTTCTTTACATATACTTATTGCCACTAATAATGCGCGCAACCTGTGGAAACTTGCAACAACTAATCTAATCTTTATTGGTTTTTTATTGCCATTTTCAATAAACTTTTTTTGTATATTTTTGATTATTTCCATGCTCTCAGAGATATTATCATAAGTATTATTTGAGAGCTCTTCCAAATGCATGAAACCCTTAATGTCTTCTCCGGCATACATCTCCATAATGAACTTTATTACTTTTGCCTCTGTTAGCTTTCCGCTATTATTCTTTTCCGTTTTCTTAAAGCGGTTATTAAAATTACCGTCATAATTTTCTTCTAATCTTACATAAGCTTCCTGATTAATTTTTGGGTTCACACTTCTTTCTATGGAATAGTACTCTTCTGTTAACGTATCCATATCTTGAATTTTTGCTTTGTCTATTTCGTCTTTATACTTTTTTAAAAAAAGCTGCTTATAATCAGTCCCGTTCTTAATATCTTCTTGTCCTAAAAACGCTAAAGTCATCTGAACAAAATTCTTATACCCCCTGCCCCTTCCGGTGGAAGCAATTATGTCTATCCTTTCAAACCCCCATTTCTTATACTTTTTCCAATCCAATGCTGCCTGCTTGAATGCTTCTGGGCTAGGACTGCCCAAGGCAAGAATCACTGGGTTGAACCTCCCTGCATCGTCTTTTGAAATAGGATCAGTCTCATTCTCTAATTTTGTTTTTCCAAGAAAATCTATATAATTCTGCGCTTCAGGTAAAAGTTCAATCTTGGCTGATTCAACTTTCCCTTTAGCCGCAGCCAATGTTAAAAAAACTTCTTTCAAGGCTGCTGGCCCATCCCCTAACCAATTAAGGCGCTCCTTATTCTCATTGCTAAGCCCTTCTGAATCTCTTTCCTTCCCATCAACAGACATTACTGATAAATCGAGTATCCCAAAAACGGGGGTATCGTTGCCTATCTTTTTTGAACCGTCTTTGTTAATTTTAATAAAGAATTCATTACCGAAATATATTGCATCTTCCGCGTATATATCAGGTAATTTTAAAAGATCCTTAATAGCATCTTCTTTATTGAAGTTTTGAATATTTATATCAACTGAACCAAAACCAGTTGGATTAACATTAAATGCTATACCTAAATCTAACTTCTCAAATTCATCTCTAATTTTAGCAGCAATCCTTCCCCTAACATCATCTATACCATCTCCGATACCCATGCCTTTTTCTTTTTTAGGCCCGAAATTAGGAATAAGTTTCACACACAGCTGCACATTATCTCTATTCTCTATCCATGGTAAATTAATTTCCATCAAATCTGTGTTGTTGCCATAAACTCGCTGAGCTATTTTGTCAGCATCTTCAAGATTAACCGCAAAGTCTCTTCCAAGCATATAGCTCAATTTAAACTTGATATATCTGCCAAAATCATCTCTGCCGTACCATTCTTCATCATTTTTAATCTTATCTGAAAGTTCCGTAAATTTATCATCACGAAGCCACTTTTTAAGAGCGTCTTTTACCTTCTCGTAATCATCTGGCTTACTGTAGCCAAAATTTGTATGCAAAACTTCTTGCACAGCTTTGCGTATTGCTTTTTCAACTCTGCCCAAGTTAGCAGGGTCTTTAATCCCATCAACAAGATTTTTAGTAACTAATTTACCTTTATCATCAAAAGTAACTTTCGTAGCTCCCCCATTTGCGTACATAGTAAGATTAACAGCTTTATCAAGCTTACCTTCCTCCCGAAGCGCATCTATTAAGGGTTTTGCAATTCTGTATTTTTGTTCAACACTAGAATTACCCGAACAAATTACTATCTTATAATCATTTATAAGAAGATCCACAAAAACTTCGCGCATTTCAACTTCCGTATTGAATGTGTTGCCTTTTTTATTAAGTATAGTACCGTCCACATCAAATATAAGGGTAGGAATTTTTCCTCTTTTTTCTATTTCTAAAATTCTATTAAAGAAAGCGCAGCGGCCAGCAACTTCTGTTTTTTTACTATTTACGTTGAATAATTGTGTACTTTTAACTGCATTATTTGCACTGCTCAAAGAAGGTTCGGTAAGCCTGCCTGCTATAGCATCTCCTGCAACAGACACTACAGCTGATGGGGTTCTCAAATAGTTCTTATTAATAATTTTTGCGTTACCAATCCATACTACTTGCTTACCGATAGGGACAGCTTGCGCGATTGTCGTAACAAAAAATATTGCCGCTACCGCTAAATTCATTCCCTTTATCGCTATTTTTCTAACCATAGACTTCAACCCCTATATTTTTGCTATTACTTTTATTATTATAATTTTATAAAGTCTTTAATAATCCAGGCATAAAAAATCCCTTATAATTGGCAAGGATTTTAAAACCTAAACCAATTTTATTCTTTTCATATCACTACATTATTATATTTAGATGCTTCCACTTCGACAAGCTCAGTGTCAACATGACATAAAACTCTTCTAACGCTTTAATCCTTAATTCTTACAACTTAATACTTACCACTGTTGTTATGCCTGTCGCAGAAGAATTGTGCGTTGTACGCTCTCTTCATAAAATTCTCTGTTGCGCTCATCCGGAGTCATTATCTCAAATTCTTTTCTCTTCAATATAACTAATAATACATCTACGATATTCTGCCTGGCCCATGCCGTTTTATCTATATCCTCAAGAGCAAATACCCTTACTTGTGCTATCCCATTAACAGCAAGTACAGGCATTATCTTGTCTACTATTATTTCAGGGTTGTTCTCTATAAATATCCTCTCAAATTGTCCTTCCAGTATACTGGCCTTCTTAAGCATTGCCTCGTTGCTCATATCAGACTTATTAACAAGATAGT
>CAZVIC010000113.1:0-3422 GCA_964627735.1 uncultured Planctomycetia bacterium | reverse complement strand
AGGGTGAAAATGGATTGGGTACTTCTTGGAGTTGTTCTCATGGTGTTAAGCGCTGGTACGATGATTGCGGTTGTAAGACTGTAGATAGGCCTGGGTGGAACCAGAGTTGGAGAAAACCCTTAAGAGAAGCTCTTGATTGGCTTAGAGATGAAATAGATAAGATATTTATTGCTCAAGGTGAAGAGGTTTTAAATAACCCTTGGGAAGCTAGAAATGATTTTATTCAAGTGATTATAGAGTCTTCCGATAAGGTTATAGATGAGTTTATAGGTAGACATTGTCGAGATAGAGAGAGATCTTCTAAAGCCTTCAAATTACTTGAGATGGAACATATGAGGATGCTTTATTATACCAGTTGTGGTTGGTTTTTTGACGAGATATCTGGCATTGAGCCTGTGCAGAATCTAAGATATGCAGCCAGAGCGATACAGCTGGCTAAAGAGGAATCAGGCATTGATTTAGAGCAAGGGTTTTTAGATAAGCTGCAGTTGGCCAAAAGTAATTTGAGCGAGTTTGGTAATGGTAGAGTTGTCTATGAGAGACTTGTGAAGCCTCAGATTCAGAGTTGGAATAATTATCTATCCAGCTATCTAATAAAAGATTCTTTTTTTAACGATAAGGGTGTTTTTTATAAGTTTAAAATAGAAAAACATAACGAACAGAAGATTACCCAAGGAGAAGATGAATTAGAATTTGGGTGCATTACTATAAAAGACAAAATCTCTTTAGACCAAACTCAGAAGATATATATTCTGCTTAAAAAGAGAGAGGACGATAGAGAGTGTTTCTTAAGAGATTTTAAAGAAGAGGTTTTTAAAGAGATAGAAGAGATGTTTCATAGTGGGGTTTGGATATCGGATAAGAAGCGATTGAAAGAATTGCTTAATCGTTTTTTCCCTGAAGACTGTTATAAGGTTAAAGATATCTATCCTGGAGAACAAGAGAAAATATTAGAGCATATCTTTAAAGTCAAAAAAGGCAATATATTTAACATCTTAGGAGATATCTGGGATAATAATGTGGAGTTGATGGAAGAGTATAGAGAGATAGGTCTATTATTGCCTTATGAGATGCACCTTTTAGGGGCCAGTATCGTTCACAATCAAATCAAAGAGAATCTAGATCTTTTTAGAAAAAACCGAGATTTTAAAGCCATAGAAGGTCTTAAAAGACTATTTTTAAAGATAGATAAGATGCGCCTTGAGATGGATATGGATGAAGTTAGCAGGATGGTTGCAGGGATAGCCTCTGAGATATCGAAAGAGGTTCTAAAAGATCCTCTTTCAGATAATGTAGTTGTATTGAAGAGGTTCCATCAGGAGATGTTAAACTTAAAGATTGACTATTACAGATACATTGTACAAAATAATATAGCGACTCTTATTAGAAGCGATTTCGAATTGACTCCCGAACTTAAAGAGTTGGCCAGTGTTTACGATATTAATTGGGAGAGGTTGGATAAGGATTAGTTTTTCAAATCCAGGTCTTCGTCTTGGAGAAAACAATGAGTGAATTAAAAGAATTATTAAAAAAGGGTAAATACGTTGTTACTGCTGAAGTAGCTCCGCCTAAAGGTATTGATATCTCTGGGGTAAGGAGAGAACTAGATATCTATAGAGGTTCTGTTGATGCGGTAAATATTACTGATAATCAGAGCTCTGTTATGAAAGCCTCACCGCTTGCAATAGCAAAGATTCTGATAGAAGGTGGGGTTGAGCCAATATATCAGATAACAACAAGAGATAGAAATAGAGTTGCTATACAATCCGAGCTGCTTGGAGCTTCTATCTTAGGCGTTAAGAATGTTCTTGCTCTTACAGGAGATGCAATTGAGAATGGAGATCACCCTCAAGCTAAAGCTGTCTTTGATATTGATTCTGTTCAACTTTTAAATGTAATTGCTGGGTTAAATAGAGGAGTTGATTCCTCAGGCAACAAACTAAATGAGCCCACAGATCTTTTTATAGGAGCAGCTTCTTTTCCAGAGGCTGAACCAGTTGAGCTTGAATTTGTTAAGACAAAGAAAAAGATTAAAGCCGGTGCTAGATTTTTACAATCTCAAGCCGTCTATAGTATTGATAAATTTAAACGTTTCTACGAAGAGATAAAAGAGTCTGATAGTTACCTTTTAGCAGGTATTATAGTTCTTAAGTCAGCCAAGATGGCTGAATATATGAATAAGAATGTAAGTGGAGTCAATGTTCCTGAAGAGATAATAGCTGAACTAAAGGGCGCTAAAGATGAAACTGAAAAAGGTATTGAAATAGCAGCTAGATTAATAGTAGAATTAAAGCAATTTTCCCACGGTATTCATATTATGACATTAGGTAGAGCTGAATCAGTCCCAAAGATATTGGAACGAGCTAATTTAACATAACAAAGTTTTGGAGGTAAACAATGAGTAATTTGAAAGTTGATATTGCTGGAATTAAGTTTGAGGATGAGAGTCTGATTATTGAGGATAAAGCAGCTTTTGTAGCTGAAGGCATTGACAAGCTATTAGAGAGCATTATATTTGAAGATGATATTAAAAAGAAGGCAGAATATGCTGTTATAGTTTGGGAATTAGCAGAACAGAGTGGCATCTATCCTGCTTCTATACATGATCTCTATAGAGCTATGGGTAGAGGCGAAGCCTCGGGATTTACAGTTCCAGCCATGAACTTACGCACATTAACATATGATACTGCTAGAGCAGTATTTCGTGCGGCTGGAAAGATAGATGCAGGTGCTTTTATATTTGAGATTGCAAGGTCTGAGATGGGTTATACAGGTCAGCGTCCACTAGAATATACTGCAGTCTGCCTTGCTGCTGCCATTAAAGAGGGTTATAAAGGTTCTGTTTTTGTTCAGGGAGACCATTTTCAGATAAAATTAAGTGATTTTCAGACTGATAAAGAGAAATCTTTGTCTGAGATAAAAAAACTTATAAATGAAGCAATTCAGGGAGGTTTTTACAATATAGATATAGATGCATCTACTCTTGTAGATCTATCCAAAGAGACTCTTAGCGAGCAGCAAGTTGATAACTGTTGGGTTACATCTGAGCTTACCAAGTATATTAGATCTCAGGAAGTAGAAGGCGTGACTGTCTCTATAGGGGGCGAAATAGGTGAGGTTGGAAGTAAGAACTCAACCCCTGAAGATTTAAGTGCGTTTATGGATGGTTATATAAAGCTGTTAGAAGAGGCGTGTGAAGGGATAAGCAAGATCAGTATTCAAACCGGAACTACACATGGCGGTGTTGTATTGCCTGATGGTAGTGTTGCTGAGGTTAAGGTTGACTTCAATACGCTTAAAGAGCTCTCTGAGATTTCAAGGAAGAGTTATGAGATGGCCGGTGCTGTTCAGCATGGTGCATCTACTCTACCTAAAGAGGCTTTTAATAAATTTCCAGAGACAACTGCTGCAGAGATACATTT
>CAZVIC010000112.1:0-3492 GCA_964627735.1 uncultured Planctomycetia bacterium | reverse complement strand
CGAGCAAGAGAAAGATTGTAGCAGGAGATAAGATGGCTGGAAGACATGGTAATAAAGGTGTTATTTCCAAGATAGTCCATGAGGAAGATATGCCTTATCTGCCAGATGGTACTCCTGTTGATATAGTATTAAATCCTTTGGGTGTACCTTCTCGTATGAATATAGGACAGCTTTTAGAGACCCATCTTGGTTGGGCTGCAAAGAAGCTAGGCTTTAAAATAGCTACACCTGTATTTAATGGTATCTCAGAAGATGAGATTAAAGGTTTTCTTAAAGAAGCTGGCCTGCCGGAAGATGGAAAAGCTACTCTCTATGATGGAATGAGTGGTGAACCATTTGATCAGAAAGTTACTGTTGGCTATATATATATGATGAAGTTATCTCATATGGTTGATGATAAGATCCATGCTAGATCTATAGGTCCTTACTCTCTTGTTACTCAACAGCCTTTGGGTGGAAAAGCCCAGTTTGGAGGTCAGAGATTCGGGGAGATGGAAGTCTGGGCTTTAGAGGCATATGGTGCTGCTTATACACTTCAGGAGATGCTTACTGTTAAGAGTGATGATGTTCAAGGTAGGACTAAGATATATGAATCTATAGTAAAAGGTGAGAGTGCTTTTCAACATGGCACTCCAGAGTCGTTGAATGTTCTCTTACGAGAACTTCAAGGTTTGGCATTAGATGTCAGAATAGTTAAAGACAAAGATTTAAAAGAGGGTAAAACAACAAAAGCAAAGAAAAAGGGGAGGGCAAAAAATGTATAAACAGCCTGACCAGTTCGATCATATAAGTATAAAAATGGCTTCACCTGAGGTTATAAAGAGTTGGTCTCATGGAGAAGTAAAGAAGCCTGAGACTATAAATTATAGAACTTTTAAACCTGAGAAGAGTGGGTTATTTTGTGAGAGAATATTTGGTCCTAGCCGTGACTTTGAATGCTATTGCGGTAAATATAAGAGGGTCAAATATAAGGGTGTTATCTGTGATAGATGTGGTGTTGAAGTTACTCATTCTAGGGTAAGGCGTGAAAGGTTAGGTCATATTGATCTTGCAACCTCTGTTGTTCATGTCTGGTTCTGGAAAGTTTTACCTTCTAGAATAGGTACATTGTTAGATATGACAATAAGAGAGCTTGAAAGAGTTATCTATTATGAAGAGTATGTTGTTATCGATCCTGGTGAAGTACCGGGTATTAAGAAAAAAGACCTTTTAACTGAAGCAAAACTTCAAGAGTTACGTGCTAAATACGGTAATAAGTTCAAAGCTGGCATGGGCGCTGAAGCTATAAAAGAGTTAATTCAGGAGTTGGATTTAGCAAAAATATCTAAAGATGTAAAGAAAAAGTTAGCTGGAATACCAGTTGAAAAAATACCAAAAAAACATATTAAAAGATTAAAAGTCGTAGAAGAACTAAGACGGTCTAGCAATGACCCAGAATGGATGATTTTGGACGTGGTTCCTGTGATCCCTCCTGATTTAAGGCCTCTTGTTCCTCTTGAGGGCGGAAGATTTGCGACTAGTGATTTAAATGACTTATATCGTCGTGTAATAAATAGAAATAATAGATTAAAAAAACTTATAGAACTAAAAGCTCCAGAGATTATAGTAAGAAACGAGAAGAGGATGTTGCAGGAGTCAGTAGATGCTCTATTTGAGAATGGTAGGCATGGTAGAGCTGTTATGGGCCATGGCAATAGACCATTAAAATCTCTATCTGACATGTTGAAAGGTAAGCAAGGTAGGTTCCGTCAGAATCTACTGGGAAAGAGAGTCGATTATTCAGGAAGAAGTGTTATTGTTGTTGGTCCTGAGCTTAAGATATATGAATGCGGGCTTCCAAAGATTATGGCTCTAGAGCTATTTGAACCTTTTATCTTAAGAAAGTTAAGAGAGAGAGGTCATGTCCATACTATTAAAAGCGCTAGAAAGCTTATTGAAAAAGCCACTGAAGAAGTCTGGGAGATATTAGAGGACGTCATAAGAGATCACCCGGTTTTATTGAATAGAGCTCCTACATTGCATCGTCTTGGTATTCAGGCCTTTCAGCCCAAGCTTATAGAAGGAAAGGCTATTCAGGTTCATCCATTGGTCTGTACTCCTTTTAATGCAGATTTTGATGGAGATCAGATGGCTGTCCATGTTCCGCTTTCAATAGAGGCTCAGATGGAGTCGCGTCTTCTTATGCTTGCATCAAACAATCTATTTTCGCCTTCACATGGTGGTCCATTAATAGCGCCAACACAAGATATTGTTTTAGGGCTTTATTATATGACTAAATCTAAAGAAGGTGAGCTAGGTGAGAATGGAATATTTGCCAGTATGGATGAAGTTATATATGCTTATAACGATTATGAGGTTGCGTTACATGCTAAGATAAAAGTAAGATCGGGCGATATTCTAATAGATACAACAGTTGGAAGAGTTCTCTTCAATGGTATTCTGCCTGCTGAAATAACTTACGTTAATGCTCTCTTAAATAAAGGTAAGATATCTGAGATAGTCAAAGATGTTCATAAGGTCTGCGGACATCATGAGACAGTCAAGCTTTTAGATCGTATGAAGAGAATGGGTTTTGAATATGCTACGATTGCAGGAATATCAATGGCTGTATCTGACTTAAAAATACCAGATTTAAAGAAGGAGATTATTAAAAAAGCAAGAGTTCACGTTGCTAGAGTTGAGGGCGAGTATAAAAAAGGTCTTATAACAGACGGTGAGCGTAATAATAAAGTTATAGACATTTGGACTCATGCAACAGATACCATAGAAGATGAAACATTTAAAGAGATGTCAGAGTTCAACCCGCCGTTTATGATGGCAGACTCTGGTGCAAGAGGTTCCAGACAACAGATAAGACAGTTATGCGGTATGAGAGGTCTAATGGCTAAACCATCAGGTGAGATCATAGAACATCCTATTGTAGCTAATTTTAGAGAGGGACTATCTGTTTTAGAGTACTTTATATCTACTCATGGTGCTAGAAAAGGTCTGGCTGATACTGCTCTTAAGACAGCTGATGCTGGATATTTAACTAGAAGACTCGTAGATGTTGCTCAAGACGTTCTTGTATCAGAGGAAGATTGTGGCACTGTTAACGGTATATTTGTCTCTGCTATAATCGAAGGTGATGAGGTTGTTGTCTCTCTAAAAGAGAGGATAGTCGGTAGAATTGCTTGTGATAATATAGTTGATATTGTTACAGATAGCATAGTTGTTAAATCTGGAGAGATTATTGATGTAGCCGAAGCTTCAAAGATAGAAGAGTTGGGTATTGAAAAGATAAAGATAAAGAGTGTTTTGACTTGCGAGACTAAGAATGGGATCTGTAGATTATGTTACGGGTTGAATCTCTCAACAGGTAAATTAGCTGAGCTTGGTGAAGCCGTTGGTGTTGTTGCAGCGCAGTCAATTGGTGAACCTGGTACTCAGCTTACTATGAGAACATTCCATATTGGAGGTACTGCTACAAGAATAATCGAGCAGTCTCAAGTC
>CAZVIC010000111.1:0-3507 GCA_964627735.1 uncultured Planctomycetia bacterium | reverse complement strand
TTTGATTCACCAGGTGCAATTATTAAAGATATACTTGAGAAGCTCAATCCTAAGAGAACAGAAGAGGCTGCTAAGCTTCGTCTAGCAATGCCTAAGAAGATAAAACTTAGCCACTTTGTTATGCTTTTCTTCTCTCTTCTTATTTTCTCATGTAGCCTTGGTTACTCTGCTGGAATCTATCATATAAAATCTCGTAAGATTTAATTCTCTTCCTTTATATATAGTATAAGTAATCTTTTAATCCATTTGTCCTTTGGTTTTATTCTCTATATAATATCTCTGTGAAAAACAGAGAGATTGCAGCTATCTTTAATAGCATCGCAGATATCCTAGAGATAAAAGACGCAAATGTTTTCCGTATTCGTGCCTACCGTAGGGCTGCAGCTAGCCTAGAGTCTCTACCCCATGATTTGGATAGATTGGTTGAAGAGGATAAGTTAAATGAGATAGCAGGGGTGGGTAAGGACCTATCTGAGAAGATAAAAGAGTATTATAGAGATGGTGAGATAGGCTATTTAAGTGATCTGTTGGATGAAGTACCTAAAGAGATTCTTCTTATGCTTAAGATCCCGGGTCTTGGTCCAAAGAAGGTAAAGTTGTTCTATCAAAAGCTAGATATTATCTCAATTGCCCAGCTAGAGAGCGCGGCGAAAGAGGGTAGGTTAAGAGAACTTCCAAGTATAAAAGAGAAGACAGAAGAGAATATTATTAGAGGTATTGAGTTTCTTAAAAAAGGTAACGGGAGGATGCTTTTAGGGTGGGCGCTACCTTTAGCGACAAGTATAGTCTTTGAGCTTAAGAAATTAAAAGAGGTTAAAAAAATAAGTATTGCAGGAAGTTTGCGGAGGATGCGGGATACTATAGGAGATATTGATATACTTGTTGGTTCAAGTAAGCCTAAGAGTGTGATGGATAGGTTTAACAGTCTGGATATTGTTAAAAAGATTGTTGTCAAAGGTGAGACTAAATCAAGTATTCTAACAGAGGGTGGTGTCCAAGTTGACTTAAGAGTCGTTAGTGAAGATTCTTTTGGAGCAGCCTTACAATATTTTACAGGTTCTCAAAATCATAATGTCCATTTAAGACAGATTGCTCAAAGGAAAGGTTTGAAGATAAATGAGTACGGAGTCTTTAGAGTTAAAGATGATAAGAAGATTGCATCTAAAGATGAAGAAGGCATCTATGAGACATTGGGTATGAATTTTATTCCGCCTGAACTGAGAGAAGATAGAGGCGAGATTGAACAAGCTTTATTAGGTAGTCTACCTGAGTTAATAGAAGAGAGAGATATAAAAGGCGATCTACATATTCATTCGGATTTTAGTGATGGTAGTATAGCCTTAAAAGAAGTTATAGAGATGGGATATAAGAGAGGTTATAAATATATAGCAATAACTGATCATTCTAAATCTTTAGGTGTTGCCCATGGCTTAAGTAAAGAGAAATTGCTTAAACAGATTGATGAGATAAGAGAGATAGAAAAAAAATATAAAGATTTTAAAATATTAACTGGGACAGAGATGGATATAAAAGCCGATGGAAGTTTGGATTGGGATAGAGATGTTTTAGAAAGACTCGATGTTGTTATAGCCGCAATACATACAGGGCTTAGACAATCAAAAGATAAAATGACGAAACGTATTCTCTCTGCCATAGAATCAGGTTGGGTTGATATCATAGCTCATCCTTCCGGAAGATTGATAGGTGAGCGAGAGTCTTATGATGTTGATTGGGATACTATTTTTAAAGCCGCAGCAAAATATAAAGTTGCATTGGAAATCAATTCGCATATTATGCGATTAGATTTAACAGATATAAATGTTTTTAGAGCAAAAGAAAAAAGGGCCTTAATTGCAATAAATACAGACGCTCATTCTAAAGAACATTTTGATATGATGAGGTATGGAGTATCTGTTGGAAGGCGTGCTTGGCTTAGCAAGAAAGATGTGATAAACTGCTTAAGCTATAGTAAGCTGAAAAAGTTTCTTAAGAAGTGAAAGAAGGTTTAGTCTTTATTTTTTGAGGGGCAGAACCATTTTCTTGTGCAGTTTAGATTAGGTCGAAAAATGTACATAAGCACTAAATATAGTATTTTAATCTTGACACAACACTACAGGTTGTATTATCTTTAATTCTTATGATAAAGGAGGCTTCCATGTCAGTCAGTCTTACCCAGAATGCTCTAAAGGTTCTTGAAAGAAGATACCTCACTAAAGATTCAGATGGTCAAGTCGTTGAGACCCCCGAAGAGATGTTTGAAAGAGTAGCCAAATATATTGCGTCAGCTGATCAAAAGTATGGCAAGTCTGACAAGGAAGTAGAGACTGTAGAACTCTCTTTCTACGATATGATGTCAGGACTTGAGTTCATGCCTAACTCACCAACTTTAATGAATGCTGGAAGACCACTAGGACAGCTCAGCGCTTGCTTTGTGCTTCCCATAGATGATTCTATAGCTTCAATCTTTGATTCACTTAAAGCCGCAGCTTTAATTCATAAAAGTGGCGGTGGAACTGGTTTTGATTTCTCGCACTTACGTCCCAGAAATAGTCGGGTCTGTTCTACCGATGGAGTCTCATCCGGTCCAATATCTTTTATGAAGGTTTATAATGCAGCAACTCAGGAAATAAAACAGGGTGGAAGAAGGCGCGGAGCAAATATGGGAATATTGCGGGTTGACCATCCTGAGATTATGGAGTTTATAACAGCAAAGGATGACAATAAAGAGATTACCAATTTCAATATATCTATTGCAATCACCGATAAGTTTATGAAGGCTTTAGAAGAAGAGGGTGAATATGAATTAAAAGATCCTCGTGATGGTAAAGTCACTCAGAAATTAAAAGCAAAAGATGTTTTCGATTTGATTGTTAAGCAGGCTTGGAAGAATGGAGAGCCTGGCATAGTATTTATAGATAAGATTAACAAAGAGAACCCTACTCCAAACGTAGGAATGATTGAGTCAACTAACCCTTGCGGTGAACAACCACTTTTACCTTACGAGTCTTGTAACCTAGGGAGTATCAATCTTTCTAAGATGGTCAAAGAAGAGAGTGGAGAGCTAGCAGTAGATTGGGAGAGATTAAGAGAGATTACTCGTCGTGGAGTTCATTTCTTAGATAATGTTATAGATAAGAATCAGTTTCCTCTTCCTGAGATTGAGAAACAGACAAAACATACACGTAAAATAGGTCTTGGTGTTATGGGTTGGGCTGATATGTTGATTAAGCTTGGCATAGGTTATAATTCTAGCGATGCGGTTAGCTTGGCTGAAGAGGTGATGGGATTTATTTTAAATGAGTCTATGGTGAAATCTCAAGAGCTTGCTGAAGAGCGAGGAGTATTCCCTGCTTATAAAGGAAGTGTTTGGGATAAGAAAGGCATTAAGATAAGAAATGCAACCCTTACCACAATAGCTCCTACTGGGACAATAAGTATTATCTCTGATTGCTCATCAGGCATTGAGCCGCTTTTTGCTTTGGTCTATACAAGACATGTTATGGATAA
>CAZVIC010000110.1:0-3514 GCA_964627735.1 uncultured Planctomycetia bacterium | reverse complement strand
CATATCTTTAAGACCTATAGCAGATACAAGTCTCTTTTCACTTATTAAAAATGATCCTTCAGTATCTTCAGCCACAACATCCCCCAGTAATACATTTTTAGAGTCATCTTTATCCATTAGATCATAAAGAGCTCCAAAAGATCCAATATCACTCCAATTTATACCCTTAAGCGGAATTAAAGCTGCCCTATCTGTTTTTTCCATAATCGCATTGTCTATCGATATATTGGGAAGTTCACTAAAATTATCCATAAAATTACTCCAGCTATATTCTAGAAATTTAACTGTATCAGGCATATATTTTTTAATCTCATCTATAATCGTAGCTATCTTAAAGCAGAACATGCCGGAATTCCAAAAACAGCTCCCCTCTGCTATTAAATCTTTGACCTTCTCTTTGTCAGGCTTTTCGATAAAACCTTTAACTGTTAAAATTTCCTCATGATTACCTTCGGTCTTTATATAACCATAGCCACTGCTATTGTTGCTGGGTTTTATGCCGAATATAACTATCTTATTATCTTGAGCATGTTTTTTAGCAAGCTCTAGAAAATCATAGAATCTATCAGTTGGTGAAATAAGATGGTCTGATGGCAGTATTGCAA
Organism: uncultured Planctomycetia bacterium; assembly: GCA_964627735.1. GTDB lineage: Bacteria > Omnitrophota > Gorgyraeia > Kaelpiales > Kaelpiaceae > Kaelpia. Next base: position 2,909 of record CAZVIC010000110.1, on the reverse strand, counting down.
TAACCTCATCTTCTTTTAAGCCTAACTCATTTAGAGAATAACTCAATACTCCAAGTAGTGCTGGAAAAGTATTCCTGCTCTGAGGCTCAAAGATTAAATGTGGCAATCCTTGGTCTTTAGATACTACCTTCATTATATCTGATAAAACATGGAACTTATAATCCTTATGAGCTGAGATTATTAAATCCTGAATCTTGACACTATTTAGACTCCTTAAGATTGTATTTTGAAAGAACGAATATTCCGAGTTTATCTTAAGGAATTGCTTAGGATAGCTTGGGCGTGATAAGGGCCAAAGCCTGGTTCCGCTACCACCTGCAAGTATTGCTATCTTCATAATTGAACATTTTTTGATATGAGCTCTGATAGATATTTATTATCATCCACTTTCTTATCTGAAATCATAAATTTATTTACAACAGAATTAGCTTTTTTGAATAATAACGTTTCCATCTTATTCAGGCATTTTTCTTTACCCAATCCACTTCCATAAGTCTCAAAAAGAGAGGTCTTTTTATTCTTCAATGTCTTACAATCTTGAATAAAACTCCTCATAGCTGGAGCAGGAGCAAAAGCCCAGACCGGAGTTCCTAAAAAGATATGGTCACTATCAGATATATCTGGAATATTTTCACCAACTAACTTAACTTTTTTAGCAAATAAAGATTGCGCGGCTTGCTGAACAAAACGCTTGCTTTCCAATTTCGGCTTAAGCTCTAGAAATTTGACTTCCACATTCTGTTTAATCAAAAAATCTTTTATAACAGAGGCGACTTTCCTCGTATTTCCCGTAAAAGAATAAAATATTATTGCTACTTTCATTTTCTTTTTAATCTCCTTCTTGCCGGAGAGAACAGATTAATAATTCCAGTCGTAAAAAAACCTATTATTCCTTTATAGATAGATTTTATGCCAAGATTACCTATCTCAAATGCAAAATGAGAATCGCTCCCACGAGTAGGTGTTATATCAAATCTTTTTGCAAATTTTAAAGTCTTCTTCTGATAAAAGTTAAAGAAACTCCTTCCGTTAAAGAGTTCTATATAATCTGCAAAAGGGCCAACATCCTCTAAGCTATAATTTCTCTTTGTATATCTTATACCTCCATAGGGATGAGGTATTAAAATCTTTGCACCTTGAGATTTCATCTCTTTAATCACAGAGAAAAGCTCGCGGGATACTATCTCTCTTTCAAGGCCCACACCTGCAATCTCTCCTTTATCTGTTTTAATCTCAGCTCCAACTAAAACCTCTATATCTTTACCCCTAGCATACTCTCTAGCCTCCAAACCACCTCTTATTGTATTATGATCTAAAACACATATCCTCTTTAAGCCTCTCTTTATAGAAATATCTACAATCTTATTAGGCAAGGTCTTTGAATCACCAGAATAGATACTATGGATATGCCAATCTTCTTTATTAATCACTGATCAAATCTTGAACCAGGTTGTCCCATAAGCCCTGCTCTTTAAGGATAAGCTCTATAACTTCCCTCACGGCTCCAGAACCTCCAGGATTATCTGTAATATAATTTGCAAAATCTTTAACCTCGCTAGGAACACCGGGAACGGTAACTGAGAATCCAGCCTCTTTTAAAACTCCTATGTCAATAAGATCATCCCCAATATAACAGATTTCTGAATCAACTAGTTTAAACTTCTTCTTTAACTTCCTATAGACATCTATCTTCCTGTAGACATTCTGATAAACTTTAAAAATCTTGACGTCTTTAGCTCTTCTCTTTAAAAGGGGTGACTTTTTAGCAGTCAATATGCAAGAAATCTTTCCGGATCTCTTCCAGAGACTTAAACCCAGTCCATCTTTTACATCAAAAGCCTTAACTTCATCACCATAGCTGCCATAATATATCTTTCCATCTGTTAAAACACCATCTGCATCTAATATCAACAGTTTAATATTCCTTAATTTTTGTTTTAAGCTTTCGTCAATCATAATTTAAGCTAATCCTACCTTTAATAAATCTTGAATATCAACAAGTCCAATTGGATGACTATCTTTATCTACAACAACAAGTTCATCTATTCTAAAATCCTGCATAATCTTACCTGCTTTAGCAGCTAAATCTCCTAACTCAATTCTTTTTGGGTTCTCACTCATGATAGAGCCAATCTCTCTGTTTAAAATATCACCCTCTTTACCTAACCAGCGCCTTAAATCTCCATCAGTAAATATACCCTTTAATTTACCATCCAAACCGATAATAGTGGCTGAGCCGGCATGAGATTTAGTAATATTAACTAAAACATCTTTTACAAGAGCATTGATTTTAACAACAGGATGATTTTCACCTTTTCTCATAACATCTTCAACTTTAAGTAGTAATTTTTTGCCCAATACTCCTGCCGGATGATAGAGCGCATAATCATCTTGATCAAAATCCTTTAATTCCAGAAGTGTAATAGCTAAAACATCTCCTATAGCAAGCATAACTGTTGTACTAGCGGTAGGGGCAAGATTGAAAGGACATGCCTCTCTATCAACCCTAGCATTAATAACCACATCGCTCACTTGAGCTAAAGTAGATTTAATATTACCTGTTATTGAAATAATTTTTGCTCCAATACGCTTAATAATGGGCAGAAGACTCTTAATCTCATCTGTTTCCCCGCTATTTGAAAGGGCTATTATAACATCCTCTGCTGTAACTCTGCCTAAATCTCCATGAACAGCATCTGCAGGATGTAAGCATAAACTTGGCGTACCTGTTGAAGACATAGTTGCAGATATTTTTTGAGCAATAATTCCAGGTTTTCCCATTCCTGTAACTACAACTCTTCCCTTACAATTTAATAACATATTAAGGGCATCTATATATTCATTACCGATACTTAAACCCTGAATTGCTTCAGTTTCAATTTTTAATATCTCTTTCATCCTTTTTAAAA
>CAZVIC010000109.1:0-3603 GCA_964627735.1 uncultured Planctomycetia bacterium | reverse complement strand
TTATGTCCAATCTAACCCCGCTATAAAAGAGATTATTATATCAACAGATGCTGACGCTGAAGGCGAATCTACAGCTCATTACATTATGAAGCTTCTCAAGCCTTTAGGTAGAAAAGTTTCACGCATAGGTATGGGTTTACCGGTTGGAGCAGATTTGGAATTTATAGACAGAAATACACTCCAAGAGGCTTTCAAAGGTCGCAGAGAGATTCTTTGATTTGTCCATTCTTTTTATTACTTTAATAAAAGTTGCACTTTTTTACTAAATATCCCCAGTTTTTTAATATCCTAAATTAATAATTTGTTGCTTCTTCTTTTATTCCAAACAGTTAGGAATCTATATTTTTGTCTTATTTCTTGGCATGGAACTTGTTTAATACAAGCTGTAAATAAAGGAGGCGTAAGATGAAAGTTAAATTTTATAAGATTCAGAAAAAAAGGCTGGGAGATGACGATGTAGTTGTAATATATACCAAGGGAGGTTTTAGCGGTACATTGGAGGTAAAAGACAGAGATATGTCTTTTAAGGGCAAAAAAGATGGAGAACTCATGGACATTCTCTTTCGCCCCTACCACATGAGTGTTCCTGATAGGATTGGCAAAGGGCTTAAAGAGAAGGTTCTTATTCCTGGTTCTCCGCAACACCTTGAGGCTGTACGTAGAAGTTGTTGGGCTCATGGCTATATATCAGAGATGGAGGAGAGTTAGAAATGCATAGTATAATATTTGCAAAACAGGCTCAACCTAAGGCTGACAACAGGGAGGTAAGGGTTACGGAAAAAGTATCTGAAGATGGAGTTTTGGTCTGTTCTCGCAGGAGTAGTTGCTACAAAGTGCTTTTAAGCCGTGAAGATAGAGAGCCTGTCTATAGGTATGATTTTAAACCTCAAATGTATATTTATAAGAATATTCAGGATAAAAGAAAATTTTTTAGATGGAAGATTGTTGGGATGTTGAAGGTCCCTCAAGGCGACAATCAATATTCTCTTATATCTTATCAGCATTCTTTTTGGATGTTGGTAAAAGATAAGTATTAATACCTGCCTGTTTTACCTTATTCCAGTTATAGATTTGCCATTTCAGAGTATCTTGCGTATAATAAGTCTTTTAAGAAAGAGAGGTTTTTATGAAGAACAGAGATGTTGAGAGATTGTACTCTAAGTATATCATGAACACCTATACCCATCTTCCAATATCCCTTGCAAGAGGAAAAGGATCTCGGGTATGGGATTTAGAGCAGAATGAGTATTTAGATTTGTTTCCGGGATGGGGTGTCTCCATTTTAGGTCATTCTCCCTCTAAAGTTGTTTCTCATATTAGAAATCAAGCTGGCAAGATAATACATATATCTAATAATTATTATAACCATCTTCAGGCTAAGCTTGCTCAAAAGATAGTTAAGATTGCACAAATTGATTCTAAGGTTTTTTTCTGTAATTCAGGTGCAGAGGCTAATGAAGGTGCTTTTAAGTTGGCAAGATTATATGGGTCAGGCAAGAGATATAAAATTATTACGATGAACGACTCTTTCCATGGTAGGACTTTAGCTTCGCTCTCTGCCACAGGACAAGAGAAGTATAAGGAATGTTTTGGGCCGCTGCTTGAAGGTTTCATGCATGTTCCTTTCAATGATTTTGAAGCTCTTAAAATGAGTGTTGACGATGAAACTGTAGCGATTATGTTAGAATTAGTTCAGGGTGAGGGCGGTGTAAATGTTGCCAATTATGATTATATCCAAAAAATAAAAAAGCTTTGCAGTGAAAGAGACTTACTTTTTATTGCTGATGAGGTTCAAACTGGAATGGGTAGAACTGGGAAATGGTTTGCATATCAGAATTTTGATATTGAACCTGATATAGTCACTTTAGCAAAAGGTATTGGTGGAGGAGTTCCTATGGGTGCTGTTTTTGCCAAAGATAGAGTTGCTGATTGTATTAAACCAGGAATGCATGCTTCTACTTTTGGCGGAAGCCCGATTGTATGTAAAGCTGCTCTAGCTGTAATAGATACTATAATGAGCAAGAATTTGCTCAACAATGTAAACAACCTAAGTAAATATCTTAAAGGTAGATTGTCGGATTTAAAGGCTAGGTATGATTTAGTAAGCGATATTAGAGGTGTAGGTTTTATGATAGGCATGGAGGTTAAAGATAAAGGTAGAGAAATTTTTGAAGGTTGTGTTGCTAATGGGCTTTTGATTAATCTTACTCATGGTAATATTCTAAGATTTTTACCGGCTCTGAATATCAAGAAAAAAGATATAGATAAGGCTATTGTAATATTGGATAGAGTGTTAAAAGAGGTGTAGATATGAATAATTTTCTAAGTATCAATGATTTAAACAGAAAAGATATAGTAGAATTTATCAGTCTTGCAAAAAATCTTAAAAAGAAGAGAAAACAGGAGAAGATGCTTAAAGGTAAAAGCATTGTCTTGTTATTTGACAAGCCTTCTTTAAGGACAAAGATAAGCTTTGAAGTTGCTATAAATGAACTTGGTGGTAACTTCTATTATTTAGGAGATGGTTCTGTTGGGTTTGGTAAGCGCGAATCCCTTAAAGATATGGCAGAGGTGCTTTCAAGGTATATTCATTGTTCTATTGTAAGAACATTTAAACAGAAAGATCTTTCAAGTTTTGCGCAATTTTCTTCTGCTTCTGTTATTAATGCTCTTACTGATACGGAGCATCCTTGTCAGATCTTAAGTGACCTTTTGACTATATATGAAACAGTTGGAAGCCTGGATGATTTTAAAATTGCTTTTATTGGTGATGGTAATAATGTGTGTAATTCACTCTTACAAGCAGCGGCAATTTTAAAATTCAAACTGTCGATTGCAACTCCTCTTGGTTATGAACCTAAAATAGAAAACTACAAAGTTAAATTGGAAGATTTAAATAAGGATAATTTAAGAGTAGAGATAGCCAATTCGCCTCAAGATGCGGTTAAAGATGCGGATTTTATATATACAGATGCTTGGACTTCTATGGGTTGGGAAGAAGAACATGCAGACAGAAAAAAGGTTTTTGGATCTTTTCAAGTGAATAAAGATTTGCTTAAAAATGTAGGTAAAAGTTACCATATAATGCATTGTTTGCCTGCACATAGAGGGGAGGAGATAACAGATGATATTATTGACTCTAAAAACTCTATAGTGTTCGACCAGGCTGAAAACAGGCTCCACATGCATAAGGCTATTTTGATTAAACTTTTATCTAAAAGGTAATTTTTAAAATCTCCTTAGTTAACTCTTTTATTAGCTGATCCATAGCGTTTCTTGCTTTACCTATGACTGTGATGTCGATAATATCCATTATGCTTTTAGAGCTACTGTTGTCTGAGGTTCGCCTGTTATAATAAAGGGAGCTTTAGAGAGCTCTTTTATGAGCTCTCAGACAGTTTTTACATAACGAATCTATGTATATGTCTGTGGCTTGAGGTTTTATTTTGGACAATTTATTCTTAATCTTGCTAAAAGAATCATGGAAGATAGTTTTTATTTTAGAATAGAAAAAGGGTTATTTTTCGGGTATCATAATAGTTCAAATAATTGGAGGATATTATGGCTAAAAAAGTAGTATTGGCATATTCAGGAGGTCTTGAT
>CAZVIC010000108.1:0-3713 GCA_964627735.1 uncultured Planctomycetia bacterium | reverse complement strand
CGATTTTTGCGACCATTAGAGTCTAAACCAACTTCGACTCCAATAACATAATCAACAACATTTTTTATGCGTTTAGAAGACAGGAGTTCTATAAAACCTGATTTCTTAGCAAATTCTACAACTTTTTTTATCTCTTCTTCTGTAAGTGTGTTTATATCCTTAAAAGAAAACTCTTCATAGGTAAAATCATCATAGCTAAACTTACTCAGTATTTTGAAGTTATTTTCACGTGATGCAACAAGAATAGGTATTAGCTTAGCTATTGAAGGATGTTTTTTGAGTAACCCTACAAATTCACTCTCTATGTTCTCTTTACCGATTAGATAGTTTATAATATTTAGGTCTATCTCAATGTCGGCAATATTTTTAAGTACTTTTGCCCAATTAACGAAATAGTCCCATTTTGTGATGGTGTCTTTTAAAGATGAAATCAGATATTGAAAAACTTCATCGCTGTCTTTGCATTGGATTCTTTTCTCATAAATATCTATAAAATTCATAGTTATTTTAACAGCTTGTTATAATCAACTCTTTAATGGTGCCTCTTTTTTTAGCATCGCAGTTTATTATTCGATTTGCATCTACTTTATCTATAATAAAATCACTGTATAGTTTTTCAAAAAAGCTATCTGAAGGATTATGATTTTGTGGATCAGAATTACTTAATATTAGATATGCTCCCTCTTTTTTTGACATATCTTTATAATATGAAGCTAATCTCTTCTGATCTTCATCACAAAAACCGTTTTCTGTAAAGTTTGTAAAGCTCGATGTATTATTGAGTGGTCTATATGGCGGGTCACAATAAATAAGAGTCTCATTTTTAACAAATTTTGTACTCTTAGAGAAATCATTACAATATAATGCAGTATTTTTTAATGTTCTGTGTACGTTTAATATATTATTTTTATCAAGTATCTTTGGGTTTTTGTATTTACCAAAAGGGACATTAAATTCAGAATTTTTATTTAAACGGTGTAAGCCATTGAAGCATGTTTTGTTAAGGAAGATAAAATAAGCAGCTCTTTTAAGCCAGATATCGCTGTAGCTGGTATAATTGATTTTTTTCTTCTGATTGTTGTATCTTTTTCTTAATCTATAGTAATAAGCTTCTCTATTTTCTATATCTTTTCTAAGATATCTTTTGCTTATACCATTTAATTTTTTAATAAGTTCATAAGGTTTTTTCTGTATTATTTTGTAAGTTAAGATTAAGTCTTGGTTTGTGTCGAATAGATACGAAAACCCTATGTTGTATTTACTTTTAAGATAAAAGAAGAAAGCGCCTCCACCTACAAAAGGCTCTATGTATCTTTCGATGGTTTTTTTATTCTTAAGCTCAGCAGGAAGACGATTGTCTAACTCATTTATTAGCTGGGACTTACCACCTGCCCATTTTAGAAAAGGTTTTGCATCTGTTCTCATGATTAATTATTATATCAGATTAATTTCTATTGTACATAGCTACAAACACAATTTTAACATAATTTATATAATTCCCCTCAAAAACTAATATACCCACGCACCTTCTTAAGCCTCTTACCTATATTACCTAAATCCTCTAATCTTCTAACCCTTCCCCCGCTCTTTCTTATATTAAGTATTCTCCTTACACTAACCTCTTGATTTTATTGACTTTCCCCTACTTTTAGGGGGTTTATAGGTGGGGCTAGCGACGGGATTTTAACCCGCGATAACTTGAGCCACAGTCAAGTGTATGTCTGGATTATTTAAATTAATGGGTTGTTAGTCTTTTAGTAACAATGAGTTATGAGAGGCATATTTTGGTTGAGGATTTTATCAAAGAAAGGCAAAACAAAATGCTTTAATTAACTGTTACCTACGTTCTATCTTTAGGTTTTCCAAAGTATCTATAATTTGTTATACTACTTTTAGTCTAAGCAAAGTGATTTTTTATTACTAATAGTTTATAATGATAAAAAATAGGAGGCTCTTATGAAAGTTAAATTTTATGTCTTTTGTTTATTCTTTTTATTGACCTCATCTACTGTAAGCATATCTCAGGTAATATCTAAAAGCACTGTTGAGGACCAAAAAGAAGTGCAGGTTACAGCATATAATAACAACCTTGGTCTAATAAAAGACACAAGAGAGATTAACCTTCCTCTTGGTGAAGGGGAATTAAGATTTATGGATGTTGCTTCTAGTATTATGCCAGTGACAGTTCATGTGAAATCATTGAATTTCCCAGAAGACTTTGCTGTCCTTGAGCAAAATTATGAATATGACCTTATTAACTCTGATAAGCTCCTTGATAAGTACGTAGGTAAAAAAATAAAAATAATAGATTGGAATGAATTTCAGGACAGAAAAGATACAATAGAAGCAACCTTACTTAGTAATAACTCGGGGCAGATTTATAAGATAAATAATGAGATATATCTTGGCCACCCTGGTTATAAAGTTCTCCCAGAAATACCGGAAAATCTTATAGCAAAACCTACTCTTACATGGAACTATGAAAATAGTAGCAAAAAGCCGCACACACTCGAAGTGTCCTATCTTACTAGTAATATTAGCTGGAAAGCAGATTATGTCGTAGTTTTAAATGAAAAAGATACATCTGCAGATATATCCGGCTGGGTTACTCTTAATAACAACAGCGGTGCGACTTATAAAAATGCTGGTTTAAAATTAGTAGCAGGTGAAGTTCACAGAGTTGATAAGAGAGCTAAAAGAGCGCTTTATGCTATGGAATCAGAAAGTGGAGCTCCATCATTTGAAGAAAAGTCTTTTTTTGAATATCACATATATAATCTACAGAGAAAAACTACCATAAAGGACAAACAGACAAAACAGATAAGTTTACTCGAAGCTGTTAATGTAGAAACATATAAAGAATTTCTTGTTTACGGTAGCACAATTTCTTTCACAAGACCTTATAGAGAGCAGAACCCTAAACAGCCAGTGAATGTCTATATTAAATTCAAAAACTCCGAAGATAACAATCTAGGCATACCTCTTCCGGCTGGAATTATGCGTCTTTATAAAAAAGATCACGAATCAAGCTTACAGTTTATAGGTGAAGACAAGGTAGAGCATACTCCAAAGGATGAAGAGATTAAGCTTAAGATTGGAGAAGCATTTGATGTTGTGGCAGAAAGAGCTCAGACAGATTATAAAAAAATCACTACTAATCTTCATGAATCAGAATGGGAGATAACGGTTAGAAACCATAAGGAAGAGGATGTAATAGTCGGTATAGTGGAACCGATGTCAGGTAACTGGCAGGTCATAAGCAGCAGTCACTCATATAATAAAGAGGGTGCCTTTAAGATAAGATTTGATATAGAAGTGCCTAAGGACGAAGAAGTAAAAGTTAAATATAGAGTAAGAGTCGGATTATAAAATTTTATGGTATTTTTTGATTCAGTCTAACAATAATTCTTAAAATCAACTAAGATCCTCCACAAAATTTGAAATCAGAGGGGATTTTGGGTATAATTATCAACCTAATAAAAAAAGGAGAGATATGGGATTATTAGCACTTTTATTTAGAGATCCAATAGCGTTTTTTTTACTAGTTCCGCTGCTTCTTTATTCTGTTATTGCGCATGAAGTCGCACATGGTTGGGTTGCATCATTATTTGGTGATAACACAGCAAAACATTCCGGCAGATTATCTTTTAACCCAAAATCTCATATTGATCCCATGGGAATGATTGCACTTTTTATTGTAGGATTTGGATGGG
>CAZVIC010000107.1:0-3727 GCA_964627735.1 uncultured Planctomycetia bacterium | reverse complement strand
ATCCATATCTTTAGATTCTATATCTTTTTCTACAAAAACTTTTTCTGAAATTCTTACCTCATCTCCGTTCTTAATAATATCCGAAGGTTTTACCTCTCTATTACCATTTACTGAAACAATCTTCTGGTGAATTATTTTTTTAATATTTTCTCTAGACACATTTTTAAAATTGTCACAGAGAAGCCGATCCAACCTAATATTAGAACCCTGATATTGAAAAAACTTGTTATCCTTTTTTAAATATAGCATCTTTCAACATTAAACATACTGCTAAAGTTATATAACTATCCGCAAAATTAAACGTAGGGAAAAAAGTGAAATTTAAATAATCTATAACTCCTCCATAGATAAACCTGTCTATAAGATTAGACCCTGCTCCAGCTATAATTAAAGCAAAACTTAGATAGAGAGTTTTAACATGTAAGCCAAATAAAAAATAGACTAAAAATGAGATTAAAATACAGAGATTTAACCATATGAATACGTGAGGAATATTGCTTAAAATTCCAAACGCTATTCCAGGATTTATTAAAATCTTAATATTAAAAAAACCTGGTAGAAGATTGTAGATAATCTCATCGCGAGGAAATGTACTTAAATAGGTTTTTACTGCCTGATCTACTAACAATAGAATAACAACTAAAAAAAGATAGAGGCCCTTATCTCTGGGGCCGTTTTTCATCCCTTCTCCCTTCTAACCCTCTTCTCCTCTTCAGCTTGACATTTTAAACAATACTTAGCATAAGGAATAGCATTTAAACGGCTTCTCTTTATATTGTTTTCGCAGAGCTCACAGATGCCGTACTCCTCAGAATCAATCCTAGATAAAGCTTCGTTTATGAGGTACATCAATTCCTGCTCATTATTGGCTAAAGCATAAGAGAATTCTCTATCGAAACTATCTGTAGCCATATCAGCCATATGGTAGGTATAGCTGGATATATCTCCAGATATATCTTTTTGAGATTTGAAAATGCTATCTTCAGTTAAATGTTTTATTTCTAAAGATATTTTTTTCTTTAAGTCCGTCAAAATTTTTTCAAACTTTTCCAACTCTTGTTTGCTGAATTTTTTATTCATAATATATTCTCTAATACCTTAGCACAGCGAAGGCAAACATCCTCATGTTTTTCGTCTTTACCAACATCAAAAGTATAATTCCAACAACGCATACACTTCTTACCTTGACTCTCCTCTACAACGATACCTATCTTTCCAAAACTATCTATCTCTTCAAAATCATCTTCTGCCTTACCAACCTTAAGTAACTCTACCTCTGAAACTATAAATAAGACAGTCAAAATAGCTTTATAATTATCCAAAAAGTCATAGCTATTGTCCAGTAGAATTTTCACCCTAATTTTAGATTCAAGAGAACTACCTATCTCACCCAGTTCTCTCTTCTTCTCTATCGCCTTCATAATAACATCTCTTAAAACAAATAGTCTGTTAAAATCCTTCAAAACCACTTCATCTTTTTGACTTAACGTCATATCTTTAAAAGAAGTTAAGTGTATGCTCTCAGAGCTTGAATCATCATTATCTTTAAATTCTAAGCTTTCCCAAATATCTTCAGCTGTAAAAGGTAATATTGGAGCTATTAATCTTGCCAGCGTAGAAACCAAGTGATAGATTACAGTCTGAGAAGATTTTCTCTTCTTGTCTTGAGAATGAAAAGTATACATTCTATCCTTAAGAATATCCAGATAAATAGACGATAATCTCTCATTCATAAAAAGATATATTTTTTTAAACACTTGATTGAACTCATAGTTTTCATAAAGAGAGACAACTTCTTTATTAAGCACTATAGACTCTGCATATATCCAGCTATCTATTGTATCGAAATCTAAACATGCAACCTTATCTTCATTAGGATCATAATCATATATATTGCTTAAAAGAAATCTAAAAGTATTTCTAATCTTCCTGTAGGATTCTATAGTCTGTTTTATTATATCTTCTGAAATCCTTAAATCCTGAGTAAAGTCCCGCGATATAGCCCAAAGCCTTAGAACATCGGCACCGTACTTCTGAATCATTTTAAGCGGAGATATCACATTACCCAAAGATTTAGACATCTTTTTACCTTCACCGTCGACAACAAAACCATGTGTAAGAACAGCTTTATATGGAGGCTCTTCTTTCATACTAACACCGGTAATGAGCGAAGTTTGAAACCAACCTCTATGTTGATCACTACCTTCAAGATAGAGGTCAGCAGGATAGCTTAAATTATACTTATCTTTTAAGACTGCCTGATGGCTTATCCCAGACTCAAACCAAACATCTACGATATCATTATCTTTTTCAAAAAGGTTAATATCGTTATTACCGCAATTATCGCATTTAAAATCTTGAGGTAAAAACTTCTTATAGCTTTCTTCAAACCATATATCAGCACCTTTCTTTTCCACCTCATCTGCAACATTCTGAATAAAATCTTGACTTAAGATAGAAGTCTTACAATTGGTGCACTTAAGAGACGGTATCGCAACACCCCAATATCTTTGACGAGAGAGACACCAATCCGGACGCGTCTGAAGCATTCCTTTTATCCTCTGCAATCCTATCTCAGGAATCCATCTTACTCTATCAGTAGCTTCAAGCAATTTAGAACGTAGGTCAAATTTATCTACTGACATAAAAAGCTGCAATGTAGCTCTGAATACAATCGGAGATTTACATCTCCAGCAATGAGGATAGGAGTGCTCTATCTTCTCTTCTTTGAAAAGCATGGCTTTATTTTTAAGCACCTCTTTTACTTTTTCATTAACATCCCAAACAAGCTGACCTGAGAATTCGCCAACATTTTCAAATATACCCTTATCGTTTAAAGGCATAATCATATCAAGACCTTTCTCTTTACCTAAAAGATAATCATCCATACCATGACCTGGAGCTATATGTACACACCCTGTTCCATCTTCCATAGATACAAAATCAGCTCCTACAATCTTAGGCTTTCGCTCTATAAATGGATGATTTAAATTAACGCCTTCAAGTTTACTTCCTTTAACAGTATGAACCACAGAGTCTATATCTAAAGCAAGGTGTTCTTTTAGAAAAGGCAATCTTTTAGAAGCAACTACTATTAATTCTTCTGTCTTTAGTCTTACAAAGCTATACTCTTCTTCGTTACTAAGGGCTACGGCAACATTAGATATTAATGTCCAAGGAGTAGTAGTCCAAATTAAAAAATAAGACTTATTCGGAAGTTTTAGATTAATTGCTAATTCTGAACTATTATCAATCATAAACTTCACATATATAGAGTCGGATAGATGTTCCTCATATTCTACTTCAGCCTCAGCTAAAGCAGTTTCACATTCAATGCACCAATTTACAGGTTTAACATCTTTATACAGATAGCCCTGCCTTACAAGTTCTGCTAAAGAGCGTAGAGTTGTAGCTTCATAATCGTGATTTAAAGTGAGATAGGGACTATCCCAATTAGCCATACAGCCTAACCTCTGAAACTCTTTTTTCTGAATCTCTACATACTTGAGGGCATAATCTCTAGCCTTCTTACGAAACTCAATTGGTTCTATTTCGGATTTTTTTAACTTAAGATTTTTAATAAGCTGGTGTTCTACAGGTAAACCATGGCAATCCCAACCAGGTATCAGATTAACAAAATGCCCAGTCATAGATTTAAACCTTAAAACTACATCCTTTAATGTTTTATTTAAAGCATGACCAATATGGATATCACCATTGGCATAAG
>CAZVIC010000106.1:0-3813 GCA_964627735.1 uncultured Planctomycetia bacterium | reverse complement strand
TTGACTATGGTCAGAGACATAAAAGAGAGATTGATTCGGCTAAAAATATAGCTTCTGCAGCAGGAGTTGGATATAAAATTATTAATCTAGATTTTAGCTGGGGCGGCAGTGCTCTTTTAGATAAAGAGATAGAACTAGATCAGGGAGATTTAAACAGAAAAGATATACCTCTAAGTTATGTGCCTTCAAGAAATATAATTTTTCTATCCTGTGCTTTAAGTTATGCCGAAGCAAAATTATTTGATGAGATATTTATTGGTGTTAATGCAATCGACTACTCTGGATATCCGGATTGCAGACCCTCTTTTATAGAAGCATTTCAAAGAGTTGCAGATTGTGGTACAAAATCAGGCGTTGAAGGTAATTCAATAAAGATATCAACCCCGCTTTTGGATTTTAAGAAAACAGAAATTATAAAATTAGGGATTAGTTTGGGGGTACCTTTTGATTTGACCTGGTCTTGCTATAGAGGAGATAGTAAGCCTTGCATGAAGTGTGATTCTTGCTTGATAAGAGAAAAAGGTTTTAAAGAATCAGGGCTAGAGGACCCTATATTAGATAGATGAAAGATTCAAAGGCTAAAATATCAGAGATCTTTTACTCTATTCAGGGTGAAGGAATATATTTAGGTTATCCTCAGATTTTTATAAGGTTTTGGGGTTGCAACTTAGATAATTGTCAGTATTGTGATACTAAATTTGATAAGTTTAAAGAATATACATTAGAAGGTCTCAAGAAAGAGATTAAAGGTTTAAATAAAGGTTGCCATTCTATATCTATTACCGGAGGAGAGCCTCTCCTGCAGGTTGATTTTATCAAGAAGTTTTTAAGCTCCTTAGGAAAAAGCGAAAAGATCTACCTTGAGACCAATGGAGTATTGTCTAATCAACTTGAAAAAGTAATAGAGGATGTTGATATTATTGCCATGGATATTAAACTTCCCTCGTCTACGGGCTTAAAACCATTTTGGGATGAACATAGAAAGTTCTTACTTGTTGCCTGGGATAAACAGGTTTTTGTTAAGGTAGTTATAACAGGGAAGACTACCATGAAGGATTTTAGAAGAGCTCTTGAGGTTATTCTTTCTGTTGATACTTCAATCCCTCTTGTAATACAGCCTCATTTTGAAGATAAATCTTCTAAGCTTGTAGATAAACTGCTAATATTTCAGGAAGAGGCTTTTAAGTCTCTTATGCATGTAAGAGTAATACCTCAGGTGCATAAAGGAATGAATATAAGATGAAGATAGATTTTAAAAAAATAGCCCAAGATCTTTATCTAAAGGCAAGTTTTGATTTAAGGAATGATATTAAAAGAGCCTTAGTTAAAGCTTGTAATCAGGAGAGGGGGAAGCTAGCTAAGGAGGCTCTAAGTGCAATCTTAAAGAATTCAGAACTTGCTAAGAAGAAAAGAATGGCAATCTGTCAGGATACAGGCTATCCGATATTCTTCTTAAAAGTAGGTAATATAGGTATAAAGGATTTAAAT
Source organism: uncultured Planctomycetia bacterium (assembly GCA_964627735.1). GTDB lineage: Bacteria > Omnitrophota > Gorgyraeia > Kaelpiales > Kaelpiaceae > Kaelpia. The sequence goes on along the minus strand of CAZVIC010000106.1, from coordinate 2,325 downwards.
AATATAAAGGAAGAGTTAACCAAAGGCATAAAAGAGGCGACTATAGCGGGCAACCTACGTAAGTCTATTCTGTTAGACCCCCTTAAGAGAGATAAGAGTTCTTTTAATATTCCGCCTATATTCCATGTAGATTTTAATAGTAGTAAGAGACTGGAGATAGAGTTACTTGTAAAAGGGTTTGGCTCTGAGAATCAGACTAAACTTTTTATGCTAAATCCAAACACCTTAGATAGTGAGATAGTAGATCTAATAGTGGCTCACATAAGAGAGGTTGGTTCTAAGTCCTGTCCGCCTTATATAATAGGAATAGGGATTGGAGGTACAGCTGATAAGGCTATTGTGTTCTCAAAAGAGGCGACTCTAATAAGACTAGATAAGAAAAATAGAGATAAACGATTAAGCAATTTAGAAGATAGAATAAAAAGAGAATTGAATAAGCTTAAGATAGGTCCTTTAGGCGTAGGTGGTGAGACAACATGCCTAGGAGTTAAGATCTTAACACACCCAACACATATTGCAGGGCTGCCCATTGGCGTAACAGTATCCTGCCATGCTACAAGAAGCTCTAAGAAGATTATTAGATTTAAATAATGAATATAAAGACTCCATTAACTTCAAGTGTTATTAAAAAACTAAAAGCAGGAGATCTGGCTTATTTAAGTGGAGTTATCTATGCAGCGCGTGATAAAGCTCACAAAAGAGTAGTCGATTTAATAGCTAAAGATAGAGAGTTACCTTTTGAACTAGAAGGTTCAATTGTATATTACTGTGGACCTACGCCAGCTAATAAAGGTGAGATTATAGGCTCCTGCGGGCCTACTACAAGCTCTAGAATGGATAACTATGCTCCTTTATTGTGTAGATTGGGATTAGGGGCAACAATAGGAAAAGGGGAGATAAGTGAAGATGTAGTTAGCGCTATTAAAAGATATAAAGGTGTATACTTTATAACCTGGGGTGGTTGCGGTGCTTATTTGAATAGCTTTATTAAGAGTTCAAAAATAGTAGCATTTAAAGAGTTGGGTGCTGAAGCGGTTAGAAAATTGGAAGTTGAAAAGTTTCCTCTGGTTGTTGCTGTTGACAGTCATGGTAATAAAATATGGGATAAAAGGAGTAAAAATGAGATTAGATAATAGAGATAATGATCAGCTAAGGAAGGTCAAGATTACAAAAAATTATATTGAATACGCAGAAGGGTCATGTCTTATTGAGGTTGGCAATACCAAGGTGATATGTACCGCCTCAGTTGAAGAGAAGGTGCCACCTTTTTTGAGGAACTCAGGGAGTGGTTGGGTTACAGCAGAATATAGTATGTTGCCCAGATCCTGTAAGAGTCGAGTCTTGAGAGAGGTCAGAAAGGGTTCGGTTAGCGGTAGGACGAGCGAGATTCAACGTCTAATAGGCAGGTCTTTACGAGCAATAGTAGATTTAAAGGGGTTTGGTGAGAGGACTATTTGGATAGACTGTGATGTTGTTCAAGCAGATGGTGGGACTCGTACAGCCTCTATTACAGGAGGTTTTGTGGCTCTATATTTAGCGTTTCAAAAGCTTATAAAAGATAAAGCTATTGAGGAGAATCCAGTTAAGACTTTTCTTGCTGCAGTATCTGTCGGTCTAATAAATAAAGAGGCAATGCTTGATTTAGACTATAGCGAGGATTTTAAAGCTGATGTTGATATGAATATTATCATGACTGAATCTGAGGATATTGTCGAAGTTCAAGGAACTGCAGAAGGTGAGCCTTTCTCAAAGAAGAAGATGGATGAGCTTGTAAAACTAGCAGGGAAAGGCATAGAAGAGCTTATAGCCATTCAGAAGAAAGTTTTAAAGGTTAAATGAAAAAGCTTCTTCTCTCTACATTCAACGAGAATAAGGTCAAAGAGATTGCTCAAATATCTAAAGACTTAGATCTTAATGTAGAGTTTCTATATTTGAGAGACTTTAATAATATAAAGGAAGTAGTCGAAGATGGTAAGACATTTAAAGAGAATGCTATTAAAAAGGCAAAAGAGTATTATTCTCAGACTGGAAGCCCTACTTTAGCTGAAGACTCTGGTCTTATGGTTGATGCTTTAGACGGGGAGCCTGGAGTATATTCAGCACGATTTTCAGGAGAAGATAAAGATGGTAATAAGAATAACCTTAAACTTCTCCATATCCTAGAGGGGGTAAAGGATAGAAAAGCCCATTTTGTCTGTTCTGCTGCTCTAGTTATATCTAAAGATGATATAGAGACCTTTGAGGGAGTGTTAGATGGGGATATATCCTACAATATAAGAGGTAATAGTGGATTTGGCTACGACCCTCTATTTATCCCTAAAAATT
>CAZVIC010000105.1:0-3867 GCA_964627735.1 uncultured Planctomycetia bacterium | reverse complement strand
CCCAACTTCTTCAGTTCACCTAAGATTCTTGCATAACCCCAGTTGTAGCTAATGTTTACATATATCTATGAGCTTTGACCAAGTATTACAGGCATTATTTGATAAGACATTCAGTTGCAATTAGTTGTACCATCTAATTTCTCAACATATTGTGGCATATAATTTGCTTATATATAGTTAAAGAATTTTAAAAATAATTTAAAAGGTGTAGTGTGAGATGAAAATAGGCCAAAAATTGATTTTAGGATTTACAATGGTTGCCTTTTCAATTGGAACTGTTGGATATATTTCTATTAATATTAGCCGAGGAGTACTACAAAAAACCATTAGAGAGAAATCTATAGCTTTTCTTGCTGAAACAATGGATAAGATAGATAGGGGTATCTACGATAAAATTGAAAGATGGCAAAGTTTCAAAGAATCAACACTGTTGGAAACTATTATAAAGTCAAATCAAGAATTTGAAAAAATAGATAATATTCAAAATTACATTAATAAAAAAGACCAAGAATGGATTTCTGTGCCAGAGGAAGAAATAACACCTTTCATGAACGACTTAATAAATAACAGGTTATCAGAAGAACTAAGAAGAAGAGTAAGATTTTATGCAGAAAAACAAAGTTTTGAAGTTTATAGCGAAGTTTTTATAACAAATAAGTACGGTGTCAATATTGCTCAAACAGGAAAAACTACTGATTACAGGCAAGATGATGAAAAATGGTGGCAGAGAGCAAAAGAAGACGGTTTATATCTGGGAGATATTGAGCTTGATAGAAGCTCTGGAGTCTATTCTGTTAATATTGGAATAAGAGTTGATGATGAGGGCGGAAATTTTGTTGGTGCAATGAAAGTTGTTTTAAACATAGAAGAAGTGATCGAAGTAATGAGATCGCTTGAAGCAAACAAGCAGTATTCAACTAAAATCCATAAGATAACAACTGAAGGTGGGGAGTTAATTTACTCAACAGAGGAATTTGAATTTTTGGAGGATGTTTCTGATATATTAGTTCTAACAAAAGATCTCGAAAGTAACTCCTTTTTGATAAAAAATGATGTTAGTGGGAAAGAAAAACTATTCATCTATGTATATTCTAAAGGCTATAGAGATTTTAAGGGTTTAGGTTGGATTTTAACAGCAGAATATGAAACAGAAGAAATATTTGCTCCAATTATTGAATTAAGAAATACACTGCTGCTTATCTCATTCGCTATGACACTGTTAGCCATTTTAATAGGATTGCACATTGCTCGTTCTATCTCCACGCCTATCTTAAAACTTAAAAATGCCATAATTAAAGTAGGTAAAGGTGATCTGAATTTTAAAGCAGATATAACTTCAAAAGATGAAGTCGGTCAACTCTCAAGAGCATTTGATAAAATGACAGATGATTTGAAGCAGACCACAACATCAATAGCAACTCTTAAAGAAGAACTTCTCGCTCGTCGGGAAGCAGAAGAACAGCTAAAAGCAGCAAAACAACAAATCGAGCTTGTTCTTGGCGTTACGAAAACAGGCTTGGATATTATTGACTCAGATTTTAACATAATATATGTTGACCCAGAATGGCAGAAGAAATATGGTGATTATGAAGGTAAAAAGTGTTATGCATACTATAACGACCGAGATAGAATGTGTCCTGGCTGTGGAGTCAAGCAAGCTTTGAAGACAAAAGAAAGTGTCACTAAAGAAGAAAGGTTGCCTAAGGAAGGTAATAGATTAATACAAGTTACTTCAATTCCTTTTCAAAATGAAAAAGGAGAGTGGCTTGTTGCTGAAGTCAATGTTGATATTACCGAGCACGAAAAGATGCAGAAGGAAATATTATCCCTTTCAAAATTTCCATCAGAAAATCCATGCCCTGTTTTGCGCATAGCCAAATCCGGCAAAATTTTATACAGCAATAAGGCAGGATTAGAATTGCTTACACATTGGGGTATTACGATAAGTGAAAAAGTGCCTGAGAAATGGCAGCGCTTGATTGATGAGGTGTTAAAATCTACAAAGCCAAAATTGCAAGAAGAAGAAGAAGGAGTTGAAGACAAGATATTTTCGATCGTAATCACGCCAGTGGCAGAATCCGGATATGTTAATTTATATTCTCACGACATCACCGAGCGCAAAAAGGTACAGGAGCAGCTAATGCAGTCTGAAAAGATGGCATCTTTAGGTCAATTATCTGCAGGCGTTGCTCATGAGATAAAAAATCCTTTAGCGATAATCTTGCAAAGCACGGCTTATTTGAAATCTAAATTACTTTCCGATACCAAGATCAATGATATTGTAAAGATGATAGAGCAATCTACACTAAAAGCTAATGTAATAGTAGAAGATTTACTGTATTTTTCCCGGCAAACCCCAGTTGTTTTTGAGAAAGTGGACATGTCTTCCGTTATTGAGAAGGCTATCTTGCTTGTGAAATACCAGATAAAGAATAAGAACATAAAGATTGTTAAGCAGTTTCATGGTATATATTTTGTAAACATAGATGCAAGGCAAATACAGCAAGTGTTTATAAATGTGCTGATTAATGCGATAGATGCAATAAGTAATAAAGGAATAATCACTATTGAATTGGAACAAGTTAAAGATGTGCAGGATTATATTCAAGTTATATTTGTTGATTCTGGATGCGGTATTCCAAAAGAAAAGCTTCGGAATGTTCTTGACCCTTTTTTCAGCACAAAACAGAAGAAAAACAACGCTGGCTTAGGGCTTTCGATATCTAATGGAATTGTGAAGAAGCACGGAGGTACGATTACAATAGATAGCCAAGTTGGAACAGGAACAAGCGTGGCTATTAACCTGCCAATTGCTTAAAAAGGAGGTAGTTATGGTGAAGAAAATACTTATAATCGATGATGAGGAAAATTTTTGTCAGCTTGTGAAGTTAAACTTGGAGTTAACAGAAAATTTCGAAGTTTTAATTTCAACGACCGGAAAACAGGGGGTTGAACTGGCTAAAAGCGAACGTCCGGATTTAATACTTCTGGACTTAATCATTCCTGACATAGATGGTTCTGAAACAGCTGAACGTTTATTAAATGATTCTGCCACAAAGTATATTCCGATAATTTTTCTTACCGCTATTGTAGGTGAAAAACAAGTGAAAGATAGTAAGGGAACAATTGGAGGAAGAGAATTTATTTCCAAGCCTGTAAAACCCGAAGAGCTTATCAGGCGCATCGAAGAAGCTTTAGAAAAATAGAATCATTTTAAATAATATTTATAAGTTTTTACACTTGCTAATTTTAAGTGAAATTTAGAAGTGTTGAATATCGTGTGATTTAATCTCTTGGAATGATTCTCGAGCAGTCATAATTTTGTTGCAATGAGGTTATAAAATCTCACGAGGGTTAGGGGAGAGCACATTAATAAGTGAGAACTCTACGCACTCAAATAGTGATATCTTAATGCGTGAACATAGACTCTATCAGACAGACTGGCTGATACGTAAATATAACTTCTCACAAGATGAGATCCCATTTGATAAGGACGGGAACCTCTCTTTAGCAGAAGATCCTAAAGAGGCCTGGGCAAAGAGACATCCGGAGTATTTTCCTGTAAATATAAACAGAGCTGATAGATTTAAGCTTATGCGTATACCGGGATTAGGTGAGGTTAGTGTTAGAAGAATACTTAATATAAGAAAGAGCGGGGGAAGGGTTAGGAGGTTAGAGGATTTAGGTAATATAGGGAAGAGCTTAAGAAGGTGAGTGATAAGCAACATTGCGGCTTAACTTCGCAATTTATACAGAACACTAAATTGGTTTGACATTATATATTTATTTTCTTGACTAAGTATAGCTAATAATGTAAATTTTTTAACTGTAGCGATGAGGAGAGTTAAATATCAGTCCGCAAGGTGA
>CAZVIC010000104.1:1233-3901 GCA_964627735.1 uncultured Planctomycetia bacterium | reverse complement strand
GATAACATAAAAAACGATTTATTTACAAAAAAAATAAAATATAAAAAGGGAACTTTAGTAGATCTTAAAATCAGCAAAAATTCTAAAAAAAGATTGAAAACTATATTCGATGAATATAGTAATGAAAAATATGATTATGAGTTTGCAAAAACCTCCGTTACGGTAAATCTTTTTACTAGGGCAAAAGATTCTTATGTTTCCCGCTCTGAAGCCAAAAGATTATTATATAACCTAGAGAAATTCAAAGAGATAACACTTAATTTCAAAGGCGTTAAAGGCATGGGTCAAGGCTTTGCAGATGAAATATTTAGAGTATTCAAAAACAGACATTCTAATATTAAAATACAAACTCTAAATACCAATAAAGCCATTGAAACAATGATAAAACATGTTGGTTGACAATAATGACTCAATAGAAGTTTACAATTAATTCCAATAAACAGAACAGCCTAACTAAAACTCCTGCAAATAGCTTTATTATTTTAAGTCAAACTCTATCTTATCTGTATTTAAAATAGTATTATGTATCGGACATTTATGTAGGAATCTTAAGAAAGCATCTCTGCGGTCTTCTAGCTTTGCATCTGTATCGACAGAGAGAACTATATTATCCAACTTCAAACTATCTCTTTTTACTAAATCAGATTTAATATTAATATTCAATCTACTAAAATCAATCTTTGCTCCTTCAAGATATTTAACTGCAAATATTCCCACGCACGATGCAAGTGAAGATAAAAATACCTCAAGTGGGGCAGGTTGACTCTGGTTATCTCCTCTAACGCTTAATTTAAAACTCACTCCACCACTATTTGATTTAACATTAAACTCTTCCCCTTTAAATTCAAGATCAAGATCTAAATGCATATTCTTCTCCTTTTAAAACCCTACTTTAATTAAATTATCTTTTATAACCTTTGCAGATTTTTTCAATAGACTCTTCTCTTCTTCATTAAGATCTATATTCAACATATAATCTAAACCACTCTTATTAACAACGGCAGGTAGACTCAAATAAAGGTCGTTGATATCAAGATAACCCTGGATAAGAGATGAGACAGGTAGTATTGAATTCTCATTATTTAATATTGCCTCTGTTATCCTAAGTAACGCCAGCCCAATACCATATGAGGTCTCACCCTTACTCTCTATTATTTTATAGGCAGACTCTTTAACCTCTTTAAATATCTTACCTAGCTCTTCTTTATGATTACAGTGCTTACCTCTCTTACAACAATTAGGACAATAGTCTTTAAAGAGGACTCCTCCAACCATTGCTTTACTCCAGACAGGAAACTCACTATCACCATGTTCACCTAAAATATAAGCATGAACATTTCTGGAATCAATTCCAACATGGCGAGCCAAAAGATTTCTAAATCTTGCAGTATCTAAAACAGTACCTGAACCTATAACTTGATTAGCAGGCTTAGATGAGAGCTTGTAACTAACATGGCTTAATATATCAACTGGGTTTGTAACATTTAAAAATATTGCCTCTGGAGTATATTTCATTAAAAGCGGAATTATCTTTTTAAATAACTGAACATTAGATTCAATAAGTTCAAGACGACTCTGTCCAATATTCTGTTTTACTCCAGCAGTAATAACAACCAGATCAGATGAAGCTGTATCTGAATAGTCTCCTGCAATTATATCAACAGGAGATACATAAGGTGCAGTATGTGTTAGATCCATAACCTCGCCCTCTAAACGCTTCTTATCTAGATCTACTATAACAATCTCTCGGGCTATACCTTTCATGATGAGAGCATAGGCATAACGCATACCTACACTACCAGCACCTATTATTGATACTTTTGGATTTAAATTATTCATCAGCTATTATCTCCCAATTAATAATAATTATTTTATAGTAATTATTATTCTAAAAACATAATAAGTCAAGCTAAAAATAACTTCACAATTATTTAAATAGATGAGCTGCTAAAAGCCCTAGATAGTGACTTAAGAGAACAACAATAACTGCAACCGATAGATGCTCTGCTATTGTCTTTAAAGGCGAGATCTGCTGCTTAAATGCTAAATAATAGCTAAAGAGCGTAAGTATTAAGAAACCCAGCCCTATACTCACATATACGGCAGTCTGAATAGAAAACAATATAACCGGAATTATAAATATAGAAGCAAATATGATCTTAGAAAATAATGTTGAAACTGTAGAGATCCAGACTTCAAGAGGACTATGTTTTGCTTCAGATTCCTCAGACATATGTATGCCTAAGGCATCTGAGAATGCATCTGCAACTGCAATGGTTATAATACCGCCTGCTACTGCAATTTTGGAATGAGTTGTAGAGTTTAACCCTACCATAACACCTAGAGTTGTTATAACTCCAGATGTAAGACCAAAACTTATTCCTATTTTAAATGAGTGTTTTATATCCATCTACTTTTAAAAGAGAAAGGGAGGCCTTAAGCCTCCCTCAATCTACTTTATCTTAAAACTAAAACCTTATTTTTTCTTTTTTGCAACTTTCTTTTTTGCAACTTTCTTCACTGCTTTCTTTTTTGGAGCAGCCTTTTTAACCGCTTTCTTTTTTGGTGCAGCTTTCTTTACTACTTTCTTCTTTACAACTTTCTTCGCTGCTACTTTCTTTTTTGGTGCAGCTTTCTTTACTACTTTCTTCTTTACAACTTTCTTCGC
>CAZVIC010000104.1:0-1133 GCA_964627735.1 uncultured Planctomycetia bacterium | reverse complement strand
TGCTACTTTCTTCCTTGGTGCTGCCTTCTTAACTGCTTTCTTCTTTACTGCCATGTTTCGCCTCCTTTTTCAGGATTTATATATCCTAAAAAATTTATAGTCCATTTAAGAAAACTTTGCAACAAAAAAATACAAAATAAATTATGTTAACAAGATAAAAAAACATTGTTAAAAAATAATCTGAGGATAAAAACTGAAAAATTAAACTTTTCTATTATTCTTTTACAATAAAAATAATTAAAAATAAAAAAATAAAAAAACAAAAACAGCAACGCCGTTAAAGATGCTAAAAAAAATAATTAAATCTAAAAAATAAAAAACTATTTTTAAAAAATAGACAGAAATAATATTAGAATATAACTTAAAATACTTAAATAAGCCTATAGAATCAAGGCTTTAAGAGGATTTACTGCACTTAGACCTTTAGAACAAAATCTTATTTCAAAAATCCCACATTCCCTTCTCAGGCTTAAGCATATCCTTACCGCAACACTCTATCTTTTTATCTTTCTCTGCTTTCTTTTTATTTCCACATACTTGACAGATGTAAAACCCAGGTTCTTTCTTCTTTTTTTTATTCATCTTATCCACTTTAAAAATTTAAGAAGATTTTAATTTTGAAATTTTTTCTTCTATCATTTTTTTATGCTTCTCTTCTTCATTCATAAGAAAATTAGAAAGTTCAGCTATTGCAGAATGCTCTACAGACATTTCTTTATAAAAATCTATGGCCTCACTCTCTTTATCTAATGCAATCTCTAAAGCTTCGATCGGAGTCATCTAAACACCTCCAAGTTTAAATATTTATCTCAAGACTACTCTGCCAAAGACCATGAATATTACAATAGGATGTTGCTATCAAAGTTCCTGGTTCTTCTGTTTTAAAAGTAGCTACTATTTTGGGACTACTATAAACAGAACTCTTGTCGGCTCCATCAGCTGAGGCACCATGAGAGCTAAAATCAAACCTACCCAATTGAATTGGATTCTTTTTATCTTTTGCACGAAAATAGAGTTCAATCCAGCTTATATGGTGAGCCGTTGTATTAGGGTGAGGGATCTCTTTGCCAACAGCAACGCTTACTGTTATATCCTCACCTTTTTTGGTGCTACCTATAATATCAATAACAGGA
>CAZVIC010000103.1:0-4225 GCA_964627735.1 uncultured Planctomycetia bacterium | reverse complement strand
ATTGTTCAGGTAATTCTTCTTATAATTTTAATAAATTTGAGCTAAATCTATATTTTTATAGTAGTTATAAAAATAATTGTTACTTGATAAAATAAAAAAGTATGGTATAAATATAATAAGGAGAGTAAGAAAAGGGAAAAATACTATGAAGAAGTGTTTTTATGCAACTGATTTTTATATCACTGGCTTGGAAAGTACATTGTTTGATGTAGCAAGGATATATCTAGAGGATAGTGCTTTTAATAATCAGTTTTTAAATAGTTTTCAAATTAATAGTATAAGTAGTCATAGTGAGGAGATATGGTTATGAAGTTGGTAGCGTGGAAGAAAATAACTCATATTGTAGTAGTGGAGCTTTTTTGCTTAAGCCAATTAGCGTGGGGTTTCCCGAGGGTTTTACCAAGCCATAACTTAGGTGCTACCTCCACAGGATCTACAAGTACAGATGTAACGTCATATGGAGATCTTCCACTAAACCTATCTGGCAATACCTCTACGGTTCCACTTTTAACAGTAGCCCCTGTTTTAGCTAGCTTTAATATTGTTAATAGTTCTTTAGTGGCGCCACTTACAGATGGCACTAGCATAGAAAGTAAAGCTGTGTTTGATATGTCTGTTATAGATGATGGAACGACTATAATTGTTTTTGGTAAATTGTCAGAGGATGTAAGCATTGAGCATAGTATTCAAGGATTTATAGTATGTATGCCTACGGGAAGCGGACTATTAGAGATTACAACTGTTGTAGAGAATGTATGTTTATCAGAGTTATTTAGTGGAGATCTATTAACTGAAATCAAAGAGGTCAACAAGATATCTGATGATGAAATTATAAGTTGCATTCAAGTAATAGGCGGAGGTACGATTTATAGTTTTTCTAAGGAAGTAGAAGATGAGGCAGGTGAAAAACGGGTCGTGGACCTCCCTCTAATTACTCTAGATACTTTAGGTTATTTGTTAGATTCTGAAATAGAACAATTAGATGAGTATATAGAGCTTTCAAAAGTTGAAAGTGAATCTTTTCTTGATGTAGATATTGCAGGGTTAAGCATTAGCGGTTTAGACGAATCTGATATAGATGTTCCTGAATTAAGTTTCAGTTCTATAGATAATTCTACACTAAGTATGGCAGAAGCTTATCGTGGTGGATTAGCGTCTATTAAGGATGGAGTATCGTCCTCAGAAAATCTACAGGTTTTAGCTCAGGAATATCTGGAATTAAGATTGAATTATATTCGAGATACAGCTACAGAGACATTAGATCACCCGTTATTTTCTATAGACAACCTAGCTCTTGAATTTGTATCTGAAATTTGGTTGCGTGATCCAGAGACAATGAGTCGTGATGATAAGATAAATGTAATTAAGACATGGATAGTTCAATCTAGCCCTTCTCTTGATATTGATCCGGTTGATACTTGGTTAGATGAAGATTATACACTTGTTAAATTTAAAGAAGATATTGCGAAGCTTGGAGATAGCGAAGAGATAAAAAGTATGACAATTCCGGAGGCAATGAATCTCTTTGATTCTCTTAGTAGTTTTCTTACTAGTGCTGAGGGACATATGTATAAATATCATCAGGATGAATACAGCGAAGGATTGTACGCGGATATCCTAGAGGAACAGATAGGGATTGATTTTTTGCGCAATAAGCTTATCGAATATATGCGGTGGTTACCTCAAGTATCTGACGATGTTATAGATTGGAATGCAATGACGATAGGTGTTTTACTTGAAGAACATTCTTCAGACGATCTTAAAGCTGGACTCGCTCCTATTAACGGAGATCATGTCGATAGATTTTTAGATTTAATAGATAGAATTGATAATCAAGTGGAGTTAGATGTATTTTCAAGCCAATCATATATTCCGGAATATATTCTTCAACAGCACTGCAGGAGTCTAGATGAACTTTTTGAAGCGTTGGAAGAATCTGATGATATAGATGGTATTTATGCTAATTTAAAGGAATATGCTGACAGTAAACTAAATATAGGATTTGAAGGAGAAGATTATGAAAATGTTTATCAACATGCAATAGAATCTTTAAATATAAGCATACAAAACTATAAAGATCTTGCTGATGATTTGGCTTTGCAAATAGAAGGTCTTGTACTCAATGATACATCTGCATCAGAGCTTTTTTCTGCCCTTGATGAGCTATCTCTTGTTTCTTCTGGGCTAATTGGATTACAGAGCATTATTTCACAAGCTATATCTTTGGATTTTTTTATAAACACTTTTTCTGGGCGCAAATGCTCTGCTGTAGGAAGTTTTTTAGCGGATGCATTTACTTGGTCATTGAAAACTAGTGCCGGAATTCTATCGACTCTATACACTCTTGGTAGTAATCCGTCAGATAATCCCCTAGATAGTATAAATTATGTAACAGCAGGAGAGTATCAGGAGAACCTCAATAATCACCGCTTTAAAATTCGTGAACAGATAGCTAGCATATTTCCTGAAAGTGAAGTTGGGGTAGGTGTCTTAGATTTTGAGATTATTATGTCTGCGATGAGCAACTTAGGCTTAGTGCCTTTGGTTGAGGGAGCTGAGCAAGAGGAGCTGCTCTTTAATCAAATTGGTGAAGACCTAAAGGGCTTAATCTCTTCTATGCTAATTGCAGATGTAACTGCAATGGCAGCTTCTGAAGCGCTGCAGTTTGCGGTATTATCTATTGTCGCGGGAGCAGCAGGGTCTTATATACGAGCTACCGCTGCATTTAAAAAAGTATATGATGTAGTAAAAGGTGCAAAGGGAATATGGACTGTAGGAAAAGTAGTGCTCGGCACTGTGCTTACAGTGTTAAATCTTATAGATGCATTTGTCCAGGAAGGCTCATTGGCAATTATGGGAAGACCCGGCGCTTGGATTGCTTCATTAGTATTCCCCGGCTCTAAATTAGCTAAACTAGTAGTGCGAATAGGATTAAACAGTATCATTGTAGGTGTAACTAGTGGATTTGCTGCATATTATCAGGGGACACCAACTGGAACAGTAGCAGCAGCCATTAGAAACCCTTTTTCGTTATTAACTTTATTAGGAGGAGGAAAGTATAGTTGGGTAAACAACATTATTGAACCCTTCGGAATACCTCTTCCGGATATTGCAGAGCTCTTTCATTTAATAGTCTATGGTCCGAATGATTTGGGGATTTTTGCTCGAGGAGGAAATACTAATACAACTCGGGTTACATCTACAGAAGGAATTGTGTATTCTGTATCTCTTCCGGATGGTGCAAACCTTCCAGGACCGATGCAAAGAGGTATCAATGCGTTAATAGAACATTTGGGAGCAGGAAGTAGTGATGCCGAAGTAGCTTATTCAGATACTGTGGTTTATGAAGTTGAGGTTGAGGATGATGGAAGTTCTACACATCAAACTACAACAACTTCAACCGAGAGTTCTACAGAAAATTCTGGATTTCAATTTACCTGGGATGATGATTATTATTTTGAAGTAGTTGGCCTTCTTGAGTTGGAAGTAATAGCTGCAGTAAAAGAGGGAGCTACAACAGCAGGTAAAATTGCCTTAAGAGATAGCAGCGGTAATTTAATTGTAATTGATTTATCATATCTTCAAGAGCTTTCTAGAGCATATCAGGAAGCTCTTGATAGTCATCAAGAGATTGATTTAGCAACTTCGGATAATCCTCTTATAAATTTTTCAGATTTATCCGGCCTTCTAAGCTTTGCACAGCAAAATGATATTGCTCTTATTGTAGATGTAATTAATGATTTAATTGAGAATCAAGTTGAGCCTACAGCTTATCACATTAAAGCTGCGGCTGAAGCTAGAGGTGGATTACAAACAGAAGTACTCGATGAGATTGTAGCGATCCCCACTAACGACGGACAGTTAACATTTATTTCTACTCCTGAACTTTGGCTGTCAAGGCAGGAAAAGTTATTATTGGATAGATTTAACGTTGAAAATATTAATCAAATTCCTGATGAATATCAACAGCTATTCCAAGGTGTAAGTGAAGTTGTGGAGGAGTATTATGCGGTTAAAGAGCATGCATTTGCAAATGGTATTAGCTCTATAGAAGCTGCAGATGCTTTAGGGGCGTCCAGCATGGTTAAAGAGTTATTAAATTTTGATCAAGCGTTGTTTAATAATCCAGAGGAAGGAAAGAATCCCCAGAGGCTGAGAATCGTACAAGTCATGGGTGCCTATACAATGTATGAGGGTTTTTCTGCTCAGATTGCTTGTAACGAAG
>CAZVIC010000102.1:0-4234 GCA_964627735.1 uncultured Planctomycetia bacterium | reverse complement strand
ACATGCCCTATAAGGAAAGTAGACATACCTCTATCTTTTGCAATCCTCGTCAATCTCTGAGCAGACTCTTTAACTTGGCTTATAGTCCCAGCAGAAGAAGAGAGGTCGGGATGAGAGATAACCTGTATTGAGTCTATTATCAGAAAATCTGGATTCAATGATTCAACCTGAGATATTATAGCCTCCAGATTAGTTTCAGGGAGAAAGAACAAACTAGGCTTCTCTTCAACATTCAATCTCTTAGCTCTAATTTTAATCTGAGCTAAAGACTCTTCACCCGAAACATAGAGAACACTCTTTTTAGACCCTGCAATACTAAAAGCTACTTGCAACATAATAGTAGACTTTCCGATTCCAGGCCTCCCACCTAAAAGCACAACAGAACCCGGTACAATTCCACCACCCAAGACAAGGTCAAACTCATTATTGCCAGTTGAAACCCTATCTTGACTCTCACAATCAATCTCGGATAAAACATGGGCAGATTTCGAGCTGGAAACAATCTTGCCCTCATGTTCTTTGAACTCTTCAATCATAGAATCCCAGTTCTCACATTCCGGACAACGGCCTAAAAATCCTTTGGATTGATAGCCGCAATTCTGACAGACAAATATAGTACTCTTTTTCATATTAAAAACTATCCTCAGCGTAAAAACCCTTGATTACCATCATCTAAAGATGAATCTTCAGAACTTTTTGTCTTCCTCAACAACTTCCAAGGATTCTTTTTGATCTCTCTAACAATAGATAATATCTCATAGTATAACACATCCTCAGAAAGAATCTTGCCTAGAGTGCCTTCTCCGTTGTTTATCTTATTCATAACCTCGTTGGTCTCAACTGCCAACTTGTTCAAATTATCACTTAAAGACTTTACATTTATAATTATATCTTCTAAATCCTGCTTATTCTGTTCTTTAAAAAAAACATCTCTTATAGCATCTATAGTCTGGTCTAATTTCTGAGCAACTTGATATGCTAAATCTGAAAGTCTAGCCATTGGGACAGAATCATAACCAACTATAACATCACCTTCTTTCATTAAATCTCGACTCTTATCTCCAGGCAATATCTCAACATACTTCTCGCCCAACAACCCTAAAGTAGAGATCAAAACGCTGGCATTTTGCCTGATTAAAACATCCTCTTCTACCAACAAATCAACCTCAACGAGAGGAGTTTCATCGTCCGGATCATAGATTATTTTAACACTTTTAACTTCACCAACTTTTACACCAGCAAGTCTAGCTGGAGCTCCGCTCTCTATACCATTTGCAAACTTAAAGAGAACTCTTATCTCATAACTTTTATTAAAAAAATTAAGATTACTTATAGTGAAAACAAGAGCACCAAAAAGAACAATACCGCAGGCAATAAAAAGACCTAACCTCCATTCACTTTTTCTCCAGTATTCCATGATTTTACCCTCCCAGCAAAATAAAACTTAATCTGATTTTTTTAACACTCATCTCTTTAACTCTCCATTTAAAACTACAATTCTTAATATCATCTATCATGCTTCTATAGGACCTTGAATATTACCATTAATAAACTGCTGAACAATAGGATTAGAACTAGCTCTTATTTCATCTGGACTACCTGTCTCAATAATTTTACCCTCATAAAGCATGCCAATCCTATCTGCTATAAAATAGGCACTATGCATATCATGAGTAACGACAATGGAAGTTGCATTGATTTCCTGTTTTAACTTCTTAATCAGATGATTTATTGAAGAGGCAACAACAGGATCCAATCCTGTAGTTGGCTCATCATAGAGTATTATTTTGGGATTTAAGACAACCGCTCTAGCTATAGCAACTCTCTTCTTCATCCCTCCGCTTAATTCAGCCGGCATTTTATCTTCTATGCCTTGCAAACCTACAAGTTTAAGACAATGAGATACTCTCTCACTAATTAGTTTCTGATTTAAATCAGTATGTTGAACTAGCTCAAAGCTAACATTATCATAGACATTTAAAGAATCAAAGAGAGCCGAATGCTGAAAGACGAAACCAAATTTCATTCTTAATTTTCTAAGTTCTTTTTCACTGAGTTCAAATACGCTCTCATTCTCTACAGATATATCACCACTATCGGGCTCAAGAAGATTAATTAAAAGCTTTAAAAATACGCTTTTACCACATCCGCTCTGACCAATTATTACAAAAACCTCTCCCTCATCTATTGAAATATCTAGACCTTTTAAAACTTCTAAATTATCAAACTTTTTCCAAAGATTAGCCACTCTTATCATCATGAAATAAAATAGAAAAAGGCTGTTATCAAGCAATCCGCCGTAATAATCAATATAAAGGTATTGACCACTGTACGTGTAGTAGCCCTACCAACACCCTCTGCTCCACCTCTTGCTATAAAACCTTCCTGCGCAGATATTAAAGCAATAATTATTGCAAAGACTATAGGCTTTGCAAATCCGCTATAAATATCCTTCATAGCCAGAGACTCAAAGGTCAGTTTTAAATATTGATTTGCACCAATACCAAGTTTTGTTACTCCTATCAAGAAACCTCCCAGTATACCTACTATATCCGCATATATAGTTAAAATCGGAAGCATAAAAAGAAGCGCTAAAAACCTGGGAACTACAAGATATTGGATAGGATCGGTAGCCATTGAATCCATAGCATCTATTTGCTCGGTGACCTTCATTGTACCCAACTCAGCAGATATAGAAGCCCCAACACGACCAGCAACAACAAGGCCAGTTAGAACAGGACCTAACTCTCGTACAACTGAAAGCGCAACTAAAGAAGCTATATACATCTCTGCTGAGAGTCTTTGCATCTGATAAGCGCTCTGTAACGCAATAACTATACCAATGAATATAGATGTTAAAAAAACTATAGGAAGACTCTCTAAGCCTATTTTAATCATCTGCCTATAAAGAAGGTCGAACCGTGGAGTTTTGGTAAAAATAAGATTGGTTATATGCCCTGCAAGCATAGTTAACCTACCAACATAGCAAAAGAAATTACCTATTCGCTCTTTCATAATTATCAGAATTTAATGTTTTTCTCTACTCCCATTATCTCTTCGTCATCCTTTAAACGCAATTTCAAATTAGGCACCCCTATAATCTCTAGCGAAACTTCATTCTTATTGTAGTTTTCATCTGCTGAAAATTCCACATTATAATCCAATCTAACGTTATCTTTTAACTTTGTGCCTAGAGACATTCTTTTATCTCCAAATCTATCCTCAAAAGACGTATTGCCAAAAAGATAGGATGTTGAAATTGGAACTAAGAGAACATCTTTCCACATAGCAGCGGCTGGAAACTTGGCAATATCAATATTACCTTCAAAAGCTAAAGGCATTCCGTCAATAACCAGCTCTGAATTAACAAAACCTAGCATATTGGAATTACCCATCAGGTGAACTTTACCACTTTCAAATGCAACATCTATAATCCTGCCCTCTCCAAGTTCCAATATAATGTCTATCAACCTTGAATTATCATAATAAAAATAATTGAACTCTCCATCTACACTAGAGACACTTAAATAGCGAGCATAGAGAGGCATAATTACAGTCATCATTTCGTGTAAGTTAAAATCGTTGAACTCCCCCTGGATGTTGTGATTTAAGTTATAATCCCAATGACCATTGAAGCTTATTCCTCCTTCATAATTAAAACTCTCAAGAGCCACCCCTTTATCAATTAATGCTATCTTGAAAGATGTTTCTGGGAAAGGATTCTTATTTAAAACAGTACCTACGGATTTAAAGACCAGAGCTTTCTCATCCAGAATATAATCTACATAAGAATTTGTTATCAATTCGTATTCCCCAAACTTAGCTTTTAAAACTTTAATATAGAATTGAAACTTATCTTCTTCATTCTTAAAATCAAAAAAACCAAACGCATCTAAAGAGGGCGCTTTAATAATCCAATTAAAATTTAGCCCCTCGCTAAAATCTAACTCTACAGGGCCAGGAACAGAGATAGGTCCTAAAAAAACATCCACTAGAGAAAAAAGACTATTGTCTCTTAGAATTTTAGCCCCTAAGCTATAAATTTTTTCTTTAAAAAATACTTTTCCTTTTAGTACTTCTCTTTTAAAATCATATTCACCAACAAAAGCTGTTTTTGCAGAATTAGAATCAAAACTAAAAAGACAAAGTTCTTTTTCTAAGGAGATATACCCTTTAAGTTTTAAATTTAATCCTTGATAACCAAGCCCTAAATCCCAATTAATCCCATCTTTAT
>CAZVIC010000101.1:0-4375 GCA_964627735.1 uncultured Planctomycetia bacterium | reverse complement strand
ATAAATGGCTCCCCGGCGAGGACTCGAACTACAATCTTAACCCTCATTTAATCTCCGCTTTGACCTTCATTCTCTTCTTGCTCTAATTCTATTTTTATCTCCTGAGCCAATTGAAGTATCTCTTCATCAAACCCCATAGTGCGTGCTACCTCAATTGCATTTGATTCTTGATGGCCATCTTGATAGAGATATTCAAATACAACCTCGCCATCCTGAAGATGGTTTCTTAAATTTCCGACTTGTGTATAAGAAGGGTAGGAAGTTAAAAACGCATCTATATAATCATGATTATGACTTGCAATGATTACAAAATCGCCCATCCTTAAAAACTCCTCAGTAAAAGCAAAAGACAGAGCTGATTGATATTTGGGTGAGGTTGTAGAGCATATCTCATCTAATGCGCCAAATACTAAAACATCTGACTGGTTTAAGATAGTAGATATCTGTTTACGTATCTCCATCTCATTAGCAAATGCACTTAGATTTAAATCTGACCTTGGATTAACGCGATCAGAATATATTATATAGTCAAATATTGGCATAGTAACACTATCTGCAGGAGCAAATCCAGTAACCTGAGCAGCTAACAGTATCCTTGTTACCATCTTCTCAAAAAATGTCTTTCCACTCATATTAGACCCTGATACAATCTCAACTCTCTTACCATCGCTTATGGTGATACTATTTGAGACTTGCTCATCCTCTGCCTTAACCATATTCCAACCGCCTTTGATATCTACTGTGGCTTGATTTGTGAAATTAACTTCGTTTATTCCATAATCACGTATCATAGTTGCATATAAAAACATAGAATAAAGTTTAAATAGCTCTTCGTTGGCTATAGTTTTATAGGCACTGGAGTTAAATGCATATTCTCTTGATTCACCAAAGCTAAAATGTTCAACCTTATACTCCAACCTCTCTTTAATCTCTTGAGTTAAAACTTCTATATTATCTTGAGGATTGCGGTATATTTCTAACTTACGTTCAGTCTCTTCTATTGACTCTCTGACTCTATTTAACTCATCTTGTTCTCTACGTAAATCATTTTCCCAGTAATTAAGTCTCTCACTCTCTGGCATGCCTTGAAGCCTCTCTATCTCCTCTTCGATGCGATCAAGTTGATTTCTCTCATAGCCGATGCGACTGAATATATCAATCCTCTCTTTGCAGAAAGCATCTAAATATTCCGAGTCCTGGACCATCTCAGATAGATGCTGGAGCTGATAAGTTAAACTCTGATATTCCTTATGTCTAACAAAACCTCTCTCCCATAATGTTTGAGTGTTTGGAACCTTACCGAAGAAGACATCCAGATTAGTTTCAAAATAGTTTGCCCATTGCTGTAGGTGTACAGAATCAAAACTCCTAAGTGCACTTAAAAATTCAGCTCTTGGATCTCTATCCTGCATAATCTCACCTATCAATTGAATAAGTAATGTATAATCTTTGGTAAACATTCCAAAGCCACGTGATGCAACCTTTTCAGCACTAGATTGAATGGATGAGAAAACATCTTTCAATGCATTACGATCAACATCATATATAGATAACGGAGCAAGGCTATTTTTTATCTTTTCATAGACTCCGGCTGCCAATTTAGAAACTATTTGCTGTGCTCCGGAATCACGAATCCTAAATCTTTCTCCGTCTTTCTCAATACGTCTGGAATATTTCTCTTCTATAATCTCAGCTCCTATAAGTCGGGCAAACTCTCTTTCGATTTCTTTCATCTCTTTTTCGATGGCATCTATTGATAATTTGCCATCAATGCTTGTATCTCTTTCATGATACAAACTATTTAACGCATCTTCTTTTACTTTAGATCTGTCTATCAAATCTACCAATTTATATATCAATTCCATCTCTTCTGCTATGCCAAGACTTTCTCTGCTTAATCTCAATTCCTGAAGCGTCAGATCTAAAATGCTGGTAAATATACTAAGGTGGGCTTTTAATTCATCGGCATTATTATCGTAAGTATAAAATTCAGCTAATGCCTTAGCTTGGTCTTCTAAGATATAGATGTTAAAACTTTCGGCATTACGTATAAAACATTCGGCAGCACCGTTTACAAATAAATACATAAGACCTGATAGATCTGCAATATTATCACGCAATCCATCTAATTGTTCTGATTCAGAGAGCAGTCTAAACATATTCTGCCTCTCAAGTAACTCTTTTGAATCAGTGGTTGCACCCCATAATAACATTTCCTGAATAAGTTCAAGATGGTCATTCCGCATGCCTTCATATTCAACACTTCTCATTCCGCCCCAATTACTAAAATCATCATCAGCGCTTAGTAATACAAATGGTTGCTGATAACCTGAAAGCGCATCTTTTCCAGAGACCGTTTTCATCTCTTCTCTTTCAGGGTTGAAAGATTCTGGAACCATACCAATCTCTCCTTTATTAGGAAAGAAACCAATTAAACTCCTTGTCTCTTCCATAAGGATAGTCCTCTCTTCTTCTGTGTAAGATTCAATTGCTTTTAGATCGGGGCTCTCTATCTCTGACTCAGAAGCTATGGCAATATCTCCAGCTATATAATTACTGGCAGACTCGAGAAGAGAGCTGTCTAACCCTCTATTCCTTGCAATATCTAAAGCATGAGAATCTGCAATACCATCCTGTAATTCGTGAGTTAAAGTTACTTCCCCTCCCTCTTCTTGGGGCATAATAATCTCAAAATGGTAGAATGAGAAGTCATCTCTACCTAGATATCTCTGAATAAAATCCTCACTATGAGTAGCAACCTCAAAGCGTACTCCTCTATTTATCAAGATCTCTATTGATGCTGAAAAGAGCGCATATTGATCCAGTGGCGATGTTGTAGAATAACCCTCATCTATAAAGGCAATAGTTGCTGCATCTCCTATGCGAATCAATTTCTGCCATCTATCTTGCTCAGATCCAAATGCACTTAAATCGCGCGAAGATTCTGTGTCAGCTCTATCAATATATACAATGTTGTCATATATTCTTAGGTTAGGATCTTTGGCTGTAGCTATTCCAAAAGATTGAGCAGATAACTGAATAAAAAGATCTGTCATTATCTTGTAACTCTTCCCGCTCTCATTAGGTCCTGTTAAAACAACACAAGAAGCATCACCTGTAGCTATATTTGGAGTCTGACCATCAAGCAACCTTGCCAAGTTGTAACCTTCTCTATAGCCCATCTCTCTATCTGAATCAAAAGTAACACTATTAAATTTATCTTCATTCTCCTTGGCATATTTTGCAAATGATATTATTGCTCCAACTCTATGAAGTATATCTCCTAGGCTCTTCATTGTTTCAGCTAATTCAGCTATAGCATCTCTATCTTCATTACGGATCATATCAACCAACTTCTGCCAGGTTAGATCCGTCAATACAGAAGCTGTCTTATTTATATCCTCAGCCATAGCTTTAGCATCTGGATTATCAATAGAAGAAAGTAAATCTATAAAGGAATTCAAATTTGTTACCCCGCCACCTAAAGAAGAAAGATAACAACCTAGCTCCTCCTGGACTGATAACCTTTGATCTCTAGAATTATCAATCAAAGAAGTTGATCTCTCTATAATCTCTGCTACCTCTTCATTTGTAATATTGCCCCCAAAAAACATAGCAGCTAAACCTTCGCTATCACCACTGGAATATTGACCATGACCACCGTTAAGCAGGAACCTTAATCTCGCAATAAAAGAATAGATTTCAGCCCTGTTAACAGTTGCATTTTTAAAATCAAGATTATCCATTAAGTCAAGCATCAGACGCTGTCTCTGTATGATAATATTTTTATCTTTCAGTGGACTATGCAAGAGGTGCATTAATTCACTATGTTCCTCCATGCCCATGGTGAAATATGAGATTGCATGTCCCTGTTCTTTTGGGCTGCGTACATTGCTATCCTTGGTAAGTAACTCTATATTTGCACGACTATCTTGTGCAACATTAAAGAACAAGTTAAGTCCTAAGAGATCATTAACGCTATCTCTTTTTACTCTTCTTGCCTCAATAGAAATAGACAATGTCCCTTCTAAAGCAAATATGAGCAGAATCAATATTGCTATTTTACTTTTTTTAAACAACGCCCCTCCTATATTTTAAAAAATCCTAAAAATATTAAAAGATATTCCTCTAATCCTATACACTATTATATGAAATCCCCTCTTTATAAAGTATGCCATATATAGAGCAATAGTCAAATTGAGGTAAAAAATAGATATTTCAATGATACACTTGATTGGTAATCAAGTGCTCCCCTTCCCTCAAAAACTAATATACCCACGCACCTTCTTAAGCCTCTTACTTGTATTACCTAAATCCTCTAATTTTCTAACCCTTACCCCGCTCTTTCTTATATTAAGTATTCTCCTTACACTAA
>CAZVIC010000100.1:0-4382 GCA_964627735.1 uncultured Planctomycetia bacterium | reverse complement strand
TTCTTTATAATAATCTTTAAACTCTTTCAGACCTTGGGTTTTTTGAAACATCTTATGACTATTGGTATAGTTAATCATTTTTGTTAATGCTTCCATGAATTTTCCAGCAGTATCTTCAATAGAATCTGCTGCATCTGAAACAAAGTGTCTAACTCTTAATTCTTGATTCTTTTTGTTTAAATAAGTTAAATGCAATGCTACGGCATGTGGAGCAAATCCTTTCGAAAAAACATCACCAACTATTAAAAAATCACCAAATCCGTAATATTCTTTAGCTTTATAGTTAAAAATTAAATCAGAAAAAAAATCATCCGGAGGATAATCAGCATTTCTATTTTGACGAATAAATCCATCAGCAATCAATATATTTTTCCAGCCGTGCCCTCTAAAAACTCTTCGATAAGCTTCCCCTGTTTTATGCTCTATAAATATATTAAAAATAATATCTTTTTCTTTACCAAATCTTACTACTAAAGATTTTGCATCTAAAAATCCATGGAAATGGATAAATACTTTCGGAATATTAGGATATCTAGTTATAAAAGAATTTATCGATTGTAATGTAGCATATTGGTCTATTATGAAAGCTAAGTAATATTTATTATAATCCTTCAACAAACCTTTGACTAATTTATTCTTAACAACATTATTGTCATTTTTAAGGTCTCCACTTTTAGGATTCTCTACTAAAATAAACTTCATCGACTTATCAATAAAACTACTAATACTCTTATGTAGCGTACTACTATCTTTAATTGGCTCTACTATAGGTATAACTTTATCGATGTTAATAGCAATATCAGGTAAATCTCTCAGAGCTAAAAGTTCATATTGTCTTGCACGTAAATATGGAAAATACATAATTTTATTTTAAAAAATATTGTACGAAAATAAATTATCAATAAAAATATCAGCCTCTATCTGCGTAAAATGAGAAAACAAACATAGAGATTTAAGAGAATACGGAGCTCGACGTACTATATCTTTTTTATAACTTTTAATCTTTCTTGATTTCAAAGCATCAATTAAATAAGCGTGTGCTTCATCAGGCGACAATGAGCAAAACAAACTCTTGCACTCTTTATATATTTTGGTATTTGGAACATTAGGAATATATTCAAACTTATCTTTCACGATATTAAGATACTCTTTCTTCGTTAAGGAACTAAAGATAGCATCAGGCTCAACATTACATTTATTAGATAAAGCAGTCCTGTAAACACTTATACTATTTTTATTGGTTAGACACAATATTCCTACTCGAGGAGGAACAATATCTATTATTTTCTTTACATTCTGCGCATAAGTTACAACATTTACTATATCAAATAGTTTAAGATAATCTGCTACTTGATATGGCAATCTATCTAGGCAATCTAATTCACTTTTTATTTCATAAACAGTCGATGTTCCATTAACAATAACTAAATCAGATTTTGACTTATTAGCTCTTAATTCCGATAATGCAACTGATGAATTTAAAGAATGTCTCCCTAGAAGTATGTTTTTTATTATAGTATTTTTATAAACATACTCACATCTATATCTTTTGGTAAGATGATGGTATACATCATCGAACATCTTAGCTAAGGTATTTTTTTTGCTACAATGATACCCAGATTTATTTAGTATAGGAAGTAAGCATTTACTATGTTCGCCTTTAATTATGCTATGTAGAAAAAAAGGTCTAAATAATAATGCTAGCTCTGCATTAAATTTATTATTGATCATATAAATGCTCTTTTTAGTCTTTACTCTATTATATAAAATATTATCACATCCATACTACTTATTGTCTACAATAATATAAATAGCTTTTAAATTAACTTTATAGCTCTTGTGTCAGAAGATTTTAGTGCTATTGATTGATTTTTATCCAACTAGCACACTCACTTGATTGATTAAAAATGTCTTTACTTTGAACATGTTCTACATATTTAATACGGTTAGGATAATTGTGTAATTGCTTTGAAAGTCTACCATGAACAGCTTTAAATGGCGCAGGGGTTCCTTCGTGAGTTGAATCTCTGTAAGCGTTTACTGCATCTATATATAAAGGTTGGTTTTGCTGAGCAAGATTGAGAATAAATGCATGGCTTGTAAAAGTATCAGGCATTTGCTCGATAAGGCTAGGATATTCTTCAAATAAAGGGTTAAGATCGTATTCTGCCATTGTCATCCTCCTTTGGTTTATGTTACCTTAATATTTCCCCAAGCTCTACGGACTTTTTTAGCTCAATAAGAGCTCAGTTGCTTCTTCGTTTTGGATTCATTATTCGAGGTCGTCGATTATCTGAAACCATTAAAATTTTTTGTTTTCGAAGTATTTCCTTTATTAAAGGAACTATATCTTCTAAACATTGGAAGGGTTGGCCAGGTATACTGCTAATGCCGAGATTTTTGTTTACTTTAGTATAAGCCATCCCGCAATCCCAACATACTACCCTCTTCTTTCCTATTGGGCTCTCAACCGACACATTGTCTGCAAAAAACCTTACTGTTACTTCTAACGTCTTGCTATCTTTCTTCTCCACTTCTACCTCCTTGTTATTTTATGTAAAAACTTATTGAAGTTTGGTTATCTCGTTTATTTTATCCCGCAATGCAATTAATGACTTCTTCTTTGCCAGCATATGATTCATTTCACGCAATTCTTCCTTGCTCATCTTATCTAATCTCTTGCGAATTCTTTGTATGACCTTAAAAAAGCTGTTGTTTAAAGATGGGTCATGGGTGGCCAGTTCTCCTATGGCATCGTGGATGTTTTTTCCTTTTAAATTAAATAATTCCATTAAATCTCTACCTAATTGTTTATCAAGATTGAATAATATATCAGGTAATTTACGTACATTTATGGCCATAGGAAATTTTTCATTATAAACCCATTCAAAAAATTTTTCCAAATTTCGTCTATCATTTACTACCCAGTTGCGGAGTGTTTTCTTCTTATAAAGTTCCTCAAAAAAACTCCAACAAGTTACGTTTTTCACTTTGTAGATTTTCATATATTCAGTTGTCCACTCAAACGATTTACAACATTGTAGCACTGCACCTTTTGACATACCGATTGCTTTGGCAATATCATCATAGCTTAACCCGCGCCTATCTCTCATATCATATATGTGACTAGCTTGATTTAGCTTAGCCCACGGTTTTTTATCTTTCACGTGCCATATTGCTAATAAAATATCTAAATCTATAGGTGCTATACTATCCATAGGAACTCGACATTCAATTTCTGTAAAATTTGTTAATGGACTAAGTGGTTCTATTCTTCCCTCCATAAAATCTCGTTCGATTTGACGTAAACAGGCTAGTCTGCGGTTTCCCTCCCTAACTACATTATTTTCATCAACGAATGGATGTTCTAATAGTCCGCCAGAGTTAATAATTTGATTGTAGAGAGATTTTGTCTCCGATTCTTTCCATATCTCCGATTCAATTTCTGCATCACTCAGGGGTCTATCTTTACTAAGATGCCTAAATCTAACGTTGTCACGATCTAGCTTAAGCTTTTTTATAGGAATAATTCGAATTTCAGTATCTAGCGGTTCTTTGTGGCTTCTGATATGCATCTTCATGGTTACCATGGTTACACTCCTTTGTTTAATTCATTTTGTTGTTAATAGAAATTTCATAGCTATTTTTATTCACGAATATAATGTAGCATAAAAGTAAAAAATAGTCAAGAAAATTATTTATTAACTATTTTTTACCAAAAGTGACTGTGATGTACCTGCCTCGGGTTTTTTAGTTAGTCATTAGTATTCTTTTATTGCTAGAAAATATTTAAGAAATAGCTTCTAATCAAAAGGCAGGTTTTTCAAATAAAAACAAATGTTCATGCATTATAAGAAGAAAATTATAATTCTTAGACATTTTACTCCAATATGGTGTTGTTTTGCAATTCCATTGATGTTTTATTATGTCCTCCTTTAACTTAAAACCTTTATCTATAAAGCTTTGCATTATTTTATACGCCATAGGAATAAAGTATTTTTTTCGTCTGGTTTCCCCCATTAAGATTCCGCAGTATTTATTGGGCTTTAAGACTCTATAACACTCAGAAGCAACTTTAGCCATCTCATCGCAGAATTTATCAATACTATGGATATTTGATAAGTCTTCCTCTATCTCTCCTTCACTATACTTAATAATATCTGCATATGGTGGGTGTGTAGCTATTAAATCAATAGAGTTATCTTTTATGTCTTTTAAATCTCTTGCATCACCAATTTTTACCTTTATCTCTGTTTTAGGGGTCTTATCGTCTACATCAAATTTTAAACTCTCTTTAGCTGTTTCAATCATCTTGGGATTTATATCTAATCCTATAGCATTTCTACCTGTTAACTTGCATTCAATAAGAGTTGTGCCTGAAC
>CAZVIC010000099.1:0-4482 GCA_964627735.1 uncultured Planctomycetia bacterium | reverse complement strand
ATAACACTACATTACCACCAAGATCGGCCATATTGCCATCGCGGTAACCTTCTTTTTTTAGCATGCCGAAAAGAGCAATATTAGACGCAGAAACAACTCTCATATTATCTCGAATCGGAAAATAAAACTTCCCATCTTTACTTAAAGCTGCCCTCTTATCATTTTCATCAAAAGCAAAGCTTAAGCTAGGTATACCTTTATAATTGAGGAACGAATAAAGAAGTCCGTTCTCTTTGCCATATACCATGTGGACCTTAAATCCAATATTTAAATCCTTAATACTTTCTGCAAATGGAACAATAACCTTGTCATTTTGCAAAAATTTATGAAAACCTTTTGCATCCTTGGCGCTCTCAGTAAAATCAGGACTTAAGACCACTTTATTGGGTTTGAAATCTAAAATATAGGTAATAAGGTAGTCTAACCAATCACTACCCCAAGGCCAAAGTTTCTGCTCTCTAAAGCTCTCCTCAGCTACAGTAACTACAATGATTTTACTAGCAGAAAGATCTCCTTTTTTCAGGCTTTTTAACAAAATAGGCCTTTCAAATCTCCAGAAAAAACCTGAGACAGAGAGAATAATACCTACTAAGATAGCAGATACTACAAGATATATTTTTATTTTTTTCATTACCCGTCTAACTTAACAGAAAGTACATCCTGCATAGTATAGAGCCCCGTTTTTTTGCCTTCAATATACTTCGCCCCCAAAATTGCTCCTTTAGAAAATATGTCGCGTGAAATGGCAAAATGACCTAACTCAACAACCTCATTATTACCTGCAAATATAACTTTATGTTCTCCTATTACCTCACCTAAGCGAAGAGCATGTATGGCAAGCTCCTCTTTTTTCCGCTGAACATTAGAGCCCTCTCTGCCATAAGTAAAGACCAAGTCTCTTCTAACATTTTTTATCAATTCTGCTATCCTCTTAGCGGTTCCAGATGGTGCATCTTTCTTATTGCTATGATGAGTCTCAACAATCTCTATATCGTAATCTTCACCTAACAATTCAGTTAGTTGCGGTATAATCTTAAACAACACATTAACGCCTATACTCATATTAGGTGAAATCAGAATCGGAGTTTTTTTTGAAATACCCTCTAACTCTTTAAGTTGTTCCTCGTTAAATCCGGTAGTTCCAATTACCATGCCTTTACCAAATTCAGAGACTATTCTTAAATGCTTTAAAGTAGCATCGGGTGAGCTAAACTCTACCACTACATCTGCATCCTCTATATATTCTTTTATATCCTCACTTATCAAGATTCCTTTTTTTTCACCTAAAATAATACTGCCCAAGTCATCTCCAAGCCCTTGAGAATTAGACTGCTCAATTCCAACAACAAGCTCTAATTCAGAGTCCAAAAGAACAAGCCTGGATATCCCCTTACCCATTCTTCCCAAGCAACCAGATATTATCAATCTTGTACTCATTATATCAATCCATATCCTTTTATTATTGATTTTATCTTTGTTCTATTGGCAGACGAGACTTTCACTAAAGGAAGCCTAAGTTCGTCCGATATAATACCCATCATACCCATAACTGCTTTAACAGGAGCAGGGTTAGTCTCTAAAAACAATGTCTTGATCAATGGGTATAGATTTATATGTTGCTTTCTTGCAGATACTAAATCACCATTCTCAAATTTACTAACTATACCTTCAACTTCTCTAGGCATAATATTAGCTAGGACAGATATGACTCCGACTCCACCAATAGATAGTATCGGAAGTGTTAAAGCATCGTCTCCTGATATTAGAAGAAAACCTTTAGGGGCTAGACTTTTAATAGCTATCATCTGATCTAAACTTCCAGTTGCCTCTTTTACTCCAACTATATTCTTATGCCTCCTTCCAAGACGCGCTATAGTCTCAGGAGTCATGTTAACACCAGTTCGGGATGGAATATTATATAGTATCAAAGGTATCTTTACCTCTTCTGCAATAGCTTTAAAATGCTGATAGAGCCCTTCTTGGGTAGGCTTGTTATAATAAGGGCATATAAGCAAAGCTCCGCTAGCTCCGCTCTTTTGAGCAAACTTAGTATATCTAATAGCCTCTTCTGTAGAATTAGAGCCTGTACCTGCAATAACAGGAATACGCCCAGCAGCCTCTTCTATAATAGTTTCCACGACAGATTCATGCTCTCTATCAGAGAGCGTTGCAGACTCTCCCGTTGTTCCACAGGGAACAATAGCTGAAGTACCATTCTTAATATGGTATCTCACAAGCTTCTTTAAACCGTTTCTATCCACTTTACCGTCTTTAAAAGGCGTAACAAGTGCCACCATAGAGCCTCTAAACATATATTTTCCTCCTATTTAAATTTAAACTTTGATTCAAAAAGAAGCTCTGCTCTGCCTTCAAGATAGACATCGCTAAATACTCCCTCTTGATAAACATAAGAGATCTGTAATCTTTCACCACTCAAAGGTACAACAATAATGTTTTTAGAGTTGTAACCTTTTTTCAATCCATATATCAAAGCAGAGGCTACACAGCCTGTGCCGCAAGCCAAAGTCTCAGCTTCCACCCCTCTCTCGTAAGTCCTAACAGCAAGATGTCCTCTCTTCCAACGTATAAAATCCACGTTGGTTCCCCGAGGTCTAAATAGAGTATGGTGCCTTATCTTTGAACCTATATTAAAGACATCATAGTCAGAAAGAGCAGCTATCTCAACAACAAAATGAGGAACTCCAGTATCCAGATAATCACCTTTTATGGTCTTCCCGCCTATCTTTAATTTTAAATTTGGCCTATATTCAAAAGAAGCGCTCATCTTAATTCTGACATAATTATCTTTTTTTATCTCACCTTCTATAATCCCAGCTTTGGTCTGGATAGAAGCTTTTTTGGCTATCAATCTATTCTTGTAGGCCCATAGAACAAATGCTCTCATTCCGTTACCACACATCTCAGCTTCGGTCCCATCGGAATTAAATATTCTCATTTTGATACCTGTTTTTTTTGAATTTTCTGCAACCAGAAGCCCGTCTGCTCCTACACCATATTTTCTATTACATAACTTAATAGCTATATTTACTAATTCAGATTTAGAAAAAGATCTGTTTTTGATTATGACAAAGTCATTCCCAGTAGCAACAACCTTACAAAAAGATACTATTTTCATTTTAAGAACTCCGGAATAATCTCACCTCTTACTAAATCCTTATAATCTTCAGGCTCTCTTATAAGATAAGACTTATTGCCCTTAACCATAACCTCCGCACATTTAGGGTGACTGTTGTAATTAGATGCCATAGTAAAACCATATGCTCCTGCACTAAACAGAGCTATCTTATCTCCACTCTTAAGTTTAGAAATATTTCTGGATAGCGCCAGAAAATCTGAACTTTCGCAGATCGGACCTACAACATCATATAGCTCTTTTTTTCCAGCTCTTTTTTCAACTAAACCTATCTCATGATATGCAGAGTATAATGCTGGTCTTATTAATAGGTTCATACCCCCATCAACTATGGCAAACTTTTTACCTATACCATCTTTAATATACTGTACCGTGGTAATTAATATTCCAGAGTTGCCAGCAATAAACCTTCCTGGTTCCAGGATAAGCTTAAGTCCAGATTTTTTAATAATACTCTTTATCTCAGAAGCATATTCACAAGCTGTTAAAGCCTTTTCATCTTTGTAAATAATACCTAAACCACCACCTATATTTAAATACTGAAAATCACAACCTTTCTCAGATTTTAGCCTTAAAGCAACTTTTACGGCCTTTAAAAAGGGGCCATTATATACAATCTGAGATCCAATATGTAGATGGATTCCAGAGATCAATAAATTCTTATATTTATCTCTATCTTGCAAAATACTTTTTATAACACCATAAGAGAGTCCAAACTTTGTCTCTTTTTTACCTGTCGTTATAAATTTATGTGTCTTAGGATCTACGTCAGGATTTAACCTCAAACAAACACTCTGTTTTTTGCCCAAGCTCTTAGCAATCCTATTTATTCTTTCAAGTTCAGAAAGAGATTCAACATTGAAAAACTTTATACCTTCTTTGATTGCATAGACTATCTCATCCTCTTTTTTCCCAACCCCAGCATAGACAACTTTAGAGGCAGAAGATCCAGCCTTAAGAGCTCGGAAAAGCTCTCCACCGGAGACAACATCCATGCCAGCCATAACATTAGACAATAATTTTAAAACAGCCAAATTAGAATTTGACTTAACACTGAAACATATAAGCGGAGACATTTCTTTAAAAGCTTCTTTAAGTTTAAAAAAGTGATCTAAAAAAGTATTAGCGCTATAAACATATAATGGAGATCCAAACTTATCGACCAGAGAATCTATCTTAACATTCTCTCCGTAAAGATAGTTGCCTCTATATTTAAACCTATGCATAAATTAACCTAATTTTACTTCCCACTCTTTTAATCTTTTCAAAAAAGAACTTGAATTTGTAGAACAATCAGTATCTTTTCTTTTAATAGATTTAACAGGATT
>CAZVIC010000098.1:0-4501 GCA_964627735.1 uncultured Planctomycetia bacterium | reverse complement strand
AAGAAATTAATTTAGAATGTATTAAATTAAAAAAAATATATAGACAGAAGGACAATGATTTCATAGAACTACTAAATAAAATACGGTTAAATAGAGCCACTAAAAACGATCTTGATTTTCTAAATAATCGCTTAGATTACAACACTAAACCAACTTCTACTGGCATAGTCACCTTAACAACGACTAATAATCAGGCAAAAAATATTAACATCAATTATTTAAATAAGATTGACTCTAAAGAATATAGATATGATGCAGATGTAAGCTCTGATTTTAAAGAATCATCTTACCCTGTAGAATCTGAGCTAAGACTAAAAAAAGGTGCTCAGGTGATGCTGGTTAGAAATGACTCTCTTAAGAGATGGGTTAATGGCACTATTGCTGAGGTTGTAGGACTAACTCATTCAGATATAAAAGTAGCCATAGATGGGGAGACCTATAGGGTCCCTAAAGTATCCTGGGAGAAGATAGCATATAAATATAACTCTCTAGATGATAAGATAGAAGAAGAGGTTATAGGCTCATTTAAACAGCATCCAATTAAGCTAGCCTGGGCTATAACGATCCATAAAAGCCAAGGCCAGACATTTGATAATGTTATAATAGATATTGGTTTTGGAGCCTTTACGCATGGACAGACCTATGTAGCGCTAAGTCGCTGCAGAACTCTTGAAGGGATATCGCTTAAGAGCCCTATAAATAAAAGTGATATTATTTTTGATGATAGAGTCTATCAGTTTGAAAAATCGTTTAAAAACAAACAAGGAGAGATAAAAGAAGATGTCAAATCAAAAAAGAAGAAAAGATCTAAGAAATCTTGCGATAATAGCACACGTTGACCACGGCAAGACTACTCTTGTAGATGCACTTTTAAAGTATACAGGAGCCTACGATTTTAAAGATGGTGAGGTCACTATAATGGATTCAAATCCTCTTGAGAAAGAGAGAGGCATTACCATACTATCTAAAAACGCCTCTCTACAATACAAAGGGGTTCAATTTAACCTTGTCGATACTCCCGGCCATGCTGATTTCGGCAGCGAGGTAGAACGTATTCTTAAGATGGTTGACGGAGTATTACTTCTTGTCGATGCTTTTGAAGGACCTATGCCACAGACCAAATTTGTCTTAAAGAAATCATTAGAACTACATTTAAAACCAATACTTGTAATAAATAAATTAGATCGTCCGCATGCCCGTCCAGATGAAGTAGCAAATATGACATTTGATCTATTCTGCGAGCTAAATGCAACTGATGAGCAGCTTGATTTTCCTATTGTCTATGCCTCAGGTAAAGATGGCTATGCAATGCTTGATCTTGATGAGCCTAGAGAGTCTATGAAGCCTCTTCTTGAGACTATATTACATAGAGTATTACCTCCAATAGCTGACCCCGACCTTCCTTTTCAGATGTTGGTTACAATGCTTGATTATGACTCCTATGTTGGACGAATTGCTATAGGCAGAGTCTTCTATGGTTCTATCTCTCTTGGAGACCCTGTAGCACTTGTAAAACGTGATGGAACTATTGCAAAAGGCAAGGCAACTAAGATTATGAAATACAAGGGGTTGGTTCGCATTGAAGCCAATGAGGCTACAGCAGGAGATATAATATTGATCTCTGGAGTAGATGACGTAGAGGTTGGAGAGACGCTTGCATCTATTAATAATCCAAAAGGATTGCCTACTATTAAGATAGATGAACCTACAATATCTATGAACTTCTCTCATAATACAAGCCCTTTATCAGGTAAAGATGGAGGTAGGTTCCTAACATCACGCCATATAAGAGAGCGACTTGAACATGAAGCTATGATTAATGTTGGTATTAAGGTTGAAGAAGTCTCCGGGACTGAGAGATTAAAAGTATCAGGACGCGGTGAACTACATCTTGAGATTTTAATTGAAACAATGCGTCGTGAAGGATATGAGGTGGAAGTCTCAAAACCAGAGGTTATCTTAAAGAAGATGGGTGGACAGGTACTTGAGCCTGTTGAAGAGGTAATAATAGAACTAGATTCTGCATACCAAGGTTCTGTTATGCAAGCTATTGGATCCCGAAAAGCTCAGATGCGTGATATAAAGACAACAGCTTCTGGTACTCACCGTATGGAGTTTACCATAGCTTCAAGGGCCTTAATTGGCTTTAGAAGCGAGTTTTTAGTGATGACACGGGGAAGTGGCATAATGTACCAAAATTTCCTTGAATATCAGACTTATAAGGGAGAGATGCCCAGTCGCCAAAGTGGTGTCATGATCTCACATGGAAGTGGGGATGCAGTAGCATATGCACTCTTTAACCTACAGGCACGCGGTGAAATCTTTGTTGACCCAGGAGATAAGCTATATGAAGGGATGCTAATTGGAGTGAACAATAAAGGCGCTGACCTTGTTGTAAATGCTCTAAAAGGAAAGAAGCTAACCAATATGCGAGCTTCGGGTAAGGACGATGCGATTGCACTAATACCTCCAAGAGAGATGACGTTAGAATTTGCTCTTGAGTTCATTGAGGATGATGAGTTAGTTGAGATAACACCTAAAAATATAAGACTTAGGAAGTTAAGTCTGGCAGAGGTAGACCGAAGACGAATAAGCCGTAAAGAGCGAGCCAAATAATATTTTTTATAACCACAGATAATACAGGAGAGTTGGATGGTTAAATTTGCTACTGCTATAAATTGCATTGATGGGCGCACTCAAATACCAGTTATAGAATATTTAAATAAAAAATTATCAGTTGATTATATAGACATGATTACAGAGCCAGGACCTAATAAGATCCTTTCAGAGAACAAAGATGCAGAAACTATAAAGAGCTTAAGAGAAAAAGTAGAGATATCTATCGAAAAACATAACTCAGATACCTTGGCTATTATAGCTCATCATAACTGTGCAGCTAATCCTGAAAGAAAAGATGTTCAACAAGAACAATTGTTAGATGCTATAGATATTATCTCTCTATGGCAATTAAACTTAAAAAGAATAGTTGCATTATGGCTTGATAAAGATTTTAATCCAAGTATGATTAGTGATGTTAATATAAAATGTTGATTATAAATGAGTTAAGTATATATTAATATTTACAGTAAAACCTAAAAAAATAAAAATAGTCTAATCCTTATCTCTGTTCTTCCTGTTTTTAAAATATACTGACTAAATTTGACTAAGCACGATTTGAATGGTATCTATATTAAAGCAGTAAAACAGGGGGCAAAGACAAAAAATATGAAATATTTGACATTAATAGTAACTATTCTTTATATTCCGTGCTTAAGCAATGGATTAGGATTTAATTATACTGCATATAGCAAGGCTCCTAGCCTCCGCAGAACCCGCAATGTAGAAGAGTTACATTTTGAAGACTCAAATTTAGAGGATATTATTCGCAGTATTACAGGCAAAAGCGGTCCTATAACCATATCTGACGTTAAAGAGATAACAGAGCTCAACTTAGCAAATAAGGGCATATCGAGCCTTAAAGGGATAGAGCATCTTGTAGGTCTAGAAAAATTGGATATTTCAAACAATAATATTAGCGATATCACGCCCCTTGAAACTCTGGTTAGGGGAGGATTAAGAGAGTTGCTTGTTGTGGGTAATCCGCTTATTCTCAGCGATCTGGAAATGTTGGATATCTGGTCGGGTTCAAGTAGCGACAGAGATTTACACAGACATCTAATAGATCAAGGCTTTAGGTTGCTGACTTTAGATGGTGATATCTCTATATATGCAAATGACACCTATCGCCTGAAAGAGCACGATGGATATGTAGTCAGCGTAGCAGTAGATGATAAGATAATCTTAAACGACGCAACATGTGGCTTAGCTATAGATAATGTATCCCTAGAAGCCAATAATTTAGTTCTCTTGAGCGAAGATAGAGAGATTGCGATAGTTACTCCAGAAGGTTTAGAGACAAGAGAGACTTTGATAGAGAAGGCGACACTAGAACCTCAATTCTTCAGTTCTGAACAGAACATTGCTATATTGCAAGGCAGAACAGATGAAGAGATAGGGTATATCAACCAACAGATAAGAGATTTTGTTTTAGAGAGAATGGATGCTTCTATACTTATTAATATCTCTGATCCTATTGTCTATAGAAGCAACAGTGGCGACAGAAGAACAGTCAGGTTTGACGTTACAACAGATGCTGGAGAGATAGCTATCTACTTTAAACCGGTAGAAGACGAATCTGAAGGCAGAAGAACTGAAAAAGCAAGTGAATTTGGCTTGGCTCCAGCAAGCAGGTATATATCTACTGAGAATCAAGGATACTGCGCCATAGAGCACTTTGAGGGAATAAAACTGATGAACCTACTCTGGACAGAACCAGAGCTTCTTCTTGATAATTATGAATGGATATTTGAAGAGCTTGGCAATAAGATCGGGGCCTTAAATAGAGAAGAGATTCTCTATGCAGATATCATACATTTCAATACCTACGTCAACTTAGAGACACATGAGGTTGCTATAATTGACTATGAGATTGCTCATGCCC
>CAZVIC010000097.1:0-4608 GCA_964627735.1 uncultured Planctomycetia bacterium | reverse complement strand
ATGGCCGATCTCGGTGGTAATGTAGTGTTATTAGCTAAAGAAGGTGTTTCTATAGCAGAGTCATATTCATTTTTAGATGCTTTATTGAGCCGCAATAGCTTTTCTGTTTTACCTATAGAATTTGCAATATATATTGGAATATTTATTTTTTCTATTATCTATATTATGCTGAGGTCGCTTAAGTTTAATCATCTTTTTATTGTTTTTTCTAATATTTCTTAGTTGGCTTGTATTCCAGAAGTTCTATTTTACTATTAGTGGAAATTATATTGAATTAATATCTGTCTCTATGTTTGCATTTTTATCCCTTGCAGTTGTTGTTTTTGAAAAAGAATATGATAGTAGGGTTTATAAAAAAGAAAAAAAAGATACTCAGTTGGCAAGACTCCTTAAGGAGAGAGAAGTTCTACCCAATGCAACCCTAAGCTCCAATGGTGTTTTAGTTAGTGTAAATCGTTATAAGATGGATTCTGTTGGAGGAGATTTTTATCAATTTTTAGAGTTCTCAAAAGGTGAATTAGGAGTTGTTATAGGCTGGGTTCCTGGTAGCGGGATAGAGAGAGTGGAATATATTATGGAGGTGGCACATAGTTGGAGAGATTTTGCTTCTGTCTATAAAGAGCCAAGCAAGGTTATACAAGTTCTTAACAACACTGTGTTCAGATATGCAGAGCAGGCTAAGTATGCGACGTTGGCATATGTTCTATATGATGCAAAAAAAAGTAGTTTAAAATATGTTAATGCGGGGCACGACCCACTGGTATTTATCAATGGAGATGGGGTTATAAATATTCTTACCGCAGAAGAGCCTACTCCTTTAGGTGTAGCTAGGGACGTTCCTTTTAAAGAAGAAGAGTTGATTGTAAAGGGAGATGCTATGCTTATTGGGTATAGCGGTGGTATTGCAAAGACACTATCTGATAATGGCGGCATGACTGAGGAGTTTTTAGGTCATCTTAAGGGTTGTTTGAAAGGTGAGGAAACCAGAGTTGCAGATGATGTATTTAAAGAGTTTCTCAGTTGCTGTTCTAAGAAACCGGAGGAAGAATGGTCGTTACTAACTTTAAAGATAACAGCATAAGCAGTTCTAAGAAAGACATTATTAACGGAGAGGATAGCTTGAAAAATATATCTGGAATAACAGAGCTTCTCTTTGAAGGATTAAGCAGCTTAGAGAGAGGAATGATTGGCTTGGATAGAGATATCTCTACTCCAGTCGGTAAGATAGATATTATGGCTATGGATATGATTGGAAGGTTTTCCATCGTTGAAATTGGTGAGGGAGAGATTGATAGTCTAATATTCAAAGCTATTGATCATTTTGATTGGGCGCTTACAAATATAAAGAGTCTTCAAG
Source organism: uncultured Planctomycetia bacterium (assembly GCA_964627735.1). Lineage (GTDB taxonomy): Bacteria > Omnitrophota > Gorgyraeia > Kaelpiales > Kaelpiaceae > Kaelpia. The sequence goes on along the minus strand of CAZVIC010000097.1, from coordinate 3,251 downwards.
AGAAATACAAGTCTTACAATATAGATCCTACTCTTGCTCCCAGAATTATTATACTTGCGCCTTCTTATTCGGAAAAGTTTGTTAAGAGGGCACATTATCTAAACCCTACTTTTATTGATATTTATGAATATCAGATTAACGAAAACCTTGGTACTAAGAAGATTTATTTTAGACCATTTTCTTTTATAAATCATAAAAAATGGGTTGTCTACTTAAGAACAAAGTCGGTAGATGATCATCTTAAGTATATAGAGAATGAATCTCTGAAAAGTATGCTTAAGAATTTCTTTATTGAATTACAGTCTATAAGAAGCGATGCTACCCTAGATACTTCCTTAGGTTATATTAGACTTAAAGATAAGAATGATGGTACGCTTTTAGGGATATATGTATTAAAAAGTGCTTTTTGGATTAATTGGAGTAGAGATAGATGGAACGGTTGTTTTATTTCTAATAGAGAAAAATTTCAAGCTGTAAAACGTGATGTTTTGGAAGCCATAAGAAAGGAGATTTAAGATATGATTAAAATTGATATTGCTCAACGACTTAAAGATCTACCTCCATATCTCTTTGTTGAAATAGATAGAATTAAAAAGAAATTAAAGAGTCAAGGCAAGGATCTTATAGATTTAGGTATCGGGGATCCTGATCTTCCTACACCTCAAGAGATAATAGAGGTTTTAAAAGAAAAAATCAAAGATCAGGTCAATCATCAGTATCCTTTGGATTTAGGGTTGGACATCTTTAGAGAAGAAATATCCAAGTGGTTTTTAAGTAGATTTAATGTTCAGTTGGATCCTAAAAATGAGATCATTCCTTTAATAGGTTCTAAAGAGGGTATTGCTCATTTTCCGCTCTCTGTTATTAATCCTGGCGATTTGGTATTAATACCGGAGCCGCTCTATCCTCCTTATCGTAGCGGAGCGATATTTGCAGGAGCTCAAATAGAATATCTCCCGCTTAAAGAAGAGAATGGCTTTATACCAGATCTTGAAAGTTTAAATAGAGATATTTTAAAAAAAACTAAGTTGCTTTATCTTAACTATCCCAATAATCCTACTGCAGCAATGATTAAAAAAGAGGATCTTAAGAGGTTTGTGGATTTAGCCCGAGAGTTTGGTTTTATAATACTCTATGATGCTGCTTACTCTGAATTGACTTATAACTCTCCCGGAGCTTGTAGTATTTTAGAGATTGAAGGGGCATCTGATGTTGCTATAGAGTTCCATTCTTTATCTAAGACCTACGATATGACCGGCTGGCGTGTTGGTTGGGCATGCGGCAATGAATATCTTATTGAATCTTTAAGAAAGGTTAAATCCAACATAGATTCCGGAGTCTTTAATCCAATACAGTATGCTGCTATAGAGGCTTTGAAGATATACGATACTCATATTGTAGAATTAAGAGATATATATAGAGAGAGAAGAGATATATTTATTCAGACTCTATCTGAATCTGGTTGGGATATTAAGGTTCCAGAAGCCACTTTTTATATTTGGGCAAAGACGCCCAACAATATGAGTTCAAGTGATTTTGTTAAACTGCTATTAGAGAGATGTTTTATTGTTGCTACGCCTGGTTCTGGGTTTGGCCCTTCTGGTGAAGGCTATGTAAGATTCTCTTTAGTCAATGATAAGAACCGCCTTAAAGAGGCTGCTGAAAGGATTGTTAAAGCATTGTGAATAGAGTCTTTATCTCTTTAGGTTCAAATCTTGGAGATAGAAAGAAAACCTTAGAGCGTTCTTTAGAGAGGTTAGGTTCTGTCTTTAACCTAAAGGCTGTATCTTCATTATTTGAGTCAGAACCCTGGGGTTACAGAGAGCAGGATAATTTTCTAAATGCAGTAATTGAGATAGAGACTACCGTAGTTCCACGTAAACTTTTAAGCCTACTTAAAGGCGTAGAGAGAGATTTTGGCAGGGATAACACTGGGTTAAGATGGGGTCCAAGAACTTTAGACCTAGATATACTTCTTTATAATTCAGATATTATTGATGAAGAGGATTTAAAGATACCGCACCCAGAATTAAAAAATAGACCTTTTCAGCTTCTTCCGCTTCTTGAGTTGGATCCAAGGCTCAAAGATCCTACGAGCGGTAGAGATCTTGAAGTAGAGCTTGAAAATATCAAGAAAGATAGTAAGATTAAAAAAATAGCTGTTTTTAATAGAGATAAATTATGTTGGAATGAAGATATTTAGATCGCCAAAATTATTACAAAATAATAACCTAAAGCTTAAAAGAGATGGTAAGACTATCGGCTTTGTGCCTACCATGGGTTATCTGCATCAGGGTCATATAAGTTTAATAAGAGCAGCAAGACGAGAGAATGATATAGTTGTATTGAGTATATTTGTAAATCCTATTCAATTTTTACCTAAAGAAGATTATAAAAAATATCCAAGAGATTTTAAAAGAGATTCTACTATCGCAAGAGCTGAGAACGTAGATATGATATTTTATCCTACGAGTGAAGATCTTTATCCTCAAGGTTATTCAAGTTATGTTGAAGTAGGGGGCCTATCATCTCTTCTTTGTGGAAATAGTAGGCCTGGTCATTTTAAAGGGGTTACTACAATATGCACAAAGCTTTTTAATATAGTCCAGCCTGACTCTGTATATTTTGGACAGAAAGATGCTCAACAGACCATTATTATAAAACGTATGATAAGAGATTTGAATATACCATCTAAAATCAGAGTACTCCCTCTTATAAGAGAGAAAGATGGTTTGGCTATGAGCTCTAGAAATAGATATTTAAGCAATATTGCAAGAGGTAATGCATCTGGCATATATAGATCTTTAAAATATGCTAAAGAGATGTTCAAGGATGGAGATATTGACGCCTCTAAAGTAAAATATATGGTAAGAAAATATATCAAAAAAATACCGAATGTTAAAGTCGATTATATAGAGATTGTAGATAGTGAATCATTAGCATCTCTTAATAAGATCAAAAAAAAATCTATCTTAGTTGTTTCGATATGGATTGACAAAATCAGATTAATAGATAATATAGTCTTTTAATTATGAAAGTTGGAATTATAGGTTTGGGTACAATAGGAAGCTCCGTTATAGAGAAGGCTATATCTGAGTATAGTCAAGCTTTAGACAGTGTCTATATCTACGATCTCGATAAAAAGAGCATTGATTTAACCTTAGATAGATATTCTTGGGTTGAGAGCTTAAGCAACATTGAAGAGATTGTAGTTAAATCTGATTTTATAGTAGAAGCAGCTTCAGGTTCTT
>CAZVIC010000096.1:0-4679 GCA_964627735.1 uncultured Planctomycetia bacterium | reverse complement strand
AATATTAGAGAGTATTCCAGGTGTAACCGACATAACATCTGATTATGAAAAAGGACGGCGTGAAATAAGAGTAGTTGTCAACGAAGAGGCTGCAGCGAGCGCCTCTCTATCTGTTGGTGATATTGCTTCAAACATCCGTGCAACATTTAGAGGAGGAATTGCAACATCAATAAAGCCAACAAAAGCAGAAGAAGAGATAGATGTGCTGGTGATGTTTCCACAAAACAATCGCAATGATAGAAACACATTTAACGAAATATTAATTCCAAATAAATTCAACAATTTAATACCTCTTAACAAAGTAGCCAAAATAGAAGACAGAATAGCTGTCTCGACAATACGTCACTTAGATGGTAAGAGAGTAGTAACAGTAAGAGCTGATGTAGATAATAAAAAAATGACATCTTTAAAAGCCAACCAGATTCTTGCTCAAAAGATGAAAGATATACCTAAGCAATACCCCGGATATACAATTAAATTCGGAGGTGAACAGAAAGAGAATGTAAAATCAATCCAAGGATTTATGAGGGCTTTCATAATTGCATTCTTCTGTATATTTATGATTTTGGCCGCTAACTTTAACTCTCTTATTCAACCCTTTATAGTTATGATGGCCATTCCTTTCGGTTTAATAGGAGTAATCTGGGCATTTTTATTCCACGGTCTTCCATTAAGCTTTTTTATGCTTATGGGAATTGTAGGATTAAGCGGTATAGTTGTAAATGATTCTATTGTCCTAGTTGAATTTATAAACAATTTACGCCAGAAAGGAGTAGATAGACGTAAATCAATCATAGAGGCAGGCCAGTTACGCCTTAGGCCGGTCTTACTTACAACAATAACAACCTCAATAGGTCTAACTCCCACAGCCTACGGAATCTGGGGAGGCGATCCATTCTTAAAACCAATGGCTTTAACTATCGTCTGGGGCTTAATCTGTGCAACAGCCTTAACTCTGATAGTTATTCCATGTATTTACGCTGTTATTGATGACATCACTATGAAGATAGTCCACCATGGAACAGTGAGAAAGAAAAACGGAAACAGCTCTTAAAATATTGCGAAGATTGTAATTAAGTAAAGACGGAAGAAAATATTCTTCTTATCTCACCCTGAGTATCTTGTGGAGAATCTTGAACTTTTACAATAAACATCCTTGCGGGGTCATCTGCAGCCAATCTATAATAACCATCTCTTACTTTACTATGAAACTCTAAACCCTTATTCTCAATTCTATCCTCACAGCCTGCTCTCTTCAAACCTTCTTCTATATCTACATCTAAGACAAACGTAATATCAGGCACAATACCCAAGGTAGCGAAAGAATTCATCTCTTTAATGGTGTTGATTGGGATACCCCCAGCATAACCCTGATAAGCAAAAGTAGAGTCTGAATATCTATCCAGCACTACTGTTGCCCCCCCATCCAATGCAGGCTTAATTTTCTCAGTAACCACTTGAGCTCTGGCAGCTAAAAAAAGTAAGAGCTCGGCAGAACCCGAAACTTCATCGGAAGCTGAAAAGAGTAAAGCATCGCGTATCTTCTCTCCTAGTTTTGTCGAACCTGGCTCTCTTAAGAAAAGAACGTCTCTGTTTTTATCTTTCAACCAATCTATGAAAAGATTTGCTTGAGTAGATTTACCGCTTCCTTCGATACCTTCAAATGTAACAAAGACTCCTCTCATCCTTTAATCCCTTCAAGCTTGATACCCTGAATAAAGAATTTCTGAGCAAATATAAATATTGCAACAATAGGGATGATTGCCATAGTAGAGGCTGCCATGAGAAGAGTCCAATTGACAAGATAATACTGTGACTCGAAATAAGATAGACCAATAGGAACAGTAAACATCTCAATTGAATTAGTCACAAGCAGCGGCCAGAGCAAGCTCTGCCAGTTGCCTATAAAAGTAAACACGGTAAGAGTTGCCAAGGCCGGCTTTGAAAGAGGTAATATTATTCTTAAGAATATCCCCAAGTAACCGCAGCCATCGATTTTAGCAGCATCTTCTAGATCTTTAGGCAATGTCATAAAGAACTGTCTAAGCATAAAAGTACCATAAGCTGTAAACATAGCGGGAATAATTAAAGCTTTATAGCTGTCTATCCAGCCAAAATATCGCATTAAGATAAAGACCGGTATTATCACAACAGCACCTGGTATCATCATGGTCGCAAGGTATGCAAAAAATATTCTATCTCTAGCCGCAAAATTAAGCCTTGAGAAAGCATAGCCAGCAAGAGAGCTTGTAACAACAACCCCTAAGGTTACGCATAATGCAACAAATAGAGAGTTAAAATAAAATCTTAAAAATGGTATCACCTTAAAAACATCAATATAGTTCTGCCAGATAAAGTTATCCGGTATCCAGCTTCGCCAATCTAATGGGTCCCCCGTATAGACCTCAACAGAATCTTTAAGTGATGTAGAGACCATCCAAGCAAAAGGCAGAATCATAGTAAGGCCAAAAATAGAGAGAAATAGATACCAAAAAACATTCTTAATAATACTTATTTTAGGCTTTTTTTTCTTTTTGATATTACTTTTCATATAAACCCTCAATAATGGACCAAGTTTCCACCTTTCTTCCAGTATACTCTAGAAAAAAGAAATATTAGAACAAACAACACCCAAGCAATAGCAGCAGCATAACCAGCTTTTTGGAATTCATAAAGATTTGTAAATATATAATACATTATGGTGGTAGATGAACCAGCCGGTCCACCTCCTGTCAATATATACACTATAGCAAAAGAACCCTGCAATCCTCCAATTATACTCATAATAGTTATAAAAAATGTAGTCGGAGATATCATCGGAATTGTAATATAGCGAAATTTATGCCAAGAACTAGCTCCATCTATATTAGCTGCCTCATAGAGATCTCTCGGAATACCTTGCAATGCTGCCAAATACAAAATCATATTATAACCACCTACAGTCATCCAAAGATTGACAAGCATGATTGCTGGTTTTGCCCAATTAGCATCTGACAACCAATTAGGCCCCTCCAGTTCTAACCCTAGAAGGGTCGAAAATTTAACTATTAGACTATTTATAAGTCCAAAATCAGGATTGAGCAAAACTTTCCAAAGAACAGCTATTGCAGCAATGGGACATATAACCGGGAGAAAGAATATAACGCGATATAGAACAACCCCTTTTAATTTTTGATTAACAGCTACAGCTAATATCAAAGAACCTAAAATACCTACAGGAATTACAAGCATCAGAAATACAGTATTATAGAGGTAATGCCAGAAATGGGGATCATTAGCTATTAAATGACCATCTTTAAAATGGAAACCTAAAAGTTTAATAAAATTAGCAAAACCAACAAACTTAAGATTAGAAAAAAGAGATTCTCCGCTTCCAATAAGCTCCCACTGAAAAAAACTCAAAATAAGAGAAAAAACCACAGGCAAAAAAATAAAAACCAAGAACCCTATCATATTCGGGGTTAAAAACAGAAAAGCTGCCAACGATTCTTTGCTTCTAGACTTCAAATTTAAACCTTTCTCCAGCTAGATCCACCCACACCGTCTTCTAAAACTATTCCTTCCTCTTCTAGGTAGATTCTTATCTTATCTGCTAATTGATAATTTTTCTGATCTCTTAATTCACCTCTAACTTGTATTAAAAGATCTACCACCTGCTTATAATCTTCTGAACCTGAATCAAGATCTTCAAAAAGACCAAATATTTTAGAAAAATCTAAAATAATATTTTTTATTCTAATCAATAAAACAACTTTGGAAGAAAAATCTAACCTTTTATCATCATATATTTTATTACCGAGACCAAGAACCTCATTAAGAACTCCAAATGCTAAAGCAGTGTTAAAATCATCGTCCATGGCGTTTTTAAACTTAAGAGACAGATTGTCTATCTCTTTATCAAGCTCAAAACATACTTTCTCAAAATTTGAATTATATTTTACGCCATCTAAATTCTTTATCGCTCTTATTTTTGAGAAAAAAGAATCAAAACTGCTCTTTACAGATTTCAAACCATCTAATCTCTGCCAGGAAAAATCAATAGGACTATTATAATTAGTAGACAGAAAAAACATCTTAACAATATCAGGATGATACTTGCCTAAAACATCTTCTATTGTTATAAAATTGCCAAGAGATTTAGCCATCTTCTGTGCATCAATTGTAAGCATTCCATTATGCAACCAATAATTTGCAAATCTTTTTCCTGTCGCCGCTTCAGCCTGAGCAATCTCATTCTCATGATGAGGGAATATTAAGTCTCTTCCTCCAGCATGAATATCAAAAGTATCTCCCAAATAACATGTACTCATAGCCGAACATTCTATATGCCACCCGGGTCTTCCTTCTCCCCAAGGGCTCTCCCAAGAAGGCTCATCTTCTTTAACCTTCTTCCAGAGAGCAAAATCAAGCGGATCTCTTTTTTTATCTACAGGCTCAACTCTTGCACCTGATATCATATCCTTAACAGAACGATGAGAAAGTTTACCATAACTTTTGAATTTCTTAATATTAAAATAGACATCTCCATCCGATAGATAGGCATAATCTTTATCAATAAGACTTTGAATCATATCCTGCATTTGGGTTATATGGTCTGTAGCCCAAGGCTCGATATCGGGAGGCATTATTCCAAACTTAGTCATCCAGAGATTATAAACTTTATAGTATTTATCAGCAAT
>CAZVIC010000095.1:0-4745 GCA_964627735.1 uncultured Planctomycetia bacterium | reverse complement strand
TTATTCCAAACTTAGTCATCCAGAGATTATAAACTTTATAGTATTTATCAGCAATATCGCGAGTCGATTCTTTCAAATCTTTATTTGATAAACTCCTAGCTTTGTCTATAATCTTATCATCTACATCGGTGACATTTCTTAAAAACAATACCTCATATCCTGAAAACAGAAAATATCTTCTTATAACATCAAAATCATAAGCGCTTCTTAAGTGTCCCAAGTGAGGCTGGTCATAAACAGTAGGGCCACAAAGATAGATACTAACTCTGTTCTCTTTTATAGGTTGGAATTTTTCCTTCTTCTTGCTAAGAGAATTTAAAACTTTAATCGCCATTTAACTCTTCTTCTTTCTTTTTACGCCACTGCTTTAAGACATCCTCTATTTCATTTATTTCGCTTTGAATACGATCTATAGACTGAGCTAAAGGATCGGGGAGATTCGTATGGTCTAAAGATATCTTAAGCATTTTTACACCCTCTCTTTTTACCATTCTTCCTGGAACCCCAACCACGGTAGAGTCATCAGGCACATCCTTTATTACAACAGCGTTAGAACCTATCTGAACATTATCTCCTATTTTTATATTTCCTAATACTTTAGCCCCGGAACCTATAACAACATTATCTCCTATGGTAGGGTGGCGTTTCCCTCGCTCTTTACCAGTACCACCTAATGTAACACCCTGATAGAGAGTAACATTCTTACCTATTATAGTTGTTTCACCAATCACAACACCCATACCATGGTCTATGAAGAGCCCATCATCTATCTCAGCTCCAGGATGAATCTCAATACCAGTAAATAGTCTTGCCAATTGAGATATCAATCTAGGCACAAAAGGCACCTTTAAGCCATAGAGGTAATGAGATGCTCTATGAATGATTAGAGCGTGCAATCCAGGATATAATACTATTATAGCTATCTTACTCCTAGATGCAGGGTCACGCTCCATAGCCGCCTCTATCTCAAACCTAAATAAAATAGAGATAACATATCCCACCACTATTAAAACAATTAAAATGACTAGAAACATTGTAATTTATTATCTCTGAACCATATAAAATGTCAATATATAAAGCTAATCTAATAAAATAAGATGGTAATCAAATTATTAATTCTAATTGTACAAAGGCAAGAACCTGAAAGCTAAAAATGCAACAATCAATAAAAGCACGGTGGAAATTAAGCCTGGGATAAACCAATACATAAAACTTATATTAATGCCTCTTCTTCTCTCTAACATTCCTAAAGCTATTATATTAGCCGTTGAACCTATGAAAGTAAGATTACCACCTATACAGGCTCCATAAAGTAGGACCCACCAGGCCATATTGGCATATTCTGGGTGCATGTTTAATAAGCTTTTTAGGACAGGAATAAAAGCCGCAACAAGAATAACATTATCAATCATACTAGATATAAGAGCACTAAAAATCAAAACAGTTGATATAAATACATTGCTTGAACCAACAATATTGCTAGAAAACCAAGTTGCAAATACATTCGTTACTCCTGTATATTCTAAGACTCCAGATTGAGCAAACAAAAAGAGAAAGAATATTATTGTCCACCATTCTACCCCCTGCTCCACGTATATCCGGGCCTGTTTCTTTCTCCAAGCCATAAGTATGCCTGAAGATACCAATGGAGCTACCAAAAGAACTGTATTAGGATCTAAGTCCAACAAAAGTTCTAATCGATGATGTAAGGCTATTACAAAAAATGTCATAACTGCTACGACAATACCTATTCTTAAATCTCTATCTGCTGGAACTTTAATTAGATAAGAGAGGGTCTCGCTAGGCCCATAAAGCTCTATCTTTTTGCGCAGCTCTCGCAGTGGTCTTGCAAAAATAACAGTACATACTCCATAGAGCACAACCAAGAGAACTAGCATTAAAGGAAACGAATATTTAATGAATGCTTCAAAGGAAAGCTCTGCCTTAGATGCTATAAGTATTCCTATTGGATTACCTAAAACCGTTCCAGCCGAACCTACATTAGTAGCTAAAACAGATATCACTATGAATGGAGTCGGACTTACTTCAAAATAATCAGATATCGTAAGCACTAAAATCACCATAAATATTATTGATGATACTTCATCAACGCAGCAAGCTGATATAGCAGAAGAAAAAATCAAAAGCATTAAAAACCTACGAGAACCGAGTTTTCTTATTTTCAATAGTTTACTTAAAATCCAATCAAAGAATCCCAACTCTTTCAGATTTCCAGTAATGATCATCATGCCTATTAAGAAAAGAATAACCTCAAGAGAAGCAAAACCAACAAAATCTTTTAATTTTACTATCTTAAGTAAAACCAATAGAGCCGAACCCCAGAAAGCAAAACTCAAACGATATTGCCAAAAAAATATTGTTCCAGATATTGAAGCTAAAAATACACTTAATGCAAGAGCTTGGGAGTCGGATAATCCCCCCTTAAGACCTAAATACCAAGAGCTAAAGATAAGAGAGATATAAAGAAAATATTTAATTAAAATCCTATTCTTCCCAGATATAATTTTCGATATTAAAACCAAAATATGTTTACTTAGTTGTCTTTTTGATAATAATTTAGAACATAACTTGCTATCTCTGTAATATTAGGATTCTCCAAATTTAAAACTTTGTTTGCAAAGATAACACCAGGAACAAAATCTGGATCTATAAAATGCGTCCCGCTCCACTTAGTCTCATTTAAAGTTATCATATTTTTAGAAAAACCTCCGAGGGCTGTCTTATTGCTGATACTATATCCGGGATAGAGAGAGACAAAAATATCTGGCGCAACATCTTTAAGGTTTTCATCTAATTTATCTTCATAGCTACTTACCCGACTTACTATCTTATCATTATCATCAAGATTAACAACATCAAGAAGTTTAGCTTTGATCTCTAAAATTAAATCTAAAACTTCACTCTCATCTACTATCCCATATTTCTCTCTCCCTGTTTTATTTATATAAACACCACCAAACCCTAAAGCATAAGCACAACTCTTGGACCAATCTATCCCTTGAAAAAATCCTTCACTCTCATCAATATCTTCTTTTAAAACAAGGTATCCATTGTCGATAAGCCATCTGTTAAGATCGACTGCATAACGATAATAATTAAACCCATGATCAGAAACTATTATAAGTAATGTTTTATCTCCGATACTATCAACAACATCACCTATAAAGCTATCTATCTTAGAATAATAATCATAAATAACATCTTTATATTTAGGATCGGACTCCTCCATCTCTCTCCAAAAAAAGTGTTGAATAATATCAAGAGCTTCAAAGTAGAAGAAAAATAAACCAGATTTAAAATCTTGCTTTGCTAAATTAAAAATTTTTTTCTTTTCATTGAAAATGCAATTTACATGACTGATAAAAGCCTCGCTATCTAAGGCGCCTTCGATATAAGCCCAATTATCAAAAGGCATGCCCTGAGTATAATACAATCCTATTTTATCTGAAACAGATTTGCTATAGTTCTTTGGATATGATATTGGGAAGCAAGGATTACAAGGATCAATATTAATTGGACTACAGTAAAGACTAAATGGTTTAACACTTTTAAGATAGAACTTAACTATGCCATTTAATTTTTTAATTCTATTAACGTTAAAAACAACTCTTTTAAAATCGCTCCATTGACCTTCTTTAACTTCAAATTCATCGCCTGATAAATTAATATTAATACTCTTATTCTCTTGATCAATAATTATTCTCAAGTCAGATCTAGCCTCTTCTACCCCGCTTTTAGATTCCATCTTAGGCCCGTATATAAAAGTATCAATGAGACAGCTATCTTTTCTATCTACTAAAACTGCCTTCGCTCTACTCTTACCATTGAGATCAGATTGGTTTTCCGCATAAAAAGTATATCTACCCATTACACCATATAGATCGGGAACACCCATGCCAGATATCATCTTGCCATTAATTTTCTCAGACGGAAAAGTATTAGGACAAAAATATACCGAAGTTGAAATATTATCCTCTGATAATTTTTTCCAAAAAAAATCTTTTTTTACAAAATTTTTCACCATCAAACTTCTTTTAATAGGTATTTTTAAACTACCAATATTAAAATATTTTATATCAGCAGTTACATCAGATAAACCTAAATAAGGTTTATATGTTTTAGGATCACGCATTATAAAATCAAATATGCCATGCTGAGAAGGATAGGTTCCGGTTGCAAAGCTTGTCCATACAACAGCAGACTCGGCCGGTAAAACAGTGGAAAGTTTAGAATAATAGCCTTTCTCACTCAATCTCTTTAAATTAGGCAATTTATTCTGCCTAAATAGATGTTCCACTATATTTGGGTCCATTGCATCAATACCCAAAATTAAAACTTTATTAGGCTCTATGCCTCTATTTTTCAACACAAAAAACCCTCCTATAATTAATACAAGTATAACAAATATAAACAAAATTTTTCTTAAAAATCTAAAAAAATATCTAAACAATATGAAAAAAAAAGCCAAAAAACCACCAACATAAGGGAGTAAAAATAGAGGTTCTTTTAAAAAGGTTATCCCTGATCCAGGATCTAAATAAGCAAATACGGGCATCAATTTTAAAAATATTGTAAAGTATTATATATTAATTTCTTAAAAATGAGAAAAAAAACGAATTAACGTAAACAGCAATACCGAAACTTTAAATTGTCATCCCAAAGTGATAATGTCCCTTATAGCCAAAGTTAAAATGTCCCCTAATTTGTTATAATATCCTCCAAAT
>CAZVIC010000094.1:0-4832 GCA_964627735.1 uncultured Planctomycetia bacterium | reverse complement strand
TATTCCTAGTGAATCTTAGATATACCGGCCCAGGATAAAAAGCAGCAGCCTCTGTAGCCTTCTTAGCTTCATAAAAATCACAAGGTACAACCACACTCATATTGGGCAAAACTCTCATAAGCGCATAATCTTCTAAAGCCTGATGAGTTGCACCATCTGGACCTACTGTAATTCCTCCATGAGAACCAACGATATTTACATTAAGATTCATATAGGCAATTGAAGTTCTTATCTGATCCCAAGCCCTTCCTGATGCAAATACTCCGAATGTAGCTGCAAAAGGTATTTTACCTTCCAGAGCAAACCCAGCTGCAGCAGACATCATATCTTGTTCGGATATACCAAAACTAAAAAATCTTTCTGGAAACTCTGCTTTAAAAGCACCTGCTCTAACTGACTCTGTTAAATCCGCTGAAAGCACTACAATTCTCTGATCTTTTTTACCTAACTCTAATAATGCTTCTCCGAATCCATCTCTAGTAGCTTTCATCTATCTTTCAACTCCTTAAGAGCTCTGTCTAATTCTTCTTTAACAGGAGTAACTCCATGCCAACGATTGTCATTCTCCATAAACGAAACGCCTTTACCTTTAACAGTATCTGCTATGATAATAGCCGGATAATCTTTAACGCTATCTGCCCAATCTAAAGCATCAAGCAGTTCTTGAAGATCGTGACCATTACACCTTTTTACCTTCCAACCAAAAGAACGCCACTTCTCTTCAAATGGTTCTAAATTTTTAACCTGATCTACCGGACCATCTATCTGTAACTTATTGTGATCCACTATCGCTATGATATTATCTAGCTTATAATGAGCAGCTGTCATAGCAGATTCCCAAACCTGGCCCTCGTTGGTCTCACCATCACCAAGTATGCAATAAATTTTATTCTCTCTTTTATCAAGCCTTGCAGAGAGAGCCATCCCTATAGATATGGATAGACCTTGCCCCAAAGAACCAGTTGAAGCCTCTATACCTCTAATACTCTTTTCGGGGTGGCCCTGAAGACAGGAGCCATATTTTCTTAATGTCATAAGCTCTGCCTTAGGAAAATAACCAAGATCAGCCAAAATAGCATATAGAGCTGGACAACCATGCCCTTTAGAGAGAATAAGCCTATCTCTCTCTTCCCAAGAAGGGTTTTTAGGATCATGGTTTAACTTAGAATAGTAAAGCGAAACTAAAATCTCAACCAAAGAGAGAGAGCCACCTGTATGCCCTGAGCCAGCCTCTTCTAACATGGTAAGAATACTACAACGCATATCCAACGATTTCTGTTTTAAAAACTCTAAATCTACTTTTTTATTGACCAATTTTATCTCTCACTTTCTCTATCTTTTTAATTAAGCCTTCTTGTTCAGGACTAATTTTAAGAGCATGCTGCCACTCCGATAAAGCCCTTTCAAGCATACCCTTTTTAAGATAGATGTCTCCAAGATGCTCTATGACTACAGAGTCATCGTCTTTAATTTTTTTAGCCTTCTCAAGAAACTCCAAAGCTCTATCATAATTACCTAGTTTATAATAGACCCAACCCATACTATCAAGATAGGCTCCGTTATCGGGTTCTATTTCAAGTGCTTTTTTTATTAACAGCTTAGCCTCTTCAAGATTATCACCTTCTTCAGTATACATATAACCTAAATAGTTCAAAGCATCTGCATGCTTTGAATCTACCTCTATTGCTCTCTTGAGACTAGAGACCGCTAGATCCCATCTATCCATCTCTTCATAAGTAGCACCAAGAAAAAAATAAGCTTCTGCATTTTGCGGTTTCGAATCAATGGATTTATTGAAAAATTCTATTGCCTTACTATTTTCTTTAAGCTTAAAAAACATAAAACCTTTCAAAAAATAGACCTCAGACATGTTAAAACTCTCTTGCTCTGCTTTTTCTAGAGCTTCTTCTGCTGATCTATAATCCGCATTTTTTATGTAAAAATAAGCGATATCAAGATAGATACCTTTCTCCTGAGGAGATTCTTGAATCAAATCCCTATATGTGATTTCTGCTCTCTCTTTGTCTCCAGCCTTATAATAAGCTTGAGCAAGAACTTTCAAAAGCTTTAAATCTTTCGGCTTCACCTCTAAACCTTTCTGATACCATTCTATGGCTTTACTAAAATTACTCTCCATCTCATAAAAAACACCTAGAGTAACATAGGCTTGTAAAAAACTGGAGTCAAGTTCAACAACTTTTTCCATCTGCTCTATAGCCTTGCTTGATTCTCCATTCTTAGAATAGAGTATCCCTAGATTAAAACGTAGGGCCGGAAGGTCTATCTCCTCTTCTAACAATTTCTCATAAGCAACTGTAGCCTCATCTACTCTTTTCTGAAGCAAATACATATCCGCAAGAGATGCCAAGGCCATAATATCATGTGGATCTATTGCAACTATTTTCTCATACTCCCCTGCCGCCTCATCGTATTTACCCATTGAGCTGTAAATCAAAGCTAAGACAAAGTGAATTCTTATATCACCAGCAGCATAATCCTCTGCCTTATTTAAATTAGCAATCGATTTTTCTATCCTATTATTTTTTAAATCTATCAAGGCAAGTTTGATATATATCGTCGAATTCTCATGATCGTACTCTAGAACCCTTTGATATTCAGCATAAGCACTTTCTAAGCTCCCCCTATCTTCATAGATAACAGCCATCATAAAATGAGCATAAGCCTTAGAAGAGGTCTTAGAGCTATACCCCTCGCTTACAGCAGTACTCAAAACAAGTAGAATAAGAGGAAGAAAAACAAATTTTTTCATTGTAGTTAAAGACTACCCTTTCTTTTTCTTGTGTCTATCTCTTTTTAATCTTTTCTTTCTTTTATGCGTCTTTATACTTCTTTTTTTTCTTTTTCTGCCGCAAGGCATTTCATACCTCCATAGATAAATTTCAAGTCAAAAATATATTAGGATATTACTTTATTCAAAGGGTATTCTATAATGGCTTCAGCCCCAGAAAGTTTTAATTTTGGTATCAACTCTCTTACTACCCTCTCCTCAACTATAGTCTCCATCGCAAACCACCCCTCTTCTGCAAGCGAAGATATGGTAGGCCTGCGCATAGCAGGTAATATATTAAAAACTTTTTTAAGGTTATTCTCTTTTACGTTCATCTTAAGCCCAACTTTGGATTCCGCTTCCAAGGCTCCACTCAAAAGAAGCACAAGGCTATCTATCTTATTCTTTTTCCAAGAGTTCTTCCAGCTTTTTTTATTAGCAATAAACTTTGTAGTTGAATCACATATCGTATCAACTATCTTAAGATTGTTTTTTCTCAAGCTCTGACCGGTTTCAGTGAGCTCAACTATTGCATCCACTAATCCAGTTGCAACCTTTACCTCTGTTGCACCCCAACTAAATTCAACATCAGCCTTAACCTTATTCTCTTTAAGATACCTCTTAGTGACATTAACAAGCTCTGTAGCTATGCGCTTACCTTCAAGGTCTTTAACACCTTTTATTTTAGAGTCTCCCCTTACAGCTAAGACCCATCTTACTGGCACCATCTGTTGTTTTGCATATATAAGCTCGGCTACCCGCACAACTTTAGAGTTGTTCTCGCATATCCAATCCTCACCAGTAAGGCCAGCATCAAGCGCGCCAACTTCAACATAATAGGACATCTCCTGAGCTCTTAACATTACAATCTCAAGCTCTGGATCATCCACTGAAGGAAAATATGACCTTGAAGTTAAAGCTATATTAAAACCAGCTTTCTTGAACAATTGAACTGTCTTTTCTTGTAAACTACCTTTTGGGATACCTAATTTTAATTTCATAGCTTTCTCCTAAATAAAGGAATATTGTACATAATAGAAAAGAAAAGTCAAACTATTCTCCCAAAACAGCTTTAACTTTACCAATAAGCTCTTCTGTCTCAAACGGCTTCTCAATGTAATAGGCAGCTTTATCATCCATGAAAAGTCCTTCCATCTTCATCTTCTCTTTTATAGAGAAAATAATTACAGGAATATCCGCACTTTCAGGTTTTTCTTTCAATTTATTTAAAGCAGTATATCCATCCATAACTGGCATTGTCATATCCAGCAATATTAAATCGGGCTTATGTTCTGCTACTATATCAAGGCATTCTTTACCATTAGATGCTGTCTTAACATCATAACCCTCTATTTCAAGCCTCATCTTAACAACTGTTCTTAAATCTATATCATCATCTACAACCAGGATATTTTTCACTACTACTGCCTCCTTTTTTAAACAGCTTTTAAAACATAGCTGGCTTTATATGCCTCTATTATAGTAAAGACCGACCAATAAATCAACTTGAAGATATTTAAAAAATGCTTAATAATGAAATAAATTATTGACTATAATCGAAACTATTCCTATTATATATAATCATTAAAATTATAAATTTGAGGGAGAAATATGGACAATAAAATAACTGGGGATCAAAAATCTGTATACTGTAAAGACAAGACTATGAGTTATGCTGGAAAACACCTGATTATAGAACTATGGGGCGCAAAGAATATATCCTCTGAAGAGAACACAAAAGAGGTATTAAAAAATGCCGTAGAAGCATGCAAAGCAACTCTTTTAGATGTCCATGCTCACACCTTCTCTCCATACAATGGCGTCTCTGCTGTCGCAATACTCAAAGAATCTCATATCTCTGTGCATAGTTGGCCGGAATTTAACTATGCAGCGGCTGATATCTTTGTATGTGGCGACATAGACCCCTACCTTGCAGTTCCAGTCTTAAAAGAAGGGTTCTCTGCAGAAGAGGTCCAGGTTATGGAGTTCAAGAGGGGGATCTTTGATGAAAAACGCCTGGGTCTCTGAAACACTACATACCGAT
>CAZVIC010000093.1:0-4895 GCA_964627735.1 uncultured Planctomycetia bacterium | reverse complement strand
ATACAGCCTTTCTGTTTTCATCTAAACCATAAATATCCTCTCCTTCTAAATAGACCTTCCCTCCATCCGGCCTCTCTAAAGCTCCTATAGTATGAAGAAGCGTTGATTTTCCAGCACCAGATGGACCCCTTATAGCTAAAATATCGCCCTTCTCTACCTCAAAAGAGAGATTTTTTAAAACATCTATCTTCTTATCACCTACCCTAAAAGATTTGTTTACATTCTTTAGTGTTATCACTATTCATACCTCAAGGCAACAACAGGATCAAACTTCGATGCCTTTATTGCAGGATATAATGTGGCTATAAATGTTATAAGAAGAGCAGCAAATATAATTATTGCAAAGTCTACTAGTGATGTAGAGACCGGTAAGCGATCTATATAATAAATATCTGAAGGCAATTTTATTATAGGATAATTATCTAAAAGATATATTATTCCACCGCCTAAGGCAGAACCTAAAATAATACCTGAGAGACCTATCAACATACCTTGCATCATAAAAACACCTCTTATAGTTGCATTCTTCATCCCTACCGCCTTCATAATCCCAATATCTTTCACCTTCTCTAGTACAGACATAATAAGAATACTGGCAATATTAAAAGAGGCTACTAATACTATCAAGCAGAGTATTATAAACATCGCTGTCTTCTCTAATTTAAGTGCACTAAAAAGATTCCTATTCATATCCATCCAGCTTAAAACATCAAAATCAGATCCTATGTAATTTTTAATCATAGCTTTAACTTTATCGGCCTTATAAGAATCATCTATTTTAACTTCAATAGCAGTTGCACCAAAAATATTAAAAATACTCGCTGCCTTTTGAAGATTTATATAGACTAAAGAAGAGTCATATTCATACATCCCCGATTCAAATATCCCAACAACTTTAAAATCGAAACTCTCGAGATTAAAAGGCAAAAGAACTTTAACAGATGAACCGATACCCAAACCCATATTTTGAGCAATAACCTTACCTACGATAACACCATCTTCTGATATGCTATCCAAACTGTTTAAGAGATATTTTTCTATCTTAGTAGTATTTTTCTCACTCTTTAAATCTATGCCTTTTACATATATATTCTCTAAATAATCATCGCTGATAAGACTTCCATTGCCTACTACAATAGAGGAGCTGTCCACCACATAATCTAACTTTTTTATCTTAGCTATAATATCATCAGGATTAGATATAAGAGTTTGAGACTTTATTAAAATATCAGAATTTGTTCCTAAGATTTTATCTTCTAATTCTTGATCAAAACCATTCATAACAGCTATAACAATCAATAGCGCCATTACTCCAATAGTAACACCTAATATTGTTATAACAGAGACAAGCTTTAGGAATTTAGTCTCTCTTCGCAGAAGATATTTCCTGGCCAGCCAGAATTCAAGCCTCATAAAGTATTTTCTGGTTTTAACAATGGGAAGAATAAAACTTCTCTAATAGAAGCTGCGTCTGTAAGCAGCATGATAAGCCTATCTATGCCTATGCCCAACCCTCCAGCAGGAGGCATTCCATACTCTAGAGCTTCAACAAAATCATAATCTACATGTTCTTTCTTCTCGCCACTCTGGGCTTGGAACCTTTCCTTCTGTTCAATTGGATTATTGAGCTCGCTATATGCGTTGGCAATCTCCATTCCAGCAACAAATAATTCAAATCTCTCGGTAAGATTAGGACTACCCTCTTTTGATTTAGCCAAAGGAGATATCTCTTTTAAATAATCGACTACAAAGACAGGGTTATCATCAAGTTGCTCCTCTATATATTCCTCACATAAGTTCAAAATCTGAGATCTGGAAAGTTTTTCTAGTTTCTTATCAAGCTTCTTTTCCATTATCTCTTTAAGCTTATCCATATCAATCTCTTCTTCGCCTAATATCTCTGAAAAGCTTAACCTCTTAAATGGAGCTTTAAAGCTGATCTGCTTACCTTGGTACTCAAACTCCTCAGACCCTTTTATCTCACGAGCAAGGAAAGAGAAGAGCTCTTCAGTCAAAGCCATAACATCATTGTAATCTGCATAGGCCCAATATAGTTCCATCATAGTAAATTCAGGATTATGCTTTGTCGAAATACCTTCATTCCTAAAACTTCTATTTATCTCGTAGATTTTTTCAAAACCGCCAACAAGCAATCTTTTTAAATATAATTCTGGCGCAATTCTAAGATTAAGGTCTAAATCATAAGCCTCAAGATGCGTCTTAAACGGAGCTCCGGCTGCTCCTCCTGCAACTGCATGGAGCATTGGAGTCTCTACCTCAATAAAACCTTTCTGATCTAAGAACTTACGTATTAAACTTATCGTTTTACTCTTTATAATAAACCGTTCTTTAGACTCATCGCTCATAATGAGATCTAGATAACGCTTTCTATGCCTTATCTCTACATCTTTTAATCCATGCCACTTTTCAGGTAAAGGCAAGAGCGACTTTGAAAGCATCATAACATTCTTTGCTAAAACCGTACCTTCTCCTGTACGTGTCTTAAAGGTCTCTCCACTTACTCCTATAATATCTCCAATATCAAAACACTCTTTAAAAGTAGCAAAGCTATCTTCGCCTAAAATATCGTTCTTAATATAGACCTGCATCCTGGATGTTGCATCCTTAATATCTAAAAATATAATCTTACCATGACCTCTTAGAGCCATAATGCGACCTGCAATCTTAACTGCCTTATCATTCTCCCAGTCTTTTAAACAGGATTCTATAGAATCGTAAGGAAGATAGCGGTTAGGATAGGCATTTACACCTTTAGCCTCTAACTTATTAAGTTTATCAAGTTTATGCTCTCTTAATTCGTCTTTCATATCTTTTGAATTGTAAACTCTGATACAAAATAAGTCAACAAATATTGGTTTTATAGATATATATAAAGTATAAAATTAAAAGCCTTGGCCTTTAAATAGTAAGAACAATTCCCTGCGTTAGATGAGTTTCACAACTTTTTGGAGAAATTTAGAACATTTTATTGTATTACTAACTCCAAAAAATTAAATATGTTCTCTTGCTATATATTTTGAACCTTTTGAGCAAATCCAAGGATATAACCATCACAGTCTTTTATATAAAATTCCCGATTTCCATACCACTGGTTTTTTAAATCATGATATACGGTTGCCTTTGATTTTATTTGATTGTAGTACTTATCAACATCATCAACCATCATATAAAGCGACAATGAAGCTGCTGGAACCTTACCTTGGAATTCTGTAAATTCTTCGGCAAAAGTCTTATGGAACATAAATTCCACAGTATTATACTTTACCATGGCATGGGCTAATTCTTCTTCCAGAAGGAAGCTAGTAACAATATTCTGCGTGCCAACTGGCACTCCCATAATAAATTCGAAACCTAAAATATTAGTATAAAAATCCACAGATTTATTAACATCAGTTACCATTAAATTTGGTGCAAGACTATTAATCATATTTTATCCCCCTTCTATCACTTTTTATTAAACTTATTCCAAGCAAAATATAATAAAATTAAAACAATAAGAAAAACAAAGAACAATGCTACACCATATTTAGAATAAAAAGATAACGCTTTACAAATTGGAACATCGACTATTAGAACATCTGCCCTAAACGGTTCTAATTGATTTAATATCCTTCCCCTATAATCTATCAAACAAGTTATACCTGTATTTGTTGAACGTAATAACGAGCGCCTACTTTCGATTGCTCGGAAAACAGCAATCTGATTATTAAGATATACCTCTCGACTATTCCTAAACCAACCCTCGTCAGACTGATTGACTAAAAAAGAAGCACCACTTAAGACAGCTTTTCTTGTAATATCAGAAAAGATATCCTCATAACATATTAGAACAGAAAAATAGTACTCCTGGTATTCAAGAAGATTCGAATCTATACCAGAGGAATAATATCCGATAGGATAGAACTTGGTTAAAAAAGATAGTATTTTATTGCATGGAAGATATTCCCCAAAGGGCACTAAATGATTCTTAAAATATTTGCCTTCTACTTCTCCATTCTTATTAAACAAAAGAGATGAATTATAGAGATTACCACTTTGATAATAAGGTATGCCTAAAATGATATCACTTTTAAGCTCTTTAACAATATTTTCTACATCATCCATCACTCTTCTATCTATATTCCAACTATATGGCAATACTGTCTCAGGAAATATTATAAGTTCTGCTCCTCTCTCTTTTGCAATCAATCCAAGTAGTCTAATTCTTTCTAGATTATCTTTATACAGCTCTGGATCCCACTTGAGATTAGAGTCCACATTTGTCTGAACCAAAGCAACATTACGGATATTACCCTCGGTTAAAAGAGTATTTAAACGGAACCTGCTATAACAAAAAGAACCGGCTATGATTAATAAAACTATTACGAAATTAACTATCTTATTTCTTCTATTCTTATCGATAAATAAAAGTAATAAAGCAACATTAAATAGAACAACTACAAATGAGATACCATAAACGCCAAACAGATCTGCAATCTGAATAAAGCTTAAGCGACTCCAAAAAGCATAACCTAAAAACCCCCAAGGAAAACCAGTGAAAAGAAAAGAGCGCAATAATTCAAGAGATACCCATAAACCAGCTATGTAAAAAGGATTGATAACTTTTCTATTATTGCCAATTAGGACTATAAAAAAACCTGGATATAAAGCTAAATAAAAAATTGCTACTAAAAATCCGAAAAATGATACATGGATAACCCAGTAAGACAAAAAACTAAAAACTACAATACCCCAAAAATATCCTAATAAAAATTTTTTCTTAAAAGATTTTATGCTTATTCCAAGATAGACAAGAGGAATAAAAGAGAAAAGTAAAAATAGATCAAAATAATAAAAACCGACTGCTGTAAATAGCGCAGAAAACAGAACCGCCA
>CAZVIC010000092.1:0-4905 GCA_964627735.1 uncultured Planctomycetia bacterium | reverse complement strand
TTTCAGGGTGCAACTTTTGGTTAAAAAGTTATAAAAAACTTTTAGTAAGTTTGACAGGTAAGCATTTGTGTGTTATAAATACTATTGATGGAGAAAAAAGACATGAAGAATAAGACGATGTTAATAATTGTGAGTATAGTGGTTCTGTTTACTGCTTCTTTTTTTGCCTACGCAGAAAGTCCTCAAAAGGCAGAGAATTACACTGTTATGCCTGAAGCCAGAGGCGATGGTTCAGAGATTATGATTAATCTAGAGGAGAGCAATATCGAGGCTACTATTCGTCAGATTGTGATTACTGTAGCTGAACGTGATGGTGAACCAACAGATATACTGGGTATTGTTGAATATACATTTGATTCAAGTGGGAATGTTGAAGATGCGAGACTTTTAGATTTGAATGAATTAGATTTAACTCAAAATGAAGAACAATAAGCTTAAGCAGGAGGTAAGATAAAATGAAGAAAATAAAAGTTTTTTCCGTTGTTGCAATTTTAACGTCGGTGATTTTAATTACTATTGCAGAATCATATGAGGGAATATATTCTGATGTAACTTCACGCGATGATTATTATAAAACCGGATCTACTTCTACCGTTGTTAATAATAGGGGAGCGGTTGCAAATAAAATGACCCCCCCGAATTTATCCACACCGAACTTAGAAAGCGAAGGTTTAAATTCTTATACCATCACTCATAAAACTAATATTTTATATAAAAAAGGTGTCGGTGCTTATGCTTGGGATACAAAAACTGAGCATTGGGAACATAGCAATCCTGATGAAAATAATCCTGCTAAAGTAGATTGGGATTGGGTTACCACGACAGAACATGTAGAGGTGCTTGAGTTTAATAAAATTAATCAGCCTACACATATGAAGAGCACATCTACTGATGAATTAGGAAATACGACTAATTCTGAAATTTGGATGCAGTATAAGGATGGAAGACTTTCTTATCAGAAGACAATCTCTACTAACGCAGAAGGTGAAACAACTACACAGATTCAAAATAATATGGAGTATGATGAATACGGCCGCGTAGCTTCAATGGATATTAGTATTAAAGATGCAGATGGTACTGTTACTACGATACATCGCCATAATATGCGTTACAACGACGATGGTCTACTTAAATATCATCAGGATGATATAACAAATGCTGACGGAACAAAAGTTTCTACAGATACAAGTCAGGCTTATTATTCAGATGGTAAGGTTAAACATTCTGAAACAAGCGAGAGAAAAGTTGGTGCAAATTAACAATGAAGAACAATAAGCTTAAGCAGGAGGTAAGATAAAATGAAAGTTAAACTTATGAGGTCTTTATTAATACTTTTTATTTTTATGTTTAATCTTTCATCTTATGGGGTGTTACCAAATGAAGACCAATTTACTGCAGGTAATTATGGTCCAGGAATTGGAATAAGCACAGATGATGATGTGGCAGAAATTATGGTACCAGTCTTAAATGCTGGCGATTTACCTTTAGCTGCAGAGGAGGATGAGAATAATTATCCAGATGGCTTAATAAGCGATTTTGAAAATGCTCTTGAAAGGGATGGGGTGCTAGCACCAAACGATGATCATATTGCTACAATTACAACTGCTCCGTTGACCTTAAGGATGTTTGATGGTGCTACTACTACTTCTACTCCGGTTATGGACTATTGTGCTCTAAATCTTACTGTAGGAGATACAACATCTACATACGTATGTATTCCTGATATAGATGTACCTGATTTAGATGTCATGAGTGAAAATTTTGCGCCAGATTTAAGTTTGATTATGAGAAATCTTGAAGAAGATAGTTTTGGGTACTTACTTATTTCTTCTATAACCACTGATTCCGAACCACCGGAGGAGGCGGAAGAAACAGATGATCATGGTATTACTTGGTTAGATGGGGATAGCGAGCGCCCAGATACTGATAAAGCAGCGGTTAGAGCAGGTATAGACAGTGCTTTAGACAAAATCGATGATCTAAGTGGTGAAGGTTCAAGTTTTACTGTTACTCTACCAGCAGATACAAGCACAGGGATTGGCTATACAGTTGAAGGGACATGCAATGATGCAGATGGTAATGCTGCAACTTACACTGGTACGTTTGACTTGGGAGTAGCAGGAGTAGTTTTTTCTGAACACAAAATAATAACGGAAGTTATAATTGAAGCTGTTGCAGCGGTGCCGGCTGTTGAAGTTTCAGAGGGAGTTGAGGCTAGTGACGCTGTTGAAGAAATTGTAGGTGAAAATAGAGTTGTAAGGATTGTAGGAGATGTTGTTTATCGGGGAACTGAAAAAGTAACAGCTGCTGGTCAAGTTGTAGGCGGTGAAGGGTCTTTAACTTCGGAAGATGGAACAGTGCGTAACGTGGAAATATATAGAGCTGTAGAATTAATTGAAGCCTCAGGTGGTGATGGCTATGTGTTTGCTGATACTACAACACCTGAAGCAAGCGAAGTTGTTCAGTTCTGGGCAGATGGAGAGACATTTAATTACGATACTTTTGTTAAACAAGATGTCGTTAGAGGTTTGGATGTAAATTACTTTGCTAATATAAAAAGTCAAATTTCTTCCATTGGACTAAATAATCCCGTAGCTCTTTCGTATGAGGATATGAGATTTTCTTATGCGGGTAGCTCCAATCCTAGCCCAGATTCTTTAGGGTATAGCTCTATTGCAGGTGAATTAAGTGTCCAACATGAGCCAATTCAAGAAGGAGATATAATTGTTACCATCGAACGTCTTGTTGGTAATTCAACATATACCTATCAGGCTTATTACGACTATGCGGTAGCCAATCTAAAAGAAGGCGTAGAATTAAACGACTTTATAGACGAACTTATAGAAGCTAATGAGAGTTTTGCAGCAGTAAGTACTTTTTATTTTGATGCAGGGAGTGAGGAGGCTAACCTTTTATATGTACATCAAGATATACGTACATTTGAAGCTGATCACGAAGTAAAAGAGTTAAGCGTAGCAGCAGGTACAAGAATCAACGAGATATTCTACGGTAAACATGAAAGTGGCATGCGTTTTGAATTCAGTATATACCAATTACTAAATGGAAATATTCAGGCTCAATATAGTCAACAGAGACTGCTTACTTTTAGTCAAGATAATCCATATACTGGTATGCCAGTACAATATTTTAAATATTACGATGTAGGTAATTTTAGCGTGTATGAAGGCATTAAAGATAATGCATCAGGAGTGTATTCTTTAACCCCCAGCATGACTTTCGAAGGCTTGGATTATACAGATGAAAATGGAGATGGCGTTCATGATACGCAAGTATATGATACGTTGACTCGATTTTTTTCTGAACCAAAATCAGAATTATTATCCAACGTCTTTAATGAGATACCCAGAAATGTTGTTAGGGAAGTAACTAGTAATTATAGCAAAAAATTGAATAGCGAAACTCCTACAAGTGAGACAGTGCAGCAATTTGATGTAGACGGAAATATATTATATGAACATACAAGAATAATTGATGATGAAAGGAGCAACGAACAAACTGCTTATATACACGACAATACTACATATTATATTTACGATGAATCAGGGAATTTGGTGAGGAATATAGAGATAGAGGCCGTTTATGTTGATGATATGAGCGGATTTACATCTTTGACTGTTGATGGGGAGCCATCTGCACCTCAGAATGGTGCTTTTCATGAAGACGGTACTGGTGTTAAAAAGCTGTGGGCGCAAGGGGCTGATTCTCAAAACCCAGGCTCTAGTGGAGGCAGCACTCATGCTACTACTAGTTCACAAGACCAACAAGGTGCTGTTGGTGATCCTGGAGCAGGCACTCTTCCTACAACAAATAAGGTAAGAAAAAACTTGTCTGATTACGAGTTCCAGGGTGGTGAATCTCTTACAAATTGGGCAGAGGCAACAGGGAGAATATCACATGAGGTGGCTGAGAAGTTAAGAAATGTAGATGAGGCTTACCTTGAAGAAAATAGAGAACAGATTCAGAGACTTTCGATGGCAAATGCCGGATTATCAAGTGATCAGATGGACACATTCTACATTAAGATGGGTGAAGAAGGTGGTCGGGAGGCAGCGATTGAATACCTTAAGTCACTTGGTTTAACAGATGAACAGATAAATACAATACTCAATCCGACTCTCAGTGATGCTAAGATGTATCTATTAAGTATGTATAATTATACAGCCGAAGAGATTGATGAGTTTCTGAGGATCTTAAATGAGCTTAGCGAAGAAGATGCCCTCGCTTATCTTACGGACCTAGGTTTAAGTGAAGAGGAGGCTCAAGATGTTTTAGATTTAGAGACAGAGGATGAGATGAGAGCGAAATTAGAAGAGCTTCGTGTTGCTATGACAGAAGAAGAGATAGAGGCTATGGCTACAATGGATGAAGAGGAGTTTCTGACTGAGTTTATGGGTTATGATGAGTGGACAGTAAACTATATACTCAACCCAGATCTTGAGAAGTCAGAAGATGTTCTCAGTCTCATTAATACAGCATCAGATAAAGTTGGATTAGATAGCTTCTTAGCCAATGGAGAGGGTGATTTTGAAGAGCTTCAGCAGGAAGCAGCAGATCTCATAACAGCTGCTATATTAAATGGTGAAATTACTCCAAATTCTAGTCAAGAAGATATAATTGAGATATTAAAGAGAATTCTTGAGTCTATGGGAATAGACTTGGCTGTTAGGTCAACAACTGATGTTGGCAGTGCACCTTCTGCAGGTGCTTATACAACAATTGACGGTGATGATAGGGCTATGCCACAATATTTAGATAATTAATAGCAGTTATTTAAACAGCTAGTTCAGGGTGCGGGTTTTCCCGCACCTTTTTATTATTAAGCCTTTAATCTGTAACACCAATATGATAATGTCACCTTTAGCCAAATTAGAAATGGCACCTTGT
>CAZVIC010000091.1:0-4908 GCA_964627735.1 uncultured Planctomycetia bacterium | reverse complement strand
TATGTCTCTGACCATAGTCAAAGATAAGAACTTTGATATCATAGCCCTCATCTAAGGCATAATAAAGAGTGGTTGAAGAATCAATGCCCCCGGACAATAGAACAACTCCCTTTTTGTTATTCATAATAACTAGCTCGAGATGAATCAGTCTCCCAAACATCAACCCTTCTTACTCTAATATCATCTCTAGGCATAGCCTTACCCATCGCTTTAAAGATATAGCAAGAGATATTTTCAGACGTAGGATTCAAACTATCAAATGGTTTAACATCATTTATATACTTATGGTCCAGATCAATTAATACTTCCTTCAATATTGCTTTTAAATCTATAAAATCAACAACCATGCCTTCTTTATTTAACTTTTCCCCCTCAACAAAGACCTCCACATTCCAGTTATGGCCATGA
Organism: uncultured Planctomycetia bacterium; assembly: GCA_964627735.1. GTDB lineage: Bacteria > Omnitrophota > Gorgyraeia > Kaelpiales > Kaelpiaceae > Kaelpia. The sequence goes on along the minus strand of CAZVIC010000091.1, from coordinate 4,500 downwards.
AGATTCTCACACTTACCCTTATATTCCCTTAAATTATGGGCAGCAGAAAAACTAGATTTTATTGAAATCCGATACATTATTACACTCCTTTAAGTCGACTTTATCAACTATACCCAAAATATCACCTAAAAACAATTTACTAAATTCTTTAAACTTACTTGGCTCATCTGTTACATAGAACCTATACTCTTTATCTTTTGTATTAGAGAGAATATCATCACTTAATAAAACTTTCCTTACTTTCTTTACAAAAGCTTTGGCAGAATCTATCAATGCAACATGTTCGCCTATTCCATATTGAATCATCTTCCTCATTAAAGGGTAATGGGTACAACCCAATATCAGAGTATCAATATTTTTATCTTTCAAGCTCTTTAAATATTTAGAAGCTATCTTGTAACTCTCAGGCTCATCTACCCACCCCTCTTCAACGAGAGGAACAAAGAGAGGACAAGATTTACTAAAGACCTCTAAGCTTGAGTCTAATTCCTTTAACTTTTTTTCATAGATACCGCTATTTATAGTCGCCTCTGTCCCTATCACTCCAATCCTTTTAACTCTACTTACCTTAGCAGCCTCTTCTAGCCCTGCATCGACTACCCCCAATATTTTAAAACCATAATCTCCGCTAAGACTTGGTAGAGCCAAGCTTGATGAAGTATTACAAGCAACTAGAAGCATCTTTATGCCTTTAGATGAGAAGAAAGAGATAGCCTCTTCTGTAAATCTCTTAACTGTCTCAGCCGATTTGGCCCCATAAGGCACGCGAGCAGTATCCCCTAAATAGAAAACTGATTCTTGGGGTAAGATATTTAAAATCTCCTTAACAATTGTAAGGCCACCTACTCCTGAATCAAAAACAGCTATTGGTAGTTCTCTTTTATCTATTATATCCATGACTCACTAAATACTCTTTCTCATAAGATTCAACACCCCTAACCAATGCCTCTGATACTTTATTTTTAAATCTCCATGTTTTTAGATTAGCCTCTTCATAGCTATTAGAAATAAACCCAACTTCAACTAAAACAGCTGGCATTTGAACACCTCGCAAAACATAGAAATTAGCACTCTTTAGCCCTCTATTTTTAGTTGATACTAAACTATCCATAGCTAAGCATATCTTTCTACCTAATTTTATTGCATCTTTTCTATTCTCAGTATATAGAAGATCCCAGATAGTTGCCTGAACATTTAAATCTTTAGAGAGACTCTCTTCAAACCCTAAAGGATAGTTCTCAGCTGCAGCAATTGACCTTGCACCTTCATCACTTGCTTCTGAAAGATAAAAAACCTCAAAACCAGAGGCACTCTTTGCTCTGGCACTATTAGCATGTATAGAGAGGAATAGATCTGCTCCTTCGCGATTAGCAAAAGCAACTCTATTCCAAAGCGAGACATAGCTATCATCATTGCGTGTCATCTTCACCTTATAACCTGCAGCCTCTAATTTAGATTTAAATATCTTCGCTATACTTAAAACTAAGTCTTTCTCCTTAACCCCGCTAGCACCTATTGCCCCAGGGTCTTTACCGCCATGGCCAGGGTCTAAGACGATAGTGTGTACCCTATAAACATCTGCTATCTTCTTCTGCTTTTCAACTTGAGGTTTCTTGCCATAATAGATCTGATTAATAATCATTCTGGCACTTTGAGCAGAGAGCTGAACATCACCCCTCTCTACCTTTAGACTATCCTCGAATCTAAGAACCTGGTCGTTGAGCAAAGCTACTGAAGATTCCAATGCAAATATTAACTCAACACTATCTCCTTTAGTAAGATATATTTTCCTAAGAAAAGGATCGAAATCTATTTGAAAATCATACTTCCTGGCAAATTCATTTAAAGATATATACCCCCTCTCATCTAGGTCTTTATAATAAGAAGAGTATCTTCTTGAAGGCGCAGTTGCGCAACCTATTGATAAGACCAGTAGTATCAACAAAAACTTATATCTCATTTAAAAAATTTTATACACAATAACTAGATTATTCAATTATATCTTTTAAAAACAAGCCTTATAAGAGTAGAAGCTGAAATCAAAGTCTCCTTAATATCTAGTTTAGACTTGCCTTTCTCCCGCTCCTTATATATAAAAGGTATCTCCTTTATACCATAACCTAACCTCCTAGCATAGAATGTTGTCTCAACCTGAATAATATAGCCTCTAGATATAGGTTTCTCTTTTATAAATCCTTCTACAAAATCTCTCGAAAATCCTCTAAAACCAGAAGTAACATCTCTTATACCTAGCCTTAACATAACACTAACTGCCAGGTTGGATAAATGACTTACTAATATCCTAAAGAGAGACCAATCTCTAACCCCGCCTCCGGCTACATTTCTAGAGGCTATAACAAGATCTGCAGATTCTAAACCCTTTAATATCGCATCAATATATTCAGGGGGATGAGAAAGATCAGCATCAAGCTGTATTATCCTCTGATAATCATTGGTTACCCCATAATTATAACCAGAACATAGCGCCCTGCCTAAACCCTCTTTCTTTTCTCTAAATAGAAGCTTGACCTTCTGATCTCTCATAGATATCTCTTCAATTATTTCATAAGTCTTATCAGGAGAGTTATCATCTATTATTAAAAGATCAAAATCGGGATATCTACTTCTTAATACACCTACAAGAAATAGAATATTCTCCTTTTCATTGTAGGTCGGAATTATTATAACTGTCTTCAAAAAATTAAATATTAATATTTAAGTTTAAAACCTCGAAATACATTATATTACCTATCTAATTAAAAAACTACTCTTTCTAGTAATATCACTAAAAACATTATAAAAAATAAGGATTTTAAAAAAATAATCTACTGAAAATAGATTTTGGAGGTAGAAAAATTAACGAGAAATATCTAAGACTTTATACTTTAAGACTCCAGCTGGTATCTTTATGTCCAACTCATCGTCTCTCTTATGTCCCAGAAGAGCCCTACCTATAGGTGAATTAACAGAGATAAAACCTTCTGAGGGATTAGATTCATCAGCACCAACTAGTTTATATTCACATTCCTCTTTATCATCAAGATCGAGCAATTTAATCTTAGCCCCTATTCTAATCTCATCTTTTGAAATATTGAGATCATCGATAAGCTCAGCCGTTGAGAGCTTCATCTCTATATCATATATCTTCTTCTCATTCATCCCCTGCGCATCTTTAGCTGCATTGTATTCAGCATTCTCTTTCAGATCACCTAAAGACCTGGCATATTCTAAATCTCTGGATATCTGCATACGCTTAACAGATTTAAGATTTTTAAGCTCGACTTTAAATTTCTCATAAGCCTCTCTGGATAGATATGTTTTTACCATTTTAAATAAATTTATCTGGAACTATTAAATTACCGAATCTATCTTGAGCCTCTTCAACTCTTTTTTTCTGTTCATCTAATACTAAAAATAGAGTTTCGGGAATATTTTTAAAACCATGATAGATGTTTCTTATTCTTTCAATCTTATCTAAGTTTTGAGAACATCTTATGCTAAAAAACATTCGATACTCATCTAAAGAAAAATCTTTATCTAATAACTTTTTAAATAAATCTTTTATTTCTTCATATCTAGGAATATAACCTATCGGAGTCTTTATAGCTTCGACTTTCCTATTAACTCTTAGCTCCATCCATTTAAGCCATACTCTCTTATCATGCATTCCGCTTATATATTCACCATGCTCATTGCGCAAGAAATAATTTACACCAAATATAACAGGCGGTTTTTTGATATCTTTTACAAAATTAAGATTGTTCTCTATATATTTCCCTACTGGAATAGAGAGAAAATCTAAATTAGCCATAAGATTAAACTTACGTTCACCGGTCTTACCTAAAGTCGCTGCTGTTGTCTCAGATTCTAAAGATGCTGCTATTGCAATGATACCGTGATTCCAATCAAAGCTTTCAAATACAGGCACCCAAGTATCAGAATCTCTACCACCATAGATTACCCCTTTTATAAGCACTCCTTCAGGGCTATCTATCTCACTATCGACATTCTCTAGGTTCTTGATTCTTATTGTGTATCTTGCATTGGCATGAGCAAAAGGAATCTCATCACCAAATTCATCTATTTTCCCAGTATACCAAGACCCTGAGAAGTTCTCCCCTTCTTTCGGAGTAACCCTGCCGTCGCCTCTCCAATAAGGGGTTTCGTCTTTAACCAGTATATTTGAAAATATAACCTCTCCCTCTTTATTGAGTGCTTCCCATATCAAAGGAGCATCGCTAGAACTAACATCTCCTATAATACCAAATATACCTCTCTCTACATTGACAGCATATACAGAACCGTCTTTTTTCTTCAAATAAGCAATATCATCCCCTACAATTTTTTCACCTTCTACCATACAAGTTGAAGTCTTCCCGCAAGATGATGGATAAGCTCCTGTAAAATAGTTCTTGTTACCATCTTCATCATGTACAGCCATAACAAACATATGCTCAGCAAGCCAGCCTTCGCGATCGGCTTTTCTTATTGCAAGACGAA
>CAZVIC010000090.1:0-4939 GCA_964627735.1 uncultured Planctomycetia bacterium | reverse complement strand
CTTCTTAGACACTTCTTCTCTTAGATTTAATCTTTAAGCTCTAACCAACTAGAGCCTGTCGATATATTTGTTTTTAATGGAATATTAAGAATAAGAGCGTTTTCCATACTATCTTTTATAATATCGTAAGCTTTCTTTGACTCTTCTTCTTTGACTTCATAAAGTAATTCATCATGTATTTGAAGAAGAAGCCTAGCGCCTACTTGCTCTTTCTCCAAATTCGCTTGTGTCTTTAACATAACTTTCTTTATAAGGTCGGCTGCGCTACCCTGGATAGGTGTATTGATTGCTATCCTTTCTCCAAATTCGCTTACATTTGCAATATCTGAGTTTATCTCTGGTATGTAACGTATTCTTTTAAAGAGCGTCTCTGTAGAGTTAGATTTGCGAGCTTTTTTTATTTCGCGTCGAATATATTTTTTAACTCCAGGGTATAGTTTAAAATAAGCATCTATAAAATCAGTAGCCTCTTCTATGCTAATGTTTAGCTGTTTTGAAAGCCCATAGGGTGAAATTCCATATATGATACCAAAATTAACTGTTTTAGCCACAGAGCGCATTTCAGGTGTGACATTTTTCTCTGCTGTCTCAAATATTAAAGAGGCGGTATGCCTATGAATGTCTCTATCATTCTTAAATCCTTCTATCAGGTTTTCATCTTTTGATAGATGAGCTAGTATTCTTAATTCAATTTGAGAATAGTCTGCAGATATAAAGATATACCCTTTAGAAGGTATAAATACGGCTCGTATCTGTTTTCCCAAGTCAGAACGTATAGGAATATTCTGTAGGTTCGGTTTAGAGCAGCTCAATCGCCCTGTCTGTGTAACAGCCTGGTTAAATGATGTGTGAATCTTACCATCACTAGATATATTTTTAAGCAATCCCTCTATGTAGGTGCTTTTTATCTTGCTTAATTCACGAAATCTAAGAAGTTGCTCCGCTATTGGATGCAGATGCTTAAGCTTCTGCAATGACTCTTCGTCCGTCGAAGGCCCAGTCTTTCCTTTTTTGGTTGGTTTTAAATTGAGCTTATCGTAAAGAATCTCTCTAAGCTGTTTAGGAGAGCTGATATTAAATTTCTCTCCCGCTATCTCGTGTATATCATTAGTGGTTGAAGATAGTTTCTTATCGTAATCTTTAAGTAGATGCTCTAAATACTCTCTGTCTATGGTAATCCCTCTCTCTTCCATCTTTGAAAGCAAGAATATCAAAGGTTCTTCTATCTCATAGTACAATTTATTAAGACCAAGGTCTTTTATTCTCTTTTTTAAATGAGGATAGATTTCTCTAAGTGCATATATGATTGCTACATTTTTCTTTAAAGTATCATATCCTTTTTGCTCAGACTCTGCCAAGAGAGCTGAGAGGCTGGTAGAATTCCCAAGGTAGTTCAATGCTATTTTGAACAATTCATATTTTTGCCAGGATGGATTTAACAAGTAAGCTACTATTCTAATATCAAATCCAGGACTTTTGATTTCAATACCGTAATCTTTAAGTTTTTTGGATAAATTTTTTATTCCATAGGATATTTTTTCAATTTTAGAGTCAGAAAAAATACTATTTAAACTATCCGTATTTTCTCTGGCTATATTTTGAGGTATAAGAGATATTGATTTTGTTGTAGATATTAAAAGACAAAAGTCCTCTCCCTCTATTTCTGAGATATAGAAACTGAAGTGTTTTTCAGTTTTTATGTTTTTAATTAGACCTAACAAATCTTTATTGTTTTTTATCTCCTTGTATTTAGGCAGCTGCATAGGTTCTACTTCCAATAGAAGCTCTTTTGTTAAGTTGTTAAACTCTAACTCTTCAAGTTGAGGTATTAACTCTTCATAGCAAGGAGCACTTCTTTGCATGGCCTTAAAATCTGCTTTAAAGTCAACATCGCTTTTAAGTAGAGTAAGTTCTTTGCTAACCAGAAGTTGTGCTTTATTTTCCCTTATGATCTCTTTTGTTTTGTCAGGTAGACTCTTTATGTTTTTTAGTAAATTTTCTACTGAACCATACTGAGATACTAATTTTTGAGCTGCTATCTCTCCAATTCCAGGGATACCAGGTATATTATCTGTATTATCTCCTCTTAAAGCCAAAAAATCTGCAAACATCTCCGGATGCATAGAATAGACCTTTTTTACGGTATCTACGTCGAAAAAGATATCTTTCTTAGGTTCATATACCTCTATGTTTTTACCAACTACCTGAATAACATCCTTATCAGAACTTACTATGTAAGATTTTAAACCCTCTTTTTCAGCTTTTTTTGCTAAAGTTGCCAAGATATCGTCTGCCTCATACCCTTCTATCTCAAAAAGAGTTATCCTATAGGCTCGGAGAATATTTTTTAGTATTGGAAATTGTCTTATCAGGTCTTCTGGAGTAGGTTTTCTTGTTGCTTTATAGTCCTCATAGACGTCCTTCCTAAAGCTTGGTTTCTTGTGATCAAATGCAACTGCAATATAGTCAGGATTTTTCTCTTTTATTATCTTTTTTAGCATAGTCAAAAACCCATAGACAGCATTTGTCGGAAGTCCTTTGGAGTTTGTAAGCCTAGGTAACGCATAATAAGCTCTATAAACATAATTACTGCCATCAATTAAGTAGATTGTCTTAGGATTCATATTTTAGTGGTGGTGAGATTTAAATCAATTCTGCCTAGGAACCAGCTCGATAATCTTCTCTAGCTCCTGCTTAGCGCTTACGTAATCGCCAGACTCAATATAGTCGCTTCCATTTTTACAGTAAATTCCGATTCTATTTACTATATACTTTTTCTCTGCCTTTTTATAGTTTTGCTGGTAAGCTTCGTTTTCTGGAAATAGAGTTGCTGCTTGCTTGAGTTCACTATAGGCATTTTCATAAAGACCTTTTTTAAGATAATATACACCCTTTTGATAATGTTTAGCTGCTAATACTTTATTTGTCTCCTTTTGCTCTTGCATGCTATTTGCTACCTCACGGGCCAACACTTTAGCTTCAGTCTCTCTTGCTTGTTCTGGGGCATATTTCCATAGCTTCTGCCAAGCTCTCTTTGTCCAGGAACTATTCTTACTACCCAATTCAACTCTTTTAATAAAATGGGGCAATGCTTTGTCTATCTCATTCATACGCTCATACAGTAAAGCAAGGTTCATGTGTGCTTCTGCAAACTCAGGATTTATCTGAATCGCTTTTTGGTATGCTTCCTGGGCCTTGTTTAGATATCCTTTCATTTCATATATTATACCTGTATCATTATGCGGTATAGCATAGAACGGATCTAGCGCAGCGGCTTTTCTGTAATAAACTAAAGCCATCTCTGTGTCTCCAGATTGCTGTGCTTCGTAACCTTTCGATCTATAGACCCTAGATTCTTTCAAGAAATCATCTCCGCAAAAAGATAGATTGCTTAAGATGAAAAATGTTACTGCAAAGAGCATGGCTAGTTTAATAATTTTCATTCTCTATTTCTCCGAATTTATAGATTCGTAATGTTCTATCCTCTCTCTTGCTTTCCAGGCCCAAGGATCATCTTCTTCTTGAGCTAGATTTATCCTTTGCTTGTAGTAGAAAAGTGCCTCTTCTACTATCTCCATTTTCTCATATAAACGTCCAAGGTTAAAGTAAGAAGCTAAAAAACTTTTATCTACCTCTATTGCTTTTTTGTAGTTATCTTCAGCAAGATTATACAATTCTTTTTTCTCGTATATAACTGCCAAATCATTATATATCTTTGCGTTATAAGGATCTAAATAAGTTGCTTTCTTATAATAACTTACAGCCTTATCCCAGTCGTTCTTGTTCTGTGCATCTCTTCCTATTTTTTGATAATTAAAAGCCTCTTCTTTGATTATTGTTTCTGTTCTATAGCTTTTACCGCACCCGAAGCTAAACAGAACCACTAATAGGATTATGTATTTTGATAGGAACTTCATAACTTCTTCAGTTTTGAGTAGGTTAGCATTTTAAATTTTATCTGTAAAGGTAAAATTCGTCTATGAATATTCTTCCCTCTTTCTGGGTTACGTATCTTTCGTCAAAGACCAATAGCATCTCATAGGTCTCTGAGAAGTCAGCCTTCTCATTCATCTCATCTAGGGGTATTATTATCTGTTGCCAATCAGATGTAACACCGTCAATGTTAAAAGATGCAAGTTTACCTTGAATATTCTTAATTTGTATTTCAAAACTCGAAGTATAACCATACTCTTCATCACCTTTTATAAAAAAGGAAAGGTATTTCCAGCCTGTTAAATCTATTCTTTCAAGGCGCATCCAGAAACCGTTATATACAGGAGGACTAGGAGAATCAACGTCATAATAGAGAGAGAGACTACACCCTCGCCCAGCATAGACTATTTGAGGGTCAGTTGTAAAATCTTCACTACAAAATTGAGTTCTATCCCACTCTGTTCTATTCCAAGCACCATAGTCTCCGCTTATAAGGTTAGGTTTTTCGCCTCTATCAAAATCAGCAATCTTTAAATATTCACAGAATAGTTGAGTTTGCCTAAGCATTAATATTAAGACCAACAATTGCAATGCTCTTTTCATATAAATAACCCTAATTTAAAGTAGACTGTGTCTACATTATCATTTACGTTAAAGTAATCTGTATATCTATAACCAAAACGCAGGTCTATCAATCCTGGTTTTCTAAGCATTAATTCTCCTCGGCCGGTTATATTATCAAAGCTATCAAAACTTAAACCATTACCATAGTCAAGCCCAACTGTGAGCTTGAAGTCTCGTAATAGCTCAATCTCCATCTCATTCTCCCAGGTCCAACAGGAAGCAGATATGGTTTGAGCAGATGAAGTCTCTGGGCTCTTTATTCTTGTATAATCTATATATGTCCAGTCCGTTGTGTAGCTTAATTTTCCGTTTATAGTTTTTTGCAGCTTTAAGCCTGTTTTCTTTGTCCACCAGGTATCATGGCTTGGAGAGTGCTGCTCTT
>CAZVIC010000089.1:0-4957 GCA_964627735.1 uncultured Planctomycetia bacterium | reverse complement strand
TTGGCCTTTAGGTCCCCACTTTTTGTGCCAGTCCCTTCTTCTATAAAGTATGCCATATGGTTAAGGAGATTACAAATCAAGGGCAATATAGTTACCTTAGAAAGGTTGGTTAATATGTGGTTTTTATATCGCTTCTTTTTCTAATATTTATGGCTTAAGACATTTTAGTTCTTTTTCATATCTTCGCCATTGAGGCATGAACTTGTCCATACAGGCTTTATACTTGCCATTATGTTTACGCTCCAGTAAGTGTACCATCTCATGAACAATTATATATTCTAGGCAATGTTCAGGTTTTTTAGCTAATTCGAGATTAAGCCAGATATAGCGTGCTTTAATGTTACATGTACCCCACCTGGTCTTCATCCGCTTGACGCCCCAACCTTCAATCTCAACACCTATAATTCTTTCCCATTTATCAATAAAATCCGGGATCATACTTTTTAATTGCTTTCGATACCACTCAACCATAGTCTTCTCTCTCTTTTCTAAGCTACTTCTTTTCCTCACATAGAGGTTGATCTGGTTCCCGCTGTTTATCTCTACTTTTGGAGGAGCATTATGGTCGATCACATTTAGAAGATAACTTTTTCCTTGGAAATAATGGTTTTCAGAACTCAAATATCTTATCGGTGCTTCTTGCTCTTGTTGTGAGAATTTTGCTTGATGCTTCTTTATCCATTCTAACTTTGAAATAGCAAATATTTTGATTGTTTTAAGGCTCATTCTTTTAGGAGCTGATATTCTTACCTCACCTATAGGAGGATAGATGTTCAGATATAGATTTCTGATATTTTTATGAAGTACGTCTATAGAGATGCCATCCAGTATTATTTGCTCTCTCTCAATAGCCATTTTATTGTTTTATGATTCAAGTGCAGACATTCAATGTATTAAAACAGGATATATGTATATAAACTTACAGGAATTGTTTATTTAAACAAAAAACAACAATCTTCTTAAGCTAAATAAAATTGTTTCTACTTGCAGCCGTTCAATATTAACTCTACGATAGACTTCTCTTTCTGCGAAGGGTTGTTTTTGTAATGCTCTCTTACCATGTCTAATATTTCCTGGTTTCCATCATCGTCGCGATATGTTCTCTTCATATAATCATAATTTGTCCAGAAAAGAGCATCTATTGCTCCGTATATATAGTTATTATTATCAATTACCCATTCATCCCCTTCCCAGTCATCGGTTTCATAGTCAAATGTTTTTCCGTTCATGTACCCGTCTGTATAAATTTCGCTATCTTCATCTGCCTGAGAAAAAGTTACCCAACTGAAAATAATTGTAAGTAGTAAGAGAGCTGTTATTTTCTTCAAGGTATCCCTCCTTTTTTATTAGCGTGCCTTTTCTTGTTTTTTCTTTTTTGCTTCGTTTTTTGCGTTCTTTGCTTTGTTTGCTTGCTTGCTATGTTTGTTCTTATCTTTCTGACCTTTGTCACCCATCGGTATTCCTCCTTCTTTCAGTGTTAACTTTTTCCAGATTAAAGTATTTTCTGCTCACCTACGACATTATACTTTGCCATATAATGGTAGTCAACACCCTCTTAAAAGAGTAGTAGTATTTTGGTTTGGAGTAAATTCAATTTGAACTTTTGTCTAAAGTGATATCCTGATAGAAACTTTCTGTATAACCGATATGTCAGGAATAAATTTGTAATATAAAAGAAAAATGTTTTCTCTCTTTTTTAATATTTACGGCTTAAAATTGGTTGGTTTTGTATATTTGTTTTTATTAGATATATAGCTAACTAATTTTATTATTCGCTATCTATGATTTTTTCCATAGAGATGAAATCAATAGCCCTTGCTAAATCAAAACGACGAAAAGGTTTTGTTCTACCTGTAATTGTATATCCTGCTTTTTCGTAAAAAGAGATTGTGCTTGGGAAATCATATGACTCTAGATAAATCCTTGTTCCCCCTTTAGATATTGCTATTATCTCAAGCTCCTCTAGTACCTCTGTCCCTATGCCATTACCCTGCATTTGAGGCGCAACAAAGAACGATTTTATATGCCAGCCGTCTCTTCCCTGTTCAATAAAACCGCATCCAATTAACTCGCCATTCTGTTCATAGAAAATACCGTAAGAATTTTGTAAGGATGTTTGAATAAGCATAGCTTTACTATCTGAAAGTATTAAGTCTAGCTGTAGACCCAGATATTTTCCATTATTAGCATCTCTAATTGCTTTAGAACCTAAAGTATTTATTTTTTGACAATCATCAAGGGTTAATCTTGCTCCTTCTAAAGGATTAATTATTCTTGTTGTTGTCTGATGATGAGGCAATAATCTGCTGTTTATAAAATCCAAACAGTAAGAGGCAAGCTGAGATTCTGTATCTGTTTCTGCTGTATCTACGATAAGACCTAAATCTTTCATAGTATCTTCTGTGATTATTTCCGATACAGCTTTCGCTAAAAGCTCAGGATTAGCTATTATTCCTTTTAAGGAACTTAATTCTCTAAAAGTGTTTAAAAAATACCCTGTATTTAAAGTTTCTTTCAGGCAATCTATGAGTGCAGGCTTCAGTTTTCCCAACAATTCTTTGCTCTGAGATAGTTGAATAACAATATCTAGAGCATCGAACCTAACAGAGAAGTCTGTATCATATAAATAGGCTACTGTAGTATCGATTGCTTTTTCTGTGTCTGTTAAATCCATGTTAGAGATTAACTCTATAGCTATTGTACGTATATAAATTGAAGGATCATTGGAGAACACTTTCAGGATTTCCAAAGCTTCTTCATCCAGTAAAGAGGTTATATTTATTAAAGCCCGTGCTCTTGTTATGTCATCAGGGTTATGTAGATTTTCGACTAAATCCGGAATGGTATCTATACCTGATATTGAATCATCTTCTAGCTCAATCCAGAGCAGTGTTGTAAAATCCAAGCCTATAGTTTTATAAAAATCGCTGAAAATTGAGAAGGCTTCGTCTTCTGTCTCTACAGTAGCTATTTTAGGTAAAAAATCTTTAATTTTATAGGGGTTGAGTACCCAGGGTTTTCCTGTTAAAGGGTTGGTCATATTGCTAGCTTCATAGATACAGATTCCAGCTCCTGCAATAACCCATTCAAATCCGCCGTATGTTATAGTCATATCTACATCTACTGGAGATGGTAATGGCCAAAAATCAGAGTAATGAAGATGTCCGAAGCTTCCAACCAGGCCTGCTCTGTATATTTTATCTAGATTTTCTGGTAGCGTAGCACAATTACCGTTACCACGGACTAGAAACCAGGTATCTATGTGAGGTATAAATATTATAGAAACTTCATGGTCAAGCTCTAAGTCTCGGATATATTCTAGATCTTTATTGGCAGGCATTTGCTCAAGAACAAAAAAAGTTTTCTCTTCTGCCTCTGGCTTCATTGATTCATGTATAGCTTCAGTAAAAGACCATCTTTTGCTTTCGGAAAACTCTGCACACAATCTATCCTTAGATTCGTCTATGGTTGTTTGAATCTGTTGCCAGTCAATCTCATTTAGAAATTCTAAATTGGCAATGGCATGTACTCTGCGGGCATGTAATAAGCTAGGAGAGAATAAGCTGTACCCTAAAACTATTAAAATAAAAAACTTATAGATTTTGATTCTCATACTTATGACCAATCCCCTTTCTATAAATATGCCATATAGTTAGAGAAAATACAACCTAAGTGGATTGAATAATTAAATTACGTAGAATTCTTATTTGATTTAAATCGTTGCTATTCTATAGGAAGCATTTTTTACACATTCCATTATGCTTCTTATGCTCTTCTTCTGTTATCTCCTTTCCACAGGATTCACAGTAATGCTTAACCTCTTCTTGTTTCTCTTCTCTATCCTCTTCCATATTTACTGAGTATAATTCTAGAATTTTAAACTATAAATCCAAAATATCCAAACAGGAGCCCAAGGGCTATCATAAATATGCCCCAGTTCTTAGTATTTTTATACATACCCTTAAAGCATAAGATTGATTGTGGAAATGCCATAAGCATAATTCCTTTTAAGAGCGCTAGCCAGCTTATGATGGTTATAAGCACAGTCCAGTTTTTGACCCAAATATTATGATGTTCAACCAATAACATTCCGATAACAAGGGTAATGAAGCCTATAATAAAAGTGAGACCTTGTGATTCCTTAAAATCTTCGACTATTTTACTGAAAGCAATCTTTCCGCTGATAGCGGCGATGCCTGCTGAGATGTAGGTAATTGCAAGTATCTTTGACACCAATACCGATAGTTCCATTTTTTCCTCCTTTGTAGGTCGTTATTTAAATAGCTTACTGCTAAGAGATTATAATTGTCAATAGTAGGAATTAAGTGACTGAATACTTCTATAAGATGAAGAGAATCTATTTACTTCTCGTCATCATACATGCTCTCTCTTCATAAAGCATGCTATATGGTTAGAAGAATTGCAAATGAAGGTTCTAATCAGAGCTTTAGGATGATATTAATCCGTAGAGAGTGGTATTTAGTCATTTAAGAGTTTATTGGTAAGAATGTTTTAGAGATATGCGGTAGGTATTGTTCTATTCTTCAATATAGATCTTCAAGTGGTATAAATTCGCTTGAATAGTCGGATCTCCAGCCATGAGTCTCACTTATTACCAGGTTTTCAGGAATTTCTGATAAAAAGTACTCTTCTCCCTCTGCAGCCTTATTTTGTATGTAAAAATTGCTACGACCTGCTGAGCGAGTGATAAAGAGTTCGTTCTGAGCTCTTGTAAGTGCGACATACAGTATTCTTCTCTCTTCTTCCTCTGAATTAATGTCTCCATAACTGCGAATATGAGGATATGTGCCCTGTTTAGCGTTTACTACAAAACAGATTGGCGCCTCCGTCCCTTTTGCGCTATGAACTGTAATTAATGAGACAGCATCGTTATTTTCTAGTTTCTTTATCTCTGTACTTGTCATCGGTTCAAGAGTAAAAGCATCAATAAAATCAC
>CAZVIC010000088.1:0-4985 GCA_964627735.1 uncultured Planctomycetia bacterium | reverse complement strand
TTAAGGAGGAACTAAGCATGGAAGAATATCAAAATCCATTTCCAGAGATAATAGGCTTAAACAAAAAAATGAAAGAAACTTATAAAATCATGGAAAAGGTCGTGAATACAAATAGTACTATTTTAGTAAGAGGTGAGACTGGAACAGGTAAAGAGCTTATTGCTAAAGCTCTTCATTATCACTCTAAGAGAAGGAATGCTCCTTTTATAGCTGTTAACTGCTCAGCTCTTACCGAAACCTTGCTTGAGTCAGAACTATTCGGTCATATTAGAGGCTCATTCACCGGAGCAATTGCAGAAAAAAAAGGGCTATTTGAAGCAGCCGATAAAGGTACGTTCTTCTTGGATGAAGTAAGTGAAATCTCACCGGGATTACAATCTAAACTCTTAAGAGTCTTACAGGAAGGGACCATAAAGAGAGTAGGCGCGACAAATGATATAACCGTAGACGTAAGAATAATCGCAGCAACAAATAAAAACCTAGAGAAAGAAGTAGAGAGAGGTGGATTTAGGAGAGACCTTTTTTATAGAATCTGTGTAATAGATGTTCCGATTCCACCATTAAGAGACAGAAAAGATGATATCCCAGTCTTAGCAGAACATTTCCTAAGACTATATACTGACAAAAACGATAAAAAAACCATCAGAAATATGACACCAGATGCAATAAAATATCTCTTAGAATACGACTGGCCAGGCAATATAAGAGAGTTGGAACACGAAGTAGAGAGAGCTGTAATACTAACAGATGGCCCTCATATACTACCCAGCGATCTATCTGAAAAGATACGCTCTGGGGGAGTCAATCTTAAATTAGAGGCGGTTAAAGATAAGACGCTCAAAGGTGTGGTTGAGATATATGAACAGAAAATATTGACTGAGATACTATATGAACTTAAATGGAATAAATCTAAAGTTGCAAATCTACTTGGCATATCTCGCCAGGCTTTAAATAAGAAGATAGATAAGTACGACCTAGACAGAAGAAAGAAGCAGAGAGAGTTAGAAAGAAAAAGAGAGCTAGAAAGAAAGAACAGATATTAATTAAGATTTTTTCTTACGATATTAGAAAGCTGAACTCTTGATTCTGAAGGGATTGTATCAAACTCAACACCTATCTCATACATATTGGTATGAGATTCTCTCACCGACCAAGCAACTTTAACAGTCGCCTTAACAGCTGGAGCATCATTGAAATCTATACTTACAACAAGCTTGCTATCTTTAGGAAGGAACTTATCGGTCGCAAATCTTATGCCACCTTCGCTTATATCTCTTGTCTCTGAATCTAGCGGAAAACGGTTGAATTCGCCTACTTCTCTGAATTTAAAGGGGACATTCATATCAACCCGGTTCCACTGCCTTCTCTCCATTCCATCGTAGATCAATTTACCCACCCCTTATATAAATCTGATTTCTGCTTCATGATCTTTTCCTTAATATATTTGTACCATACAAAATAGGCACTGTCAAATTTTATCACTACTTTTTAAAGTTATGGGGGTGGAATAAATACTTGATAAATATTGAGTTACAACAGCCTTATTATTCATTGCTAATAATAAATTTAAAATCTATATTATCTCTATTTATCTTATACTCAAAACTACCATCACTACCTATAACCAAAATACCTTCCATAAAAGGAATCTGAGTTTTAAAGCTAAGACCATTACTATCTATCCTAGCTCTAATCTTAACTATCTCACTAAGCGGCACACTAAAATCTAGATACAGATCATCTTTAAAATCATAACCAAAACACCAGTTAATAGAATCATCTTGAATCTCAAGACCTCTGAGAAGAATATCTAAAGCTGATAATCCAAGCAAGCTATCCTCTATACTTCTTAACTCAAATCCTAAACTATCAATATCACCCTCAATACTCCTCACTCTAAAAGATACAGATTCAATACTTCCATCAAAAGAGATACTTAGTTTAACTAAAGATAGCGCCTCTAGATTGGCAACCTTAAAGATAAAAAAACCATCACTGCTATATCCCATTTCAGCCGTAGATGCGGTTGAAACACTAGAGATATCAGCTAAGCAACTAAGTTGAATTGCTCTAGAATCTAAGCCTACCCTTAGGGCCAAACTATCTTCTATTAGCGGCAATATAAACCCAGCATTCCTTTGACGATTATCTTTAGATAGATCTAAAAAAAGATGTAACTCGCTTGGGACTACAAGCCCCTGTCTCTGCTCATTTGCATCTTGAACTATATCAAACATACCTTCTAAGTCATCTCCTGTTGCCTCCCATAGAATATTTTTTATATCATCTACCGTCATATCTATATCAAGACTATCATCGTCTTCTGCAAGCTCTGGAAGCAACTTCTCTAAATCGACTGCAATCTCGGTATAGAATTTATCTATCGTCTCTCGCATACTGCTGTTCTGGGTTATCTCAAAGTAGCTCCCTTCCCCTATCCTTAAAACAATTGTCTGCTCTTCTTCATCAAACCTAATCTCAATATTTCCATTTACATCACCCTCTTCTATCTCAAAAGACTCAGTCTCTAAAGATATGCTATCTCTAGATGTTAATGGCATATCCATATTGAGTTTTAAAGATATCTCATTTTGGCCTACATTAACCGCCAAAACACTCTCTTTAGAATCTTTTAAGACAATATCAAGGTAGGGCTTATAATTTATAAAACCCAATGAATACTCTCCATCAAAACCTATTAAGTTAAAATTTCTCTTATAACATATTTTTGGATATAGTTGACTATCAAATGGCCTGATTGAAATACTTAGACTATCTTCTATATTATCAACGGTTACTTTAAATCTTTCGTTAGCCCATATAAACTCAAGAAAATCACCTTTAAAGCCACCCTCCATATCATAGAGATCATCATTCTTAACCATAAAACTTATGCTACTTTTAGCTACATCACCTATAGTAAGTTTAAAAATTTCGCTTTCTTTGTCTATGATTTCAATTGAGACAGGCAACTCAACGGTCACTTCTTCTAGTTCAATATCAGGTAATTCAAATATAGTATCGGGTAAATAAATGCCTAAAAAACTACTATTACTTTCTATGTTAGAAAAAGATAAACCGCTAAGATCTATGTTAACCTTAAAATCATCACTTAATGCTTCTAAATTTAATACAGGAAACATTAAAAAAGATTGAATAGATGTGTTGTTCCAGGCAGTATAAGATTGCCCCTGGACAGGATATGCCCCTAATATAGACATCCCTGAATTCTCTAAACCTTCTATTGCATAAGCAGTATTTAGAAGCAGCAAGGATAAAAAAAACAAAATAAACACTACAATATTCTCTGTTTTCACCCCTTCCTCCGTATAGGTAATTATACCATATCAATATATAAACTAAATATTTTTTAAATACAAGGATTGCGATATAAATCAAAATGATATAAAAATTTTGCCTACGCTACATCTTTTAAAAACTATCTTTGTCTAACTTATAATTCAAAACTTGAAACATCTTCGCAGTATTACTCATAAAACCATCAGCAAATTCATTTCCATATTAACAAAAATTCTAAAAAGATTTTTCATTCTAACGTCCCCCTTATCTCTCTTGTATTATTCCTAATCGATCATATAAAATAAATTCTCTTAAATTATCTCTAATACTTTCTATTTCAGCATCTACTCTCTCTGAACGTTCTGATGCTGTCATTATATCCATAAGTATATATGTTTCACTGAAGAATCTTCTTACTTCTAACCCTAACGCCTGTATAAAGGCAGCTTTTACCCCTTCTCTAAACTCATCCACATCAGGAACATCAGAACTCCAAGTTAACCCTAATGAATCTATAAAACTATCCGTATCATCTACAATGCTCTCTTTTATATCATCTATAGAGGTATAGAATGAGCCTAAAATAGGATCCATACTCAAAGAATTTTGAGTTGCTGCAGCAATATCATTAAACCTATTATCCATCGCAGCCTGGAGGTCTCCAGTGCCCTCGGGGATTATCTGTACATAGAGACCCTCTTGCGTTGTGCCTCTCGAGCCACGGTGTCGTAGTTGATCATTAGTGGCAGCATCAAATATACCTACACCTACTACCACTAATTTATTTGTCTCCTCAGAAATAATGTTTACTCCACGATCAATAAATGTTGTAATTGTAACAGCCCCGCTCTTTCTTGCTGCTTTAATTACTAACTCCACTCCTTCTTCTCCAGCTTGATGTTGATAAATCGCATCTAAAACCTGATTTAATTGACCTTCCCCAAGAGGAAGAGCTTGGACAAGACTTCGTGCTTGAATCATTGTCTGACATCTTATAAGAACAGGGCTGCCTACAAAATCTCCATAAAGTTCTCCCTCTCCTGCAACTATCCTGCCTATTTCTTCAGCCACCTCATTTAATCCATAATCAGATACTGTGCTAGATACTTCAACAACATGATCTGTAATACGAACTTGGTTATATCCCGGCATCGCAATAGTATTAATTCCATACGTCTTTTCAAGAAATTCAGAGAGAGCACCGTAATCTAATGTTCCTGATGCAAGTGTTAATCTGTCTCTAAAGACTTCATTTGCAACAAATGAATAGGTCATTGCAGCTTGCGCTCTTGTAGGGGCATGCATATCTATGCCTAGCAAAGCCTGTAAGAACTGCTGCATGCCTCCGCTATAGCTATGTGTCGGCTTCGCATCTCCTGTAATTCTATCTATCAAAACAAGTGTCTTCTCTGGGCCACTCCAGAACTGCCACCATGGCTTATTCTCTGAATGGACATAGAAAGGATCGCTTGCACCTCCTTCATATTGAGCAAATATATCCAGTGATTTAAAGGCTGTAGAGCGAATATAATCTAAAGCAGCCTCTTCGTCTGGAAGATTGAGTATCTCTCTGACAGCGTTTAGCTCTTCTTCAGGTGGCATTTCGCCTGCCTTCATTTTATCCATAAAACTAGTAATTATATTGGTATCGGCGGCGTTCAATAGCCCAGCAGAACCGTCGCTAA
>CAZVIC010000087.1:0-5057 GCA_964627735.1 uncultured Planctomycetia bacterium | reverse complement strand
CTCTTGTAAATGCAACTCCAGTACCTGATGTATCACCCATATTACCAAAGACCATCATCTGGACATTTACAGCTGTACCTAAATCATGTGGGATCTTATTTAATTCACGGTAAGTATTTGCACGCTTGTTACCCCAAGACTTAAAGACAGCATTAGTAGCCTCGACCAACTGATCCCAAGCCTGATCTGGGAAATCCTTACCAGTCTCTTTCTTAACAAGAGCTTTATACTCAGCTACAAGCTCTTTTAAGTCTTCAGCCTTTAATTCTGTATCAATTTTAGCATTCTTATCTTTTTTCTTTTTATCAAGTAACTTCTCAAACTCACTATGCTCAATCTCAAGCACTACGCTTCCAAACATCTGAACAAATCTTCTATAAGAATCGTATGCAAATCTTGGATTATCAGTCTTCTTAATTAAGCCTAAAACAGCATCATCATTTAAACCAAGATTTAAGATTGTATCCATCATACCAGGCATAGATATTCTTGCACCGCTTCTAACAGAGACAAGAAGAGGATTATCTTTATCACCAAAACCCTTACCTGTTACCTCTTCTAGATTCTTAATAGCCTCTTTAAGCTCAGCATCTAATCCTTTAGGCCACTCCTGATGCTCTGTATAATAGATACAGCCTTTAGTTGAGATCGTAAAACCCGGTGGAACTGGAATTCCAAGATTTGTCATCTCGGCCAAGTTTGCACCCTTTCCACCTAGGAGATTCTTCATAGTAGCATCTCCATCTGACTTTCCTGGTGAAAAAGAGTAGATATACTTATTACCTACTGCTTCTGTTTTTGCACTAGATTGACTTTGCATCTTTTAATACCTCCATTTCTTTTGGACTTAAAACCCTTTCGGTTAACAACTTATTAACTTCAAAGAGAAGCAGTTTCCTGTTCTCTCTAAGAACCTTTTCATCCACATTAACCAAGACCTTGTTGAAAAACTCATCTATTATATCATAAAAACTCTTTCCGTACAAAATAGTTGCTTTAGCATATTCTCTATTATCTATAAGCTCTATAATCTTATCTTTCACGTCGAGGTAGACCCTATAAAGCTCTAACTCTTCTCTCTCTTTTAAGAACTCTTCCTTTAGACTTAAAGACTCTAATTCTTTCTTATCTTTTACTATTCTACTAGTCCTCTCTAAAACTTTAATAGCTTTATAGAAATCCTTATTATCATATATACTTAAAAGTTGTTTCAGTCTTAAATAGACCTCAGATGGAACTTTGAAATTAACTTCTGAGACAGCCTCAACCATATCAGAACCAATACCTAAATCAGCCATTAAGACAGTAAATCTCTCTCCTGCAATAGATAAGAATATATTTTTTACCTTATCGTAATCCTCACTTAAAGAGTCCTTAAATAGCATAAAAGTTAATGAGAATAGATTCTCAAGTGAGATCTCAAGCTGATATTGAATTAACATCCTGACAATAGATTGGATCTGGCGTCTTATTGTAAAAGGATCCATGCTTCCTGATGGAACTACACCTATTCCTAATATCCCAACTACATTATAGATTTTATCGACCAATGATAGTAGAGCGCCTAGTTCTGTACTAGGTAGAGCATCATCATTGCTTCTTGGTTTATAGTGCTCGGTTATAGCTGTAGAGACACTCTTACTCTCCTTCTGGTTCTTAGCATAGATTCCGCCCATAACACCTTCAAGAGAAGGAAACTCATAGACCATCTTTGTCAATAAATCTACTTTGGATAACTCAACCGAACGGATAAAATCCTTACTCTTCTTATCGTCA
This sequence comes from uncultured Planctomycetia bacterium, assembly GCA_964627735.1. Taxonomy (GTDB): domain Bacteria; phylum Omnitrophota; class Gorgyraeia; order Kaelpiales; family Kaelpiaceae; genus Kaelpia. The sequence goes on along the minus strand of CAZVIC010000087.1, from coordinate 3,281 downwards.
AAACCAACTATCTTCGATATCTCAAAAGCAATTAACTTAAGTCTATTAGTCTTATCTAATAAGGTTCCTAGTTTATCATGTAAGACTATGCCATCTAATCTCTCTATCTTACTATCTAAAGAATTACCTATGTCCTCATTATAGAAAAGAGCTGCATCTTTTAAGCGGGCATCTAAGACAAACTCATAGTGACGCTTTATAGAGCTTCTATCTTTAGGATTTGAATCTAATACAGCTAAAAACTGATTGGCCAATTTAGATTCTTTATCAACTAATGCAAATACCCTCTGATACTTAGCCATAGAAGCTAAGAGAACTACATCTGGAAGATTCAAATAACTCTTATTGAAACTACAGACTATAACAGCAGGGCTCTCAACTAGGTTAGTAACCTCGGTCAATAGATCAGCTGAAGGATACAATGAAAGGCCTACTTTTTTAGCCTCTCTATCTAATATCTTTTTAATACTATCTTCTCTATCTTGATAAGAGAGTATAATGCCTCTCTCTTTTAACTTCTTTAGATAGTCAGCTTTTGATTTTACTTTTACCTTCTTATACTCTGAAGCCTCTCTTACTAAAGTAAAATCAGATGATTTAATACCTTTAAAATCTCCTTTTAAAATAGTAGTTCCAAAAATTATAAGAATAGACCTGATAGGACGGGTAAATTTAAACTCTGAACTATCCCACTTCATATACCTCGGAATTGATATATCTAATATTGCATCTAATAGAACATCTTCTATTATTCTCTCTGTTCTCTTAGAAGGCTCTCTCTTCTTTATGAATAGATAGTTTCCTCTATCTGTAGATTCTATGAATGCATCATTAATAGAGGCACCTTGAGACTTAACAAATCCACTTAAAGCCTGAGTCGGCTTACCCTCTTTATCGTAAGCTATCTTTTCACTGGGTCCTTGAACAATAACTTCCTGAGATAGGCTCTCTCTATCAAGTTCACCAAATAAGACCAAACGTCTTGATGTTGCAACCGCTTTAATATTCTTATCTATGACTCGAGCCTGATCTAAAGCTTTTATAAAATTATCTTTAAATTGTTCTGATATTGAATTTACTAAATGAGATGGAATCTCTTCAACTCCAAGCTCTATTAAGAAATCAGATTTAGAAGACATGATTAAGATTCCTGCCTCTTAAGATAAAGACCGGCACATCCTTTTGCCCTCTTTCTAATTGATGTAATATAGTTCTGACGCTCTGTAACTGAAAGCGCACCCCTAGCATCTAAGATATTAAACAAATGGGATAGCTTTAAGACCATCTCATAAGCTGGATATAGAAGCTCCTCTTTAAGTAACTTATCAGCCTCTTTTTCAAAGTAAGAGTATATCTTCTTATAACTCTCTATGTCAGCAAATTTAAAATTATAACTACAAAGCTCTTTCTCGCGTACATCATGTAACTCTCCATATTTAACACCACTAGACCAGATTAGATCTGATATCTCAAGCGTATCCTGTAGATACATCGAAAGTCTCTCAAGACCGTATGTTATCTCAGCTGTTACCTCACTTAGATCAAATCCTCCAATCTGCTGAAAATAGGTGAACTGAGTGACTTCAAGGCTATCTAACCAGACCTCCCAACCTAATCCCCAGGCACCAAGAGTAGGTGACTCCCAGTCATCCTCAACAAACCTAAGATCATGATTATCTAAGTTAAAACCTATAGCCTTTAAACTCTTTAAATAAAGCTCTTTGACATTATCTGGTGAGGGTTTAAGTATTACCTGGTACTGATAATAAGAGCCTGCTCTTAAGGGGTTATCGCCGTACCTTCCATCGGTTGGTCTGCGAGAACCTTGAACATAGGCAAATCTCTTAGGGTTCTTATCTAAAGAACTAAAGAAAGTAGCTGGATGGAACGTCCCGGCACCAACCTCAATATCATAAGGCTGGATAATAGAACAACCCTGCTTACTCCAAAAAGAGTTAAGCTTGACTATAACATCTTCAAAAGTAGGGGCATCTTTCTTCATGTGTTGTTAAATTTTAACAAAATAGAGGCTCTTTTAAAATAAAATAATCTAATCCAGGTTGATAAAAAACCTCCGCGGTGCCGCCGTTAGCTAGATGATTATTGAGTTCTCTCAATAAGTGGGCGCCCTATGAACCAACGTCTGTACCTCCACTACTATTGAGGCGCAATAAGCTGGCTCAACTCGAACACCCTAATAATAAATTTGACTCAAATTTATACTAGCCAACAAGCGCTCATCGCAGAGATGATTCTATTATAATACAGCTAATTTTAGAGTCAAGAATGGTTTTAATTTTTACTACTTTTAGCTTAAATATAGCTCTAGATATAGGGCTACTTTTTGAAGATCTCTTCAAACAAATCTTTATACTGATTTGCTATTACAGAGGGTTTAAACTCTTTAACCTTTTCAAATCCTCTTTCTATAAGATTATCTCTATAATCTTTATCCTCTAATATTTCAATAACTCCACCTGCAATGCTATCTATGCTGTAAGGGTCTATAAGACAGGCAGCACCTTCTGCAATCTCTCTCATTGAAGAAATATTTGAAGTTACAACTGGAGCACCACAAGAGAAAGCCTCTGCGATAGGCAAACCAAAACCTTCGTAAAAAGAAGGAAAGATAAATACCTTGGCTCCATTATATAGAGATACTAAATCTTCCTGATCTTTATAGCCTAACTGTATAAGATCGTCTTTAAGCTCATAGGTTTTGAGATACTCTTCTACTTCTCTATAAGATTTTACATTTTTGCCTGCTATAACAAGTTTAATCTTAGGAAATCTTTCTTTTATTTTAGGAAATGCTTTTAGTAAAGACAGGAGATTTTTTCTAGGCTCAATAGATGAGACAAAGAGAATATAGTCGTCTGCTATTCCAAGCTTCTTAAGTCTTCTCTTTAGCTTTTCCCTGTCTTCTATGACTCGATATACTGAGCTAATCACAGGATATATTGCTCTTACTTTACCTTCTGCTTCGGGATATAACCTTAAGATATCATCTTTAGTGTTCTCAGATATAGATACAATACAATCAACATCTTTTATCAGTCCGGGCAGTAGATTGAGCACAATATCTCTTGCATCGCTTGATGATAACTCTGGAGTGACCAACGGAATTAAATCATGAATTATTAATATTTTCTTTCCATTAGAAGGAAAATCAAAACCATAGCTTAAGGCTAGATAGATATCTGCTTTTGGTAGATCTTTTCTATGACTGTTAAAATAAGAAATATTTCTAGATTTAATCTGCGGGCATCTCTTCTTAAAAT
>CAZVIC010000086.1:0-5061 GCA_964627735.1 uncultured Planctomycetia bacterium | reverse complement strand
TAAGTAAATACAAACTTATCAGGCTGAACTCTCTTAATAGCAGTTGCAACAGCTAGGGGGCGACCATGGGCAGCCTCTGTTGTATCAAAATTCCAATAGTTATATGCTAAGACTGCGCAACCAACAGGAGCAATAGCAACAGTCTTCTCTCTTAAATCAAGTTCATCTATAAGTTCAGCTATAAGCCTGTGAATAGTTCCATGACCACAACCAGCACAATAGTGAGTGCGTACTTCAAGCAAAGACTCTGGCCTAGCGTAAATAATCTTTTTCATTTTATCATGCTCTTTATCTTTACCATCACTTCTTCTTCAGTCGGTATGACTCCGCCCATCTTACCTAGAGCATCTACTCTAGCATTATTAGAACAGACAGAGAGTTTTACGTCTTCAAACATCTGAGGAGAACTCATCTCAAGAACCAAAAACTTCTTTATCTTTTTTGATATCTTGCCTAACTCTTCACAAGGATAAGGCCAGAGAGTTATCGGGCGAAATAGCCCAACATCTAAACCCTCTCTCTTTAGCTTTTTTATAACACCGGCTGCAATCCTAGCTACAGAACCATAAGCAACTACAACTACCTTATCGTCTCCGGATATACTACTCTCAAATCTTACCTCTTCTCTCTCTAGCTCTCTATATCTACCTTGAAGTCTTAAGTTTAACTCTTCTAATTCACCAGGCGTGAGATAGAGCGACTTTATTAATTGAGGATCTCTCCCCTTACATCCTCTAAGAGCCCAGGGTTTAGAATGCTCTTTGACTTCTATATTAAAGAGACTCTTATCTACTGGCTCCATCATCTGCCCTAACATACCATCCCCCAAAACAATAACAGGGGTTCTATATCTATCTGCAATATCAAATGCACGAGGCATGACCTTAAATATCTCAGCTACTGAAGAAGGAGCTAATACAGGGGTCCTATAATCTCCATGACCTCCTCCACGGGTTGACTGAAAATAGTCAGCCTGAGATGGAGCAATATTGCCTAAGCCAGGACCGCCACGCATAACATTTACAATGACAGCCGGAAGTTCACAGCCTGCAAGGTAGGATATACCTTCTTGCATCAAACTTATTCCTGGAGATGATGATGATGTCATAGAACGCACCCCCGATAGAGATGCTCCAAATACCATATTTATAGATGCAAGCTCACTCTCTGCCTGAATAAAGACTCTATTCTCTTCTAGCATCCTTCTAGACATATATTGAATAAGTTCATTCTGAGGTGTTATAGGATAACCGGCATAGAACCCACAACCAGAGAGTATAGCAGCCTCACCAAAAGCCTCATTACCGGAAATTAATACTCTATTATTTTCCATCTTCTTCATAGATCTCAATGCAGGCTTCAGGACATACTGAAACACAACGCATACATTTTATACACTTACTCTGGTTAACTGCCTTTACAGGCATATACCCTAAGGCATTCAATTCTTCATCCATTACTAAAATACCTTTAGGACAGACGTTGATACAGAGCCCACAGGATTTACAGAAATCTTTTTTAATTATTATCTTTAACATTTTTTCTTAATTTTAATATTTTATCTAAAATAGATTTTTCATCAAGTCCAATTATATTAAATAATATATCTCGAGCTCCATAAGTTATAAACTTATCAGCTATCCCTAGGCTCTTAACTTTAACATCGATATCGGAAGATGCTACAAAAGCTGCTATTGACTCAGCCACTCCGCCTAAAGAAGAACCCTCCTCAAGAACAAAGATGTAATCGACTCTCTTTGCAACATCTATAATCATCTCATAATCTAAAGGCTTAGCAAACCTTAAATTAACCAAGCAAGGGTTTAGACCCTCTCTCTCTAATCTATTAGAGACTCTATAGGCTATCTCTACAGTACTACCATACCCAAACAATGCTATCTCTTCACCTTTTTTTAAAACCTCAGCCTTAGCTAATTGGATATTCTTATAACCTAAGGAAGATAAATCCGGTACAGCTGCCTTTGGATATCTTATGGCAGAGGGTTGTTTTAGATCTTTCATCCATCCTAACATTAAAGTAAACTCCCAACCATCTTTAGGAGCCATAAGAATCATATTCGGCAAGTGCTTCATGAAAGCAATATCAAAAACACCATGATGAGTAGGTCCATCCTCACCGACAAGACCAGCTCTATCCAGACAGAATTTAACAGGTAGATTCTGTAAAGCAACATCATGCATTATCTGATCGTAGGCCCTTTGAATAAAGGTTGAGTAGATTGCAACAAAAGGCTTAAGTCCTGATTTTGCAAGAGCGGCTGCGAAAGTCACCGCATTCTGCTCGGCCATCCCAACATCAAAAAACCTCTCAGGGAATCTGGATTTAAACTCAGCTAAACCTGTACCATATGGCATTGCAGCAGTCACTGCAACAACTTTGGAATCTACCATAGCTATATCAACAAGAGTCTTAGAGAGTATTCCAGTATAAGAAGTCTTATCTTTCTTTAAAAAATCTCCGCTCTCTAAATCAAACTTTGAAGCACTATGAAAAAGCTCCGGCTCTTTTTCACTATAAGGATAACCCCTACCCTTCTTAGTTAAAACATGGACTAATACTGGCTTATTAAAATTTTTTATATTTTTAAATGTTGATATCAGCTCATTAAAATTATGACCATCTATAGGGCCAATATACTTAATACCCATCTCTTCAAATATTATCCCAGGAACCAGAAGGCTCTTAAGAGACTCTTCAAGTTTCTTAACCGCTCTCAATGCAAAATCACCTTTAGGAAGCTTTAAGAGCATCTTCTCAACTTCATTGCCAACTTTATTGTAAAGCGGGTCTGTTATAATTCTATTTAAGTATTTACTTAAAGCGCCTATTGTCTTAGATATTGCCCATTCATTATCATTGAGTATTATCAATAAATCTTTTTGAATATGACCCAGATAATTCAGTGCTTCAAAAGCCATGCCACCTACAAGAGATGCATCACCGACAATAGCTATAACCTTACCTTCTTCTTTAGCTATATCTCTTGAGCAAGCAAAACCTAAAGCAGCTGAGATAGCTGTTGAACCATGTCCAGATATAAAATGGTCATGCTTAGATTCAGTTGGACTAGAGAAACCGCTTATTCCTTCAAACTGTCTAAGAGTAAAGAACTTGTTTTTCCTGCCTGTAATAATCTTATGGGTATAACATTGATGACCGACATCCCAGATAAGTTTATCTTTCGGTGATTCAAAGACATAATGTAAGGCTAAAGTAAGTTCAACCGCACCTAAATTGCTTGAGAGATGACCTCCATTTTTAGATACAACTGAGATAATAAGCTCTCGTATCTCACCTGCAAGACAAGAAAGCTCATCCTGAGTTAAACCTTTTAAATCCCCCGGAGAGTTTACCCTATCAAGCACTCTATCTTTATCAGTCTTCTTCACCTAGAGAACCCTCATCCAATAATTCCTCCTCAGAAACTGCTCTCTTTTTAACTTCACCAGAACCATCCTCTGTTATAAGCTCAATCTTCTTCTCTATCTCAGAAAGTTTCTTTCTGCAGGATTTAACCAATTTAATTCCTTCCTCATAAAGCGCTAATGCATCCTCAACAGAGATATCCTCTTCTTCTAAATTAGAGACTATATCTTCTAATCGTTCTAAAGACTGATCAAATTTCATAAATAGACCTCCTTATTTAAACAGACTAAGTCTAAAACAGACTAAACCTAACTATATCAACTAGAACTCTTTTTTTCAACCCGGGATATAATAATACCTTTATGTAGTCTTGTCTTAAGCAATGTACCATCTTTTATATTCTTTGAATCTTTAATAACTTTGGCTGTCTTAAGATCTTCTGTAAGACTATACCCGCGAGAGAGAATGGTTAAAGGATTTAAATTTTCAAGATGCTTTATAATATAACTAAGCTTATCTCTATTGGTATTTAAAATACCTGAAGCTACTCTATCCATCCTTAAACTCAACTCATCCAAACGTTGCATCTTAAGCGGTACAATGTCCTTAATTCTAAATAATCCATATCTTCCCTGGATATGTTTTAAGATATCTCTCTTTCTCGTAACAACATCTCTAAGTAATCTCTTTAGACCGCTTATATTCTTATCTAACAGATCCTCAAGATCATCTTTTATTCTAACTGCAAGTTCTGCAGCAGCAGATGGTGTTGGAGCCCTTAGATCAGCTATCCAATCTGATATTGTCCAATCTCTCTCATGACCTACAGCAGATATAACTGGAATCTTAGATTTAAATATCTCTCTAGCTAACTCTTCATTATTAAAAGCCCAGAGATCTTCTATGCTCCCTCCACCTCTACCGATTATTAAAAGATCTACTTTATCTTTAGTCTTATTAAAAAACTTAATTCCGGAGATAATCTCAGCTGGAGCATACTCACCCTGAACTCTGGCAGAATAGATTATGATATGGATACTATTAAATCTCCTTCTTAAAACTTTAACCATATCCCTTATTGCGGCTCCGCTAAAGGATGTCACTATACCTATTTTCCGGGGCAAAAACGGAAGCTCCCTCTTGTGCTCTTGATCAAAGAGACCTTCCTTAGCAAGTCTCTCTTTAAGCTGCATGAAAGCAAGCATAAGAGCACCCAAACCTTTCGGCTCTAGATATTCAGCTCTTAGTTGATACTTCCCTTGGGGAGCATAGGATGTAATCTTTCCGTAGACTACTACATTAAGACCATTCTCAAGATCAAATTTTATCTTATTAGAAAAACCCTTAAATAGTGCAACAGGGATAGAAGCTGTTTTATCTTTTAAATCAAAATAGAGATGGCCTGAACCAGGCCTGCTTAGATTTGATATCTCACCCTCAACCCAAACATATCCTAAACTATTTTCTAAGAGATATTTTATCTCTTTTGAAATATCAGAGACAGTATATACTTTTCTTTCACTCTCCATAGAATAAAATTTTTAAAAGCAGATTATTTAAATCGAAAGGTCTTCTTTATATTCAAAACGTGTTATGAATTTAGCTTTAGCACTAGATTCATCGATCTCAACAATAACACCCTGAATCCTCAAATCATCTTCTGCAACATCCAT
>CAZVIC010000085.1:0-5224 GCA_964627735.1 uncultured Planctomycetia bacterium | reverse complement strand
CTCCTCTTTTAGGAGAGGCGATAAAGAGAATACATAAGGAGGTTTCAATAAGCGTTTTGTTTGATTAATTAAAACCTTGCAAATATCGTGTTGTCTGTGATATATAGAAGGACGCGAATTTTCTTTTTTGTTTCATAATATAAGGGAGGCTAATAATGGAAAAGTTAAAAATTGAAGTAAGAAAAAGAGATGGAGTAGGTAAGAAATATGTTAAAGGCATAAGAAAAGAAGGCCTTATACCTGCGATTTTATACAAAAAAGGTTTTACAGTACCGTTAGAGTTGAAGGAGACAGACTTGATACATCTCTTTCATGAGGCGCATTCTGAAAATTTGGTAGCCGAGCTCCATATCACGTCTGGTAAAGATAAAGAGGTTAAGACTGCGATGCTGAAAGACGTAGAGCACGATGTTATAAAAGGTAGTATTATACATGTTGATTTCCAGGAAATATCTCTGGATGAGATTATTAAGATCAAGGTTCCCGTTGAAGTTAAAGGCGAGCCTATAGGAGTCAAAAAAGATGGTGGAATTTTAGACCATCTTATTTGGGAGATAGAGATAGAGTGTAAAGCAGCCAATGTACCTTCTAAGATAGAAGTTAGAGTTGATGAGTTAAATATGGGCGATTCAATCCATCTTGCTGATTTAGAGCTGCCTCAAGGAGCTAAAATTGTGGGAGATTTAGAGCAGATCGTAGCCCATGTTGTTGCACCTAGAGAAGTGGTTGTTGAAGAAGAGGTTGATGAGGGTGAAGTTTCAATGGAACCTGAGGTAATAGGCGAGAAGAAGGAAGAGCCAGAAGAGACAGAGCAATAAAACTATGCTTTTGATATCTGGGCTTGGTAATCCTGGGTTGGAGTATAAATATACTCCGCATAATATTGGTTTTATGGCTCTAGATGAGTTGGCAGCTCGGCATGGCTTAAAATTTAGAAAGAATAAATGTGGGGCTAAATTAGCTATTATGGCGAGACCTCATTGTGAAAAAGAGGAGAGCCAATTAAGTTTTAAATCTAATATCTTAAAGAGTGTTTTAAGGTTTAAAAAAACAGAATCTCAGGCAAGAGTAGTTTTGGCCAAGCCTTATACTTATATGAATTTAAGTGGCAAGTCAGTAGCATGTCTTAAGGATAGATATGGTATTAAGAATAATAATATAGTTGTTGTATCTGACGATTTTAATTTAGAGCGTGGTCAGATAAGAATTAGAGCAAAAGGTAGTTCTGGAGGGCATAAAGGGTTACAGTCTGTAATTGATGAGCTTGAGACTGAAGATTTTCCTCGTTTTAGAGTTGGTATTGGAGGTGGAAATAGGGAGAGCTCAGAGGCTTATGTTTTAGCTCAAATGACTGAAAGAGATAAACTAGAGTATGCTGATGCAGTATCCAATACCGTTGATGCTATTGAGTTTTATCTTAAAGAAGGTATAGATAAAGCAATGTCAACTTACAATTTCAGAAATATAATTTGATGTTGCTAAGGGTTTGCTTATGTGTTAATATTGTCAGCCAAAAGGAGAAAATATTTAATGAAAAAATATGAAATAATGCTCATTTTAAATCCGGATATGAGCGATGCAGATATAAGTTCCCAGATAAGCAAGATTAAGGATTCTGTAGCAAAACTACAAGGAAAAGTCAATCAGCTTGATATCTGGCAGAGAAGACAGCTTGCATACCCTATAAAGAAGTTTCAAGAGGGAGTCTATCTGTTGGGAAAATTTGAGATGCCTGAGGATATAGTGAAAAATATCTCCGGAGAATGGCAGTTGAATGCTAATATTCTAAGGTTTCTTATTTTAGATAAAGAGAAGGAGACTATAGATGCCTAGTTTGAATAGAGTATTTTTAATTGGCAATTTGACTCGTGATCCAGAGATTCGCTATACGCCTTCAGGAACATCTGTTGTTAGTTTTGGCTTAGCGGTAAATAGGGTTTTTAAGGCTCAGACAGGAGAGAAGAAAGAGGATACTTGTTTTGTTAGAATAGTGACTTTCGGAAAACAGGCTGAATCTTGCAATCAATATCTTGCTAAGGGTGGACTTGTATTTATAGAAGGTAGGTTGCAATATAGAAATTGGGAATATGAAGGTAAAAAATATAATGCTTTAGATGTTATAGCTGATAGGGTTCAGTTTTTAACTAGGGCTAAAGAAGATGGAACTGCTTTGTCTAATCTTGAGGAAGGTGCTATTCCTGAAGATGTTGCTTCAGAAGAAGCCGGTTCTGTTGACGAAGGCGAGGTGCCGTTTTGAGAGAGACAAAAAGTAGGACAAGCAAGAAGTTTCCATCTAAGAACATAAATAGAAAGAAAAAGTATTGTAGATTTTGTGCAAAAAATATTAAGGACATGGATTATAAGGATGTCGAGCTCTTGCAGAATTTTCTTACTGATAGAGGTAGGATGAGAACTAGGAATTCTAGTGGTAATTGCGCAAAGCATCAGAGAAAAATCTCAAGTGCTATTAAAAATGCCAGAATTATGGCTCTACTACCTTTTGTTACTGAATAATGAAAGTAATTTTATTGAAAGATTGTGAAGGGTTGGGCTTAAAATCTGATTTGGTCGATGTTAAAGATGGCCATGCTCGCAATTTCTTAATTCCTCAAGGTATTGCTAGTCAAGTAACAGCTGGAGTTTTAAAGGAGCTAGAATTTAAGTCTGCTGCTGAAGGCAAAAAGAAAAGCAGAGAGGTGAAGAGATTTAAAGAGCTAAAAGATAGATTATCCGATCTCTCACTTACAATAGGTGTTAAGGCTGGAGAAGAAGAGAAAATGTACGGAGCTGTTACAAATATTGATATTGCTAAAGCACTTAAAAATGAAGGTTTTGATATAGATAGACATGCGATAGATTTGGATGAACCGATAAAAGAGTTAGGGGTTTATCAAATACCTATTAATCTACACTCTGATATTATAGCCAAAGTCAAAGTTTGGGTTGTTAAAGAATAAACTAATAATGAGTTCTCGAAAAAAATCAGAGTTATCTGAGCAAGTTCCGCCTCAAAACATCGAAGCCGAGATAGCTGTTTTAGGTTCGATGTTGTTGTCTCAAGATGCTATATCTCAGTCTGTTGAACTATTGGATAAGAGTTTCTTTTATAAAGATTCTCATCAGAAGATATATCAGACTATAGTTGAATTGTATGATACTTCATCTGCCGTAGATCTTTTAACTCTTTCTGAAGAACTTAAAAATAGAGATATGTTGGACGATATTGGAGGCCCAGCATTTCTGGCTACAATCTCCAACTCTGTTCCTTCAGCTGCTAATATACACCATTACGCAAGGATAGTTAAAGAGAAGTATGTGCTCCGTTCTTTAATTGATAGTTCAACTAAAATAATAAAGAAATGCTATGATCCAGTTGACGATGTAGATAGAATATTAGATGAGTCAGAACGTGTTATTTTTGAAATAGTCTCTCATAAAATGGAAGGCAAGATCTCTTCTATGAAGGATCTTATAAAGTCCAGCATTACTACAATAGACAATCTTTATCAGCGCCAGAGTAGTATAACTGGGGTGCCGACAGGTTTCAGTGATTTCGATTCTTTAACAGCTGGTCTTCAAAAATCAGATTTAATTATTATAGCCGGCAGACCTTCTATGGGTAAATCGGCACTTGCATGTTGTATTGCAGAACATGCAATACTCGAAGAGAAAATTCCCGTTGCAATATTTAGTTTAGAGATGTCGAAAGAACAGTTGGTGCATAGAATACTCTGTTCTCATGCTCGTGTTAATGCGCATCAGGTTAGACGAGGATTTTTAACTCCTGAGGACTGGCCTAAGCTTACAGCTGCTGCAGGTAAGCTTGCAGAAGCCCCTCTTTTTATAGATGATACTGCAGGTTCTAGTGTTTTAGAGTTGAGGGCAAAGGCAAGAAGACTAAAAGCCCGTCATGACATAAAACTTATAATAGTAGACTATATGCAGCTTATGCGTAGTAGTTATCGCTCTGAAAATAGACAGCAGGAAATATCTGAGATATCACGTAGCCTCAAAGATTTGGCAAGAGAGCTAGGAGTTCCTCTTATTGCTGTTAGCCAGCTCTCACGTGCGGCTGAAATGAGGCAAGACAAAAGGCCACAACTTTCTGATTTAAGAGAGTCTGGAGCGATAGAACAGGATGCTGATTTAGTTGTTTTACTTTTCAGAGAAGAGTATTATACTCCTTCTGAGGAAGAGAGCAAAGGTGTTGCAGATGTTATTATTGCCAAGCAGAGGAACGGCCCTGTAGATACTGTCAAGCTTGCGTTTATCAAAGAATATACTAGGTTTGAAAATCTTTATAAAATGGAGGTCAATTTAAGTTGAAAGTGACAAAAATTAGTCTATCTATCTGTCTGTTTTTATTTTTAGCTTTTGCATCTTGGGCTCAAGATGCGCCTAAAGTCTTAGATCTTAAGATTGTAGGAAACAAGAATGTTAGTGAGTCTGCTATAGTGGCTAAGATCAAAATTAGACCTGATCAATTGTTTTCTCAGCAGATGATAGATGAAGATATAAAAAGACTTTATGCTACAGGTTTCTTTACCGACGTTGCTGTTGATGCAAAAGAAGAGACTGATGGTGTAATCATTATATTTTATGTGAAGGAATCACCCTATGTTGATGGAGTCATCTTTAAGGGTAACCGTATTTTTAAAGAAGATAAATTAGGAAAATTGATCAAGACTACAGGGGGGCAGTTTTTTGATAAGTGGCAATTGAAGACAGATATAGAGGAGATCAAATTAAAATATCAAGAGAAGGGTTTTGCAAATATAGTTATAGATTACGATTTAGAAATGGATTCCGATAGTGGTAAGACTACAGTAGTAATAAATATTGATGAGGGTGGAAGAGTAAGAATAAGAAAGATTGAGTTGAATGGAATAGAGGCTTTTAAAAAGAAGAGGATTGTTAAGCTTTTGAAAACAAGGACTAAAACTTGGTTTCGATCAGGTGCTTACAAGGAAGAGGTTTTCGAAGAAGATATATCTAGAATAGAGGATTTCTATAAAAGAGACGGGTATTTAGATGTAAAGATAAGCGATGATTCAGATTTTGATAAAAAAGGAAGAATGATTTTAACTTTAAATGTTAACGAGGGGAAACAGTATAGAGTAGGAGATATCTCTTTAGATGGTAATAAAGTTTTTCCTTTAAGTGAGATTGAGAGCTCTCTAAAGCTTAAAAAAGATAGCATCTTTAGTTATAATTCTTTGAAGCT
>CAZVIC010000084.1:0-5301 GCA_964627735.1 uncultured Planctomycetia bacterium | reverse complement strand
TTCAAAAAAATAAAGATATTTTAGAGATTCTAGTTGAGATGAACTCAGCAAATGAGCAGATAGTTTTTAATGAGATATCTGTTTTTTATAAGATTCCTTATTTAGAGTTAGAGCATATTGATTTTGGCAAAGATACAATATATATGTTGCCAGAAGATTTTGCTCGTAAGAATAACGTATTACCTTTGTTCAAGATTGACGACTGGTTTTTTGTGGGTACTCTATTTCCAGTAGCCCAGAATGTTATGACTGAAATCCATAATTTTACTGGTCTTAATGTAAGACCTGTCTTGATATCTAGCTCTGAGATAGGCAATGGTATTGATAAAATCTATAGGTCCGTATCTAGTGCAGAGAAGATAGTTCAAAAGATTGGAGAGATAGGAGATGATATTGGAGATTCTGTTATCCAGATTATCAATCTTGTAATAGCTCAAGCTGTTAGAGACAGAACTTCCGATATTCATATTGAACCCGAAGCGGATAAATTGAGAATAAGATTTAGGATTGATGGTGTATTGCAAGAGGTTCCGTCTCCTCCTAAGTCACTTGAAATGGCTATGGTGTCTAGGATAAAAGTTATGGCTAATATGGATATAGCAGAGTCTAGATTGCCCCAGGATGGCCACTTTAAAGTCAATGTAGATGCTAAGGAGATTGACGTTAGGGTTTCAACTTTACCGACAATTAACGGAGAAAATGTAGTTTTAAGGATTCTTGATACAGCCAATGTGTTGTTGGGTCTGGAGAAGCTTGGTTTTGACGGGCATGCTCTAAATCTGTTTAGAAAGGCAATAGCACATCCTTATGGCATGATTCTTACCACAGGCCCTACAGGAAGTGGAAAAACGACAACGCTATATTCAGCTCTTATGGAGCTTAACACCATAGATAAGCACATTGTAACTGTTGAGGACCCTGTTGAATATAGGCTTCCTTTGATAAGGCAGGTGCAGGTCAATTCTAAGGCAGGGTTAAACTTTACAAGCGGGTTACGGTCTATCTTACGGCATGACCCTGATATTATAATGGTTGGAGAGATTAGAGATATGGATACGGCAACTATGGCTATTCAAGCAGCTTTAACTGGGCATCTTGTATTTTCAACATTACATACAAATGATGCTCCTTCTGCTGTTACAAGATTGCATAATATGGGCGTAGAGCCTTATCTTATATCTGCCAGTCTTGTTGCGGTCATGGCTCAGCGTTTAGCGAGACAGATTTGTCCTCAATGTAAAGTTAGTTATAAAGTTCCTGAATCAATTATTGAGCGTTTTAATCTGCATAAATATAGCAAAAAGATTACACTGTATAAAGGGGAAGGCTGTGATTATTGTAAGGGTACAGGTTATCAAGGTAGGATTGGTCTTTCTGAGATCATGCTCTTAGACGATGAGATTAAAGAGATGGTTGTTTCTGGAGCATCGGTTGTAGAACTAAGAAACAAAGCTCAATCCAAAGGAATGAAATCATTATTTGAAGACGGGATAGCAAAAGCTTTGCGCGGCGTCATTACTTTAGACGAAGTCTCTAGAGTATGTGAAGAGATAGTCGAGATTAAGCCTAAAGAGAGCGTTAGTTTAAGTGAGGCAGTTGAATCTGGGGTAGATATTAATAATGAGAGCGGGGTTGTGACTGAGGATGCCGAAAGTTATAACAAAGAGATAAAAGAATGGATTGCTAAAAAAGAAAAGAAGACCAAAAAATAATAATTTAAAATGGCCATATATAGTTATCTTGCTAGAAATAAAAGTGGAGAAGCAGTGAAGGATAAAGTAACAGTTGCAAGCGAAAGCGAATTAATGCAATTTTTTAAAGAGAAGGATCTGCTTCCAATAAGTTTTGATAAAATTGAGGCTGTTACTGCTTCAGTTAAAAAAGAACAAAGATTTTCTATTTTTAAAAATCGTGTAAGTAACAGGGATTTAATAGCTTTTACTTTACAGTTTGCCACTACTATCAAGGCTGGGATTCCTGTTGTAAATGCATTAAGATTTTTAGTTGAAGAGACACAGGATAAATTTTTTAAAGCAGTTCTTTCTGAAGTTATTATTAAGGTTGAACAAGGGGTATTGTTGTCTCAAGCTTTGGCAGGTTTTTCTGATGTATTTCCTAAAATATATACAGAGATGATTGCTTCAGGTGAAGTTGCAGGTACACTAGATGAGATACTAAGCAATCTTGCCCAGACTATGGATAGAGATTATAATATATCTTTAGAGGTAAAGAATGCTTTACGCTATCCAGCCCTTGTTTTTACAGGAATTGTATCTGCTATATTTTGTATATCTCTATTTGTTATACCTAGGTTTGCAAGAGTCTATGGCCAATTTGACATGGCGCTACCTTTGCCGACCAGGTTGCTTTTAGGGACCAGCAATTTTTTGATAAATAATATTGCGTTTTTAATAGTTTTTACATTAGCAAGTGCCATAGGTTTTGCTTATTGGAAAAAGACGAGTAAGGGGAGTTTTATCTGGGGGAAAGTTAAATTAAAGATTCCTATATTTGGAGAGATATTTCTTAAAGTAAGTTTGCTTAGATTTTGTTTTATTTTTAATGCATTAAATAATGTTGGCATACCAATTCTTAAGGCTCTTGAAATTGTTTCTAAGACTTTAGGTAATGATTTTTTACAAAATCAGATTGAAGGTTTTGGTAAAGGTGTTTCAGAAGGTAGAGCCTTGTCTGCATTGATGAAAGAGAGCAAAGCTTTCCCTAAGTTAATCGGCAATATGATTGGCGTAGGAGAGCAGACAGGAGCTATGGATGTAGTGATAAGCGCTTTAAGCACTTATTACCATTCGGAATTGAAAAATAAAATAGAGTCTCTAACTGTTACAATAGAACCAGTACTTACTGCTTTTCTTGCTGTCGGTGTGTTAATCTTAGCCTTGGGAGTATTCTTGCCTATGTGGAATATGACCCAACTATTTAAAACATGATGAAAGAGATAAAAATACTTGTTTTGTCTGCATCAGCATTGTTGTTTTTATTATTTTTTAAGCTTCCAGTTGTGGTCAATATCTATATGGCCTTAGTGTTGACTACATTTTTTTTAACGGTGCTGCTGCTGCATAAGAAGCCTAAATTGACTGAATTTAAATTCGTTGATATTATCAGTGTTATTGCGGGGGCTTTTTTCATTTATTCTGCAGTTTTTTTCTTACTAAGAAGGAACTTTTTTTTAATATGTTTAGCAAGCGTGGCCTGTCTGTTCTATTTTTATTTTGTATTTAGAGCAGCTCGAAGAGGGATGGTATCTAATAAAAACATAGAAGGAGAGAGGCTGGCCTTAAGGACTGGAATGTGTTTTGATGTTGAGATGCGTAGATTAGCAGAGAAAGAGTTTAGTCTTAAAGGATTAACTAAAGATTTAAGCACAACAGGTATGAAATTATTCTCCCAAGATTCTTTTGATAAAGATAACGAGTACTATTTTAGGCTCCACTTACCTCAAGAGAATTGGCCTTTAACAGGTGAAGCCAAAGCTGTATGGAAGAAAAGCGTAGATAAAGGTTATGAGTATGGTATGGTCTTTACAAAGATTAGTGATAGAGATAGAGGTAAACTTGCTTTAAAGCAAGGTTTTTCTCTATTAGAGTGAGTTAATGATGGGGGTTTTAAAATGTTATCAATAATTGTTCCTGTTTATAACGAAGAAAATACAATAATAGATGTCTTAAATAAGCTTTTAAATCTTAATATCGACAAAGAGATAATAGTTATCAATGATGGTTCAACTGATAATACTCAGCAAAGATTAAATGAGATATCTAATGTTTCGGAAATAAAATCCGTTTCTTTGAATATAAATAGAGGTAAAGGTAATGCTATAAGAGAAGGTTTGATAGTTGCTTCTGGAGATATCGTTGCTATTCAGGATGCAGACCTAGAGTACAATCCAGATGATTTGATCGTACTTTTAAACATCTTAAAAAGTAAAAAGATAGATGTTATCTATGGTGATAGATTTTGTTTCGATTATAAAACACCGGTTTGGCATAGGTTGGGAAATAAATTGTTAAGCATTTTTAGCAGTTTGTTTTATTTTAGTTGGGTAAGAGACATGGAGACTTGCTATAAATTGATGTATCGTGAGAATTGGTTAAACCTAGATTTAAAATCAGAAAGATTCGAAGTGGAAGCAGAGATTACAGCTAAAGTTTTAAGAGGTAAGTTAAAATTTTATCAATATCCTATAAGCTATAGATTCAGAAATTATGATAAGGGTAAAAAGATATCTTACAAAGATGGGTTAAGATCTATTTATGTTCTTTTTAAGTACCGTTTTCAATATTGATTTTATATAAAGTAAAATTATTCCAGCGATATTCAGGAATCAGGGTTTTCGAGTAGAGTTCTTCCAATGTTTGCAGCTCTTTTTTATTCATAAGTGGAGTTATATATTTTTTCATAAATTGTTCATCTATTAGTATGAAGTCGATATTATTTTTTTTGAAGAATAATTCTACATTTAATCTTGATTTTTTTAATTTTCTTCTAAAGGAATACTCTTCAAAGATGCTCTCTTGATATATCTCTCTCTCCAAAAGATAGGCTATTGGACCTAGCTCTAAAAGCATTATTTTGGACTCTTTAGGAAGGTTATTGTTTATATATTTTATAATGGGATATGATTCAATCCGACGAGTTATAAATTCAGATTTTGATTCTTTGTTGAAGATGTAATTGTATGGTTTGATTTCATAACAGTATTTTAGGGGGTAGTAGAGATATAGTAGGCCCATGAATATGAGAAAATAGTTTAAATACCTTAATTTTAATTGGCTTAAGTAAAATCCAGTTATAATAGATAGCAGCGCAAGTAGTGGTATTAAGAATCTTATCTGTTGGCTAAGAAAAAACCAGATAAGCAGGTATATCAATGGTATATATAATAGACTTTTATATGGTATTGTTTTTCTGGTTCTAGCAATTGCAACAATGCTTAATATAAATAGTAGGCTTATTTTTCCATCAAACTTACTTGGAATTCCGAATTCAGATTTAAATAGTAATCTATAAGGTAAGAGTAATAAATTTTTTAATTCAATACCTTCTCCATAACTCCTAAAATAAGCCATAATCAATTTAAATTTTTCTATTTCAATATTTTTATAGCCAAATATATTTGATAAAAAAGGAAAAAATGGATTCCCTGTTTGGATATAGTTTCTAACATAGAAAGGAGAAGCAATGATAGCGGCAACTAGAATAAATTTGATATAGGTTTTAAAAAATTTATAAGGTTTTTTTTCTATTTCAAGTATAAACAGCGCTGACAGCGCAAGCCAG
>CAZVIC010000083.1:0-5332 GCA_964627735.1 uncultured Planctomycetia bacterium | reverse complement strand
TATAAATAGTAATTATTGCTATTTAGGCATAAAAATTAAAGTTTTTAAGAATTTGCGATTATCATGTTATAATTTGGGGAGGAATTTGGGTTGAATCTTTTTCCTTCAAAGTAATCTGGCCATTTTGTTATTCTCTGGAAAATTAGATTCCTTTCTGTGAACAACGACAAAAATGATTCAATAGAAAAATACTTATATATTGGCATATTAGGGTCAAACATTAAATATTCCCTTAAAATAATGGTTTATTAATATAATCATCATGGATTACTTTCCTTAGTAAATACAAAATCTTTTATAATTTGACAATTTTTTTATATTCAATTTTTAATTATTTTACCATATAACGCTCAAATCAGCTGCAACTTTGTCCCGCAGGGTTGTCAGTTGCATTTGTTTGTTAAATGCTAAATCGCAAACAACTTCCTTTTTATCCTACGATTATTACAACCAATAACCAAATTATTAAATCTCTATCTTGATAATCTTCCATCGGATATTCATACACTTCCCAATTTTGCACCGCACCGCTTTAATATGTTTTAATTCTTTTTCAGAGCCTGCTCATGACAACTGACAGTTCCAGCATGCGTCAAAAGTTCTTGTCCGGTTATATTAAGGAACCTAGCTACAGCTAAGTCAGCCAGACGGTATCATCCTAAAGACGTACATTGAGCAGCATCTGACCGTCATCTGCCTGATACAAGAGGAGCTTCACCTTTTGAGAACATCTTTATTATTTCAGCATAACAATTTCTATTCTTATGAAACAAAGAATTATTTCGTTAAAAACAACGCCCTCGCCTCTTCCATAATCTCTCCATAGCTCTCTTGCACTATATCAACCTGAGCTACTCTGATTTTAAAATCGATATTACCATGTTCTATAGTATAGGTTTGCTCGGCTCTTTTTTCCTGTCCGATAAAAAGAGGATATAAAAGGATTATTTCCGAACACCCAAACCTGATTGCATAGGTGCACATCTGGTAGATGTCTGATGATGAAATATGAATATCCCCTTTATTGTTAATTGGATTCTTAAACTTTGTGTCGAGTATTATTACAATTTTATTGTTTTTAAGAATTTGAAAATCAGGTTTTAGAGGAATAGCATAATTATCTGATGAGTTTTTTGCTAAATATCCACCACTCTGATATAAGACAGAAAAGGGCTCCACACATATGTCATTAAGAACCTTTTTCATAAAATATTCATATAGGATATTAAGCTGTACAGTAAATGATATAATCTGATTATTGCCAGTGCCTAATCCTGGCTGTTGTGAGTTACAAAGAATATGGGCAAGTTCAATTAAAGGTTTGTAATCCTGATTTATTCTGTTATAGACAATGCTGCTAAATACAGAATCATTGAGCTGGATTGAATCGACCTCTTCAAGATAAGATATCGCAAGTCTCAGTTGTCGCTTATTCTCTGATGAATTGACCCGCCCAAGAAGAAATAAGAGTGTTGATTTAATTATCTGATTTATTCTGTTGTTTATAGATAAATCATCATAGCGTATTCTTTTTGTGAAGTTTTTTGTTGAGTTATATGAAATAGATTTGTGAAAAAGAATTTGTCCTTTGATAAAAAGATGCTCTTCTTCCTTATTAACATATTCTCTATATATATTTTTCCGGTGGAGATTAAGAAATTCATCTATGAAAATTCTAACGATTATCTCGAGCAGGTCTTCTGTCTCTTGGATTTCCCTGAACGATTTAAAACTTTTAAAGCTTAAGAAATTTGACCACCTAAGCAATCGGTATACAAAATCCAGAGATTTAGAGATCTCATCTTTAGAATCAATTATCGATTCTTCTGAATATATTTTTGGGAGTACCTGCAGTATGGTACTCCCCTTGGAGAAAGTCCCTATGAAATGACTTATACGTAGATCACCATTTGCTTCAAGAATGCAGTTCTGCGAACCAAGGACTTCTTTGAAAGAGAGGATGTTATCCCAATGCTCCCTGTATTTTAAAATTGAAGTCTTATAATCTTGAAATACTGTGATTATTTCCCGATTATGACTCATATATTTTTTTGATACTGCTTAGGAATTCTTTTTTTGCTAATCTATTAATCTTTCCATCATCAATATTAACAAAAGATTTTCCAATTATCCAGGAGATAGACTTCAAATCATTATAAAAGTAATCCATAAGAAGCGGTATTATCTTATAGTACCAGCAATTATAGAATTTGCTATAATTATCAAGTTCCATAAAGTATGAATGACCTATCCTATGGTCACGATCATATTTCTTTTGAATACTATCATTTAATTTTTCAAGCAGTTTTGAGAGATCTATATCATCTTCAATAATTCCGCTATCACTGATTTTTATTACTTGAGGGTCCGGCTCAATTTCTACAAAGGTAAAACGCCTACGCAGGGCGGTATCGAGGATCGCGATTGAACGGTCTGCGGTATTCATTGTTCCAATTATGTAGATATTCGATGGAAGTTTAAACGGTTTTCGCGAATAAGGCAGAGTAATCCTGAGTTTATCCCTCTTATCTTTTTCGATAAGGGTTATCAGCTCACCGAAGATCTTTGAAATATTCCCTCTGTTAATCTCATCAATTATAAGATAACAAGGGGACATATCGGCCGTATCGTTTATTTCCATTTCATCATTTGAAAGCATGTCTTTAATATCAGCAAACTGAATTCGGTTTAGCGGATATATAGTTTTCATTGTAAGCCTGACCCCACCGTTAAGATCTATTATATCTTTAGGTTCATCAAAATGTTGAAGCCAGTTAACACTTCTCCTGTGATGGTAGTCGGGGGTAGCCTTCACGTATGTATAATCACCAGTTACAAGCACAATATCTCTGATTGTCGCTGGGCCATCATAGACAAGAACAATATCTCCGATATTCATTTCATTAACAAAGAGGTTGATAGTATTAGCGTCGTTTTTAGGCTTTTCATCACCTTCACTTTCTTCCTGCAATTTGTTATATATTGTCTGCCAATCCCAGCCTTTTAAATCATCATTCTCCAACCACCCTATTGATATATGATTATTTTTTCTGCAATCATTGTATATCTTCGCATCCTGGTTCCTTTGGCCGAGAGATATTTTATATATACGACTGTTTTTGGTTATCTCAGTAAGATTGGTATTGTCACCGCTCTTTGTAAGCTGGCTTAGGTTAGCCCTGTTTGCAATTTCTTTAATTATCCCGTCTGTAATCTTGTATTGAAGTTTGGACCCTGCAGTATCATCAGTATCATCTTCAAAGTCGGGTCTGATACCTTCTACAAATTCTTCATAAGAATATGATTGGTGAAATGTTATGAACTTGACTCGATCGTCATCAATAATTTTCTCAAAAGGAAGAAAACTGCCGTTACGTTCCTTCTCAATATATTCAATTATTTTCTGAGCAGTATAGGTTTTTCCTGTCCCTGGAGGGCCGTAAAGAATTAGGTTAGGGTTCTGTTCAAGCAGCTTTCTGTACGGTTCGTATACATCGAGTAAATCATCTTCGAGACTATCTTCTGTAACACTTTCAATATCTTCGCCTTTATCTAAAACTTTCTTCGATGCCGAACGTTTTCGGCCTACAAGAACATTGTCGTAAAGAGCTACAGGGCTTACGGCTTTGAACCAGCCTTTATCTTTAAGATCATCTATGACCGCAATCAGATAGCTCAGTTTTTTTGAGGCATTATCTTTTTTTGCATAAGACAGTAATTCCTGAAGATTATATCGCTCGTTCTCTTTATTACGCTCCAGATATAATTTCCAAAGCGGTGAGTATGTTTCAAATTTATTATTCTTATATATTTGAATTGAAATTATTCGATAATCATCCTTTGAGTCGACAAGGACTCTGATATCCATCTCATTGAATGCCAAAGTCTCAATCGATTCCTCCTGAGCAATATAGAGATTTCTCTTTTGATTTAATATTAATTGAGAAATATCAACCTCAGGGTTCTCAAGGGTTATTTTTATGAAACCACATTTTACGCTCTTTACACTTTTGTTAAGCGTATTTAAATCCAAAACAAAATTTCTATTACGAAGGAACTCAGTGGATACCGCTATCTCTTCAATATCCTGTATCTTCTGAAACTTTAAGACACCCTCACTATTTACTTTATTAGGGATTTTTCCATATCCTTCAGCTTGCCAAAGTTCAAAAACACGACCGCTATAGATTGGTATAATGTAGTCACCAATCTCAACGCCTCCATACCACGGGTTGCCTTCACTCCCAGCCCCATAAAATCTTTTCTCTATCTGCTCGGGATATTTAGTACTGAACTTTCCGAAAAATATGTTCATATCGGCTCCTGTTTTTTATTACTTTAACTGTGATTAATATTTATAAATTACGGTTTCCGCTCTGATACTTCTTAAAATTCTCCGCCTGCTCGAAGATTTCCTTATAAACCTCGTCTCGGTCAACCGGAGGATAATCATTTTCAGCAAGAAGAATAATTAAATCCACCTTTAGTTCAGCCTTTATGTCGCTGCGCCGGCTCCAATCGGTATATCTAGCCTTGTCGTCTACTATAACTTTTACTTTTTTGGCAAGTTCGAGAAGCTTGTCCTCAGGGTACTCAAAATCATACTTTATGGTTAGCGATTTAAGGATGTCGTAGAAGGCCTTCTCTTCAAAATCAATACCCAGCTCCGCGAAGGAGTCTTTCTCTTTTTTAATTGCGTGATAGAGGTTTATGATTTCATCGGTGAAGTCTTCAAGCACCTCACTTCTAAGAACGTCCTGTTCACTTCGATCATTGTATTTATCTACCAGGGCTTTGAACTGTTTAGAAAAGTCCACTCCCTTTAGTTTGTTAACCTTCTTAAAATCTTCAATAACCTTGGCAAGGAGCTTCTGCAATAGCTTGATTCTTGTATTAGGCAGTTTAATCTTCTCGATTTTAGCAAGATAGTCCGGATCGAAGAGATCCACCTCAGATGTATCGCCCTGCCCCATTTTAAAAATCTCTTCTACACCGTCGCTCTGTAATGCCTCGGTTATCATTCTCTGAACCTTTGCGTTCATTTGCACGAGGTCAGGGGCATTGCCCTTTGTCAGTTTGAATATAATTGATCTCACTGCCATAGAGAAATGCAGGTGATCACGCTCGTTTTGAGTAAACTGATCACTTCCAACACAGATATCATAGGCAGCCTTCATTCTTTTGGCCAAAAACATGAAGCGTTTCTCAAGCTTCTCTGTAAGCTGGATGTATTCAGCAGCCATGTTAAGGCAATGAAGCTGTGCAATCGGCTGACCGGAGAAATATGGTTCGGTATCGAACCTGTGAAAAATAGCAGTCATTAGATCCAGGT
>CAZVIC010000082.1:2360-5346 GCA_964627735.1 uncultured Planctomycetia bacterium | reverse complement strand
CTCAACACCCAGCTGCTGACCTAAGAGACCAAAGACCTCTTCTTCTGTTGCTAGTTTAAGTTTAACAATTGTCGCAGCAAGAAAATCTCCGGTTCTCTTATGCTCAACTAAAGCTTTCTCTAGCTCATCATGTGTTATAACTCCAGATGCAACAAGAACCTCTCCGATAAATCTCTCTTCACGTTCTGCCATCTATTCATTTTATAGGATAGAACAACTTTAGTAAATATTCTAATTAATAGATATAGAGAAGGAGTACACCTAAAAGGATAAAGAGAGCTGCAGTAAGTAATTTAATTTTACCTAAATTACGATTTAGAAAACCAGAAAACTCAGTTGATGTCACACCCCAGAGACTAAGTAAGAATATAACAATAAGCGGGATAATGAACATTAAATTATATACTATTAAATAGCCTAGAGCTTTCAGCTTAACTACTCCGGGAAGATTAGCTATAAAAGCAACGGTAGGAAAATAAACCTGACCAGTGCATACTGACTCTAGGACAGAGATAATAAAACCAGCCCCCAGAGCAACTAGAACTAACTTAAATATAGATTTATTCTCAGAATTTAAAGAGTCTTTTCTATAGCCTCTTCCAATCGTCTTTTGAATTAAAAATTTAATCTTATGAGGAAGTTTTAAGATTACTCCACTTGAACCTTTAAACTTATAAACCAAGTAATCATAAATATTTAACAGTGCCAACATAAAGACTGCTGCTATAATCACGTAACGCATACCATCAGCAAGAGCTCTGTAGATTGAGAGCCTATAGAAAGCTGCAAACAAACCTACCCCTATTAAAATATAAGCAAGAAATACAGAAAATATAAAAGCAGCTCCCACAGAGACCATCTCTCTCTTTTTGTACCCTGCCATAGTAAGAAAAGAGATAAAGAATATTATTACAGTAAAAGCACAAGGATTTATACCATCAAGTAAACCCGCAGATATAATTGCAGGAAGACTGAACTTCTCAACATTGGATAGGAGTATATCTTTTTTATCTCCTAAGATATCAGATACAAGCTTATCCTGAATCAGAAAATCAAGGTCCTTGTATATATTATCAGGCGTCTGAATTATTCTATCATCTAAAATAATAGTCGGGGTATAGAAGTTCTGTTTCCCTTTTATCTCCTTAGTCTTATTTAAAATATATTGAAAATTATCTTTTTCAGTTATATTGTAGTTCTTAAGCCTAATCTTACCTTGATATCTCTCTTCAATCTGAGGAATAAAATTCTCATAAATATCCAATGCATCTTTATCTCTTTTAATATTCGAAGAACTGTAGAAATACTCTAGCTCTATTAACTGCTTGGGATCTGGAAATATAGACCTTCTATTTTTAAGATTATCTTCAATAACATCATAGATGCTGTTCTCTATCATAAGTCTACCGACAAGAGATCTATCCCCTATAAATATCTTAGGTACCCCAGGCTTATCTATGTCATAATACTCCTCCATCTTAAGCATGAACTTATACTTCTCAGGCTCTGAGGTATCAAACTTAATGACCTTAACCAATCCCGGATAATCAGAGTATATCTCCGGTACTATCTCATCTTTTACTGTCTTGCAGAACCCGCAAGATGGAGAAGAGAAGAAATCCATTACCACCTCTCTGTCAGACTTAAAACCCTTAGATTGATAATAATCATCTTTAAATTTATCCAACATAAAGAGAATCTTATCTAACCCAGATATAAGATATTTATTCTCCCAAATAAAAGTAGGCGAAGCATGGACATTTAGTTCCTTAGCAGTCTTTATGTTCTCTATTAATAGCCTCTGACCTTCCTCTCTCAAATTATCTATCTTCTTATATGGAATACCAAGCTCACCTAAGGCCTGAAAACGGCTCATCTTCTCTGTTAAAAGAAAATAATCATAGAGCTTATCCGGCCAATATTTCTCTATTAAAAGTTGGTGTACATTCTCTTCAATCTCATCATCACCATGCATAGAATCCAAATATCCATTTTCATAGTCAGCTATAAAGTAAAACTTTAGCTTAATAGGCAAATTATATCTATCTATGAACCTAACAATATTAAGAACAGCCCTTCCTCCATAAGGACATAGACTCATACAGAATATTCCAAGCTCATTGGGTTTAAGCTCGCGGTCTATTACTTCTAGAGAAGTCACAGAACGTAAACGATAGTAGGAGAATAAGAGATAATCACCGCTTTTATCAACTAGACGCTTCTCTTTTAAGCTCTTTAATTCAGAATCCTCTAACTTATCTTTATCATAAATAACAATAGGCCTATAATTTAAATCTAGACCATCTAAGAGAACCTTCACATCTTCACTATTATCACTATAATAATTGTAACTAAAATTACCCAAATACCTATTTAAACCAGAGATAATATCATTGGGTATACTGTCTTCATTTGAGATTATTGTTAGAGATATTTCTGCGGAAACACTAGAGCATAACAAAATAGATAATACAAATAAACCTAAGAAGTAAAATCTTCTACTTTTCATATTGGATTATTATACAAGATAAGAAAAAACTTTAAAATAAAAAAGGCTCAAAGATTAAACCTTGAGCCTTTGATTATTCCATTTAATACTAAACTTACCTTACCTTTTCAAAATTAATAACATAACCATGTACTCCCTGCACAAACTCCGCCCTGTCCACCGTTATCACAATCATCATGACCAGCACAAGCATCGTCATCAGTGTCAGTAGTATCGCAAGTTCCAGGAATAGCATTACATGTGCATCCTGCAGGGCAAGCTGCAGGTTCTGTAGTAGCAGCTGGAGTACATCTACCCCCGCCCCAGGTTCCATTGAGAGCTGCACAGAGAAGTTCTGCATCGCAAGTTCCAGGAGTAATATTACATGTGCATCCTGTAGGGCAAGCTGCAGGTTCTGTAGTATCGCAAGTTCCAGGAATAGCATTACATGTGCATCCTGTAGGGCAAGCTGCAGGTTCTGTAGTATCGCAAGTTCCA
>CAZVIC010000082.1:0-2260 GCA_964627735.1 uncultured Planctomycetia bacterium | reverse complement strand
GGAATAGCATTACATGTGCATCCTGTAGGGCAAGTAGTTGAAGGAGTAGCAGCCGGAGGCGTATTTAGTACTTGATTTTGTGCTCCAAGATTACGCTCTGTATTATTTTTATCTTTATTCAATGCCATAAGTTCATCATATTCTTGTTGAGTCATATGTCCTCCATCAGGATCTTCAATATATGCATCATATTTAGCCTTCAATTCATTCCACCTTGGCATTAAAGCGTCTAGTCTCTCTTGATTGATTCTAGCAGCCCGAGCTATTCTAGCAGTGTAAGTATCTTCATCATCCGCATCTTTAACTTCTAGTAAATGATGTTCTGCAATATTGCTATGAGAACGTTGTCTTTCTTCAATATAAGCACGTAAGTCAGCCGCGGAAGAACCACCGCTTTTTAAAAATTGACTATATAACACAGGGAGGTTGTCCTTTATATCTGTCTCCATATCTGTGTCAGACTTCTTCAGTAAATCTCCATACTTATTCGCTTGAGAGCTATGATAACTATAGCTTCTAGCATCTCTATTTCTTTTTGCATAATCTATCCCGCCGAATCCGCCACCAGAGCCAGGACAAGCTACTTGCTTTCTTTCTCCCCAAGTACCATCATCTTGACATACTGATTCAAAACACCCTCCTTGGTTTTGATTACCGGCATCAAGAAATAAATTGCTAGTCCTAGTAACATAGGTAGTAGCACCACCACCCTGATTAAAACCGCCACCGCCTCCACCCCAACCAGCACCTTCTTGTCTAATAGATCCCGCCGGCTCACATGGCTCACCACCACCACCGCTACCACCACCACCGCTACCTTCAACTATAACGCTAACAGTATCCGCATCAGGAAGATAACCACCTCCAGCAGATACAACTAATATAGGGACATATTCTCCTGCTTCTGTATATTCGTGAATTGGATTTTCATCACTTGATGTCCCGCCATCACCAAAGTCCCACTGATAAGTTAATTCACCTTCAGGGGTAGAGTCCTCACCATAAAACTGCACTTCAACAGGGCCACCTACCGAAAAAGACGGAAGTTGGTTTGGAGAATCTCCCCCCACTGCAGTCAATTGAATTGGGGCAGGACGACCCATTGAAACAGTTATCTCTTTCTGCCCTATCCCACCAACATAAGCAACTGCATCAACACCGTCTTCTACCCCGGCTTTAAGTGCTTCTAAAGCTTTTCTGGCATTAAGACGTCCACCCATCTCTCCGACAACTAAGCTATCTGTATTCTGAGTTAAGAGCACCTTTAATTGCAGTTTATTTAAACTAGAATCCTTTGATAACAACAATCCTGCAACACCAGATACAAATGGTACAGCCATAGATGTACCATCTAAACTATCGTAGGTACCTCCAGAGAAAGTTGAATATATCGATTTACCAGGAGCAGATAAATCAACTCTATCACCATAAGCTACATCATTGTTATTAATCTGAACACGGCCATCTTCATTATTTGTAGCACTTACACATAATACACCATCATACTTTGCAGGATAGAGTATAGTATTACCACCACCCTTATTATTCCCTGCAGCTACAACAATTAGGACATCTTTTTCTGCAATAGCAGCATTAAAAACTCTTTTAAATGTCAGATAATTATTTAGAATATCGTCTTTTGTACCTAGAGATATATTGATAATCTTTGCTCCTTTATCAATTGCTCCGGCTATAGCATCAGATAGATTTTTCATAGTCACTTCGTTTACAGGTGTGGCTCCCTCATTATCAACATCTACTGCTCTAAGTATTATTAAGTTAGCATCCCACATAATACCGCTACCGCCTTCACCATTATCGCCTAATGCAGCAATAATGCCTGCAACATGTGTTCCATGGCCCTCTTCATCATCAGGCGTATTGTCTCTATCTACATAGTCATAGCTTTTACCTAAATCAATATTACCTCCTAAATCAGGATGGTCCATATCACAACCTGTATCTATTATTGCTATATTAACCGTTTTACTCCCTGTCTCTGTATCCCAAGCGCCAAGCGCTTCTATCTTCTCTAAACCCCACTGCTTTTCAATATCAGGATCAGAAACATCATTTTCAGTCATACCCAAAATGCTAATAACTGAATCTGTTGGCTTACCTAATTCAACTTCAATTACTGCGTTTAATTCTGCTGATGCTATATCAGACTCTCCCTCAAGCATAGCTATAGTCTGAAGCTCCTCTCCTTCTCCAACTTCAATTGTATCGTAGGCAACTTCATACTCTCCATTATCTCTAT
>CAZVIC010000081.1:0-5369 GCA_964627735.1 uncultured Planctomycetia bacterium | reverse complement strand
AGGTTTTAATTGCAACTTCAGCAGCCGGTCAATCTAATAGAAAAGATGTTAGAGAAAAGATCCAAAGATTAATCAAAGATAAAGACTGAATTATTCAAGATTTGTAAGCTACATTTCCTAATCAGACTAAATATAATAGTGCCAACGTAGCTGTTTATTGTCAGATATAGTAGTACCTAAGAAGTAAACTTCTTTTTTAAATCCACGGGAAAATAAAAAAATTTGACAAAGAGTTTCTATATGGTATACTTGATATTGTCAATCAAGAATATAAAGAATTAGGAGTTAGAAAATGAAGATATCAAAAAAATGCGAATATGCCTTGAAAGCGCTAGTAGAGCTAGCAATGGATCATGATAGAGGTATTAACTTAACACTTATTAGTGATATCGCTGATCGTGAAAATATACCCCCACGTTATCTTGAACATATTATGCTCAGTCTTAAAAAATCTGGCATATTAAAAAGTAAACGTGGAGTGGGCGGAGGTTACTCGTTAAGTAGACCATCTAGAAGTATTAGTTTGGGGGAAGTAATAAAAACAATTGATGGTCCAATAACATCTCAGGGAAGCAAGAGTTGTGTTGAAGAGCTCAATGAAGGAAATGCAGTATCATATTGCTTGCAAAGTATTATGAATGATGTTGGAAATATTATGTTAAAGGCGGTAAATAGTATCTCTTTACAAGAGATGACAAAAAAGACTCTTGATTCAATTGATTATTCAAAGAATGTTTTAAATTATGCTATATAGGATGGAGGAGAAGATGAATAATTTGTTAAATAAATATAGTTGGAAAATTGTAGTGCACTACATGGCTATGTGTCGCCCCTTCAGTAGATGAGGGGGTGTCTATTTAGATGTTGTAATAAATCTGAATAATAAAATACCTCACTGCTGAGAAAAGGATTTGGTGGGGTTGTTTTTTTGGAGGAAACATGGAGCAACATAAAAGGACATTATTAAAAACAATAACTTGGCGCTTTATAGCATTATTTTGCACCATAATTGTAGTTTACATTTATAGCGGTGATGCAAAAAAATCGTTAGTTATAGGTCTTATAGCTAATGCTTTTAAAATGGTTCTCTATTATATTCACGAGAGGGTTTGGAACAGGATAAGTTTTGGTAAAGTTAAAAATCCGGAGTATCAAATTTAAGAATAGCTTTAAAAAAGGAGGAGAAAGATGGATCTATTGGAAACAAAAGAAGATTTAAAAGTGCTTGTTGAGAAGCTCAATTTTAAAGAGAAAGTTGAGCGTTCAAAAGAGATTATTCGACAGGCGTATGAGGTTTATGGTGATTCTCTTGTTGTAGCAAACAGTTTAGGTAAAGATTCTGTTGCAGTATGGGATCTTGCAAAACGTGTGAACCCTAAGATAAGAGGGTTTGTGGTTACTACTAGATTTAAGCCCAAGGAAACAGTTCAGTTTATGGATGAGGTAGTAAGGCAGTATCCTGAGACAAAGGTATACAAAAACGACGCTCCAATATCTGATGAATTATACAAAACAGATCCTGATAAATGTTGTGATATACTAAAAGTAGAGCCTGTAAGGCAAGCCATTGAAGAGATGAGTGTTAAATGCTGGGTTACGGGCTTACGATGCACCGAAGGTCGTACGCGTACAGATTTTAAGGAAATAGAAAAAAGGGATAAAGGCTTACTTAAGCTTAATCCGATATTAATATGGAAAGAACGAGAAGTGTGGCAGTATTTAGCTCTGTACGGAGTGAAAGTAAATCCGCTTTATGGCGAAGGATATCGCTCGTTAGGTTGTGCCCCATGTACTAAAATTACAACTGATGATAATGAACGGGCAGGAAGGTGGATAGGTACAAGTAAATGTGGTGGTGAATGCGGGATTCATACAAGATCACTTAAAGGAGATAATTAGGGATATGAGTAAGAAATGTACATTGAGATATTATCCGATTGCTGTGCGATTAAATGGTATAAAATCTGTAGTTGTAGGTGGCGGAAAAATTGCGCAGCGCAAAGTTTTACAACTTTTGGATACAGAATCGCATGTACAGTTTATTTCTCCAGAAGCAACTCTTATTTTAAGACGTCTTGCGGAGAAACAAAAAGTCAGATGGACAAAGAGGTATGTGATTAAAAGCGACTTATCAGATGTGGATATTATTATAGCAGCTACTAATGATGTTGATGTTAATAGAAAGGTAAGTAAATGGGCACAGGATAATAAAACATGGGTTAATGTGGTTGATAATCCGGGGTTGAGTAATTTTATCTCACCTGCTGTATTTCGATTGAAAAAAAGCATCATAACTGTCTATACAGATGGTAAAGATCCTGTACTTTCACGTGATGTTAAAAATTTTCTAAAGGAGCGATGGGATGATTTTTTATCTTATAGGCATAGATTACAAAAGGCTTCCGCCTGATATACGGGAGAATGCTTATCGTAATAAAGATTCCATTGATAGGTATTGGAAATCAGTGAGCCCTGGGAAAGCAGCGATTCTTATTACCTGTAACAGAATAGAGATATATGGCTTTGCAGATAGTCTTGAGGAAGCAGAGTATCTACAAAAAAGATTCAGATATCTTTTTCCTGATACTTTTAAAAATGCTTATCTGATTAATGGTGGAAAAGATATCTTTGAACATGGGGTTAAACTTGCTTGTGGTCTTGAATCACAACTTAAGGGGGAGTCACAAATTATTAGACAACTTGAGGAATGGATGAATAAAGAAAATTTTCCAATCTTTCTTGTTGATATTTGGACAGATATTATTGAAACAGCAAAATATATTAGAGTGAAATCAGGACTAGTTGAATCTGATATTAATATAGCAAATGTTGTGTTTAATGATATAAAGCATCGTATTAAAAAAAAGAGTGTAATAGATGTTACAGTTATTGGAACTGGCAAGGTTGCCGGCATTATTGCAGAAAACAGGCTGCCTCTAATTCAACTCTCTTTTATATCAGGCAAAAATCACACTAAGGCTAAACGCCTTGCTCAATTAGCAGGAGGAAAAGCTTTGTTGTCTAAAGATATTCCGAAACAGTTAATTGATACCGATGTAGTAATTAGCGCTACATCTAGTCCCCACTATGCTCTTAGTATTAGCCATTTTAAAGGAGCAATCAGGGTGCGTAAAAGGCTACTTTATATATACGATCTTGCTGTACCTTGTGATGTTGAGCCCGGAGTTATGGATTTAAATTTCAACGTTCTGCCTAATCCGGGTCAAATAATATCTGATTTTATACTTAGCAATGAATATCTAAAAAGGTCTATAAAATCAGCTACTAAATTAGTTATGGAATCAATATCTAAATACAGGAGAAAGTATGAAGATACTAATAGGTGCGCGACCAAGCAGACTTGCTATTATACAAGTTAAAGAGATAACGGAGCGATTTCCTGATCTTGATTTTGAGCTAGTTGTTATTAAAACAAAGGGAGATAGAGACAAGGTTACATCTTTAACTGATAAAAGAGCAATAGGTTTTTTTACATATGATATAGAAAAAGCTCTTCTTAATGGAAAAATTGATATAGCAGTTCATAGTGCAAAGGATTTAGATGGTGATTTGCCGCAGGAGTTAGTAATTGTAGCGATAACGCGATCAATAAGTTCGCTTGAATGTTTGATTTCGAGAAATAATTTTAAATTGACAGAGCTTCCAAAAGGAAGTGTGGTGGGTACCAGTAGCTATAAAAGAAAATCTTCGGTTGTTAAATTTCGAGCAGATCTTGAGGTTAAAAATATTAGAGGAAACATAGAGGAACGTATTCAGCAGGTAGATAGCGGCAGGTTTGATGCGATTATAGTTGCACATGCCGCATTGTTAAGGCTGGGATACCAGAACAGGATTGCTGAAATTATTGAGCCATGCATTATAAGGCCGCATCCGCTACAGGGAAGTCTGGCTGTAGAGGCATGCAAAGATCGTATTGATCTTATAAGCATTTTTAGGAGTATAAATAATGAGTAAAAAAGGTAAGGTTTATATTGTAGGTGCTGGCCCTGGAGATTTAGGGCTGATTACAATTAAAGGGCTTGAGATTATAAAGAAAGCTGATTGTATATTGTATGATTTTCTAAGTAATTTGAAATTACTTGATTATGCAAAGAGCTCATCTAAAAAAATTTGTGTAGGAAAGAAAGATGGGTTTCATTTGAGAGAACAGAATGAGATCAACAAGATTTTATACAATAATTCCAAGAAATATAAAGTGGTGGTGAGGCTAAAAGGTGGAGATCCTTTTATATTCAGTCGAGGATATGAAGAGATGAAATATTTAAAGAAAAGAGGGGTGGTAGTTGAAGTGATACCCGGAATTACTTCAGCCATAGCAGGTCCTGAAAGTTTCGGAATTCCGCTTACAATAAAAAATAAGATATCCTCTGTTGCTATATTGACGGGGCGGAAAAAAGATATTAAAGCTCCTATTGAAGCTCCGGATTGCAAGACGCTTATTTACCTTATGGCAGTGGGTAATATTTCTAATGTTGTTAAAGCTGTTCTTAAGAGTGGTCGTAGCAGCAATACATCCTGTGCTTTTATTGAACGTGCAACAGATAATGATTCTAGAATAATTTATGCTACTCTTGCCACAGTTGAAGATGAAGCACAGAAGGCTAAAATAAAACCACCGGCTGTATTAATAATCGGAGAGGTAGTTGATTATGGTAGATAATATACTTCAAAATAATCTTGGTTCTTTAATATGTCCTTTATTTCTTAAGAAGGGAGTAGGTGTTAAGGAGGCCATTGCTTCTATGCCGGGAATATTTAGATTTTCCGTCGATACTTTAATTGAGGAAGTAGGAGCACTTAATAATGTAGGCATTAATAAGATACTTCTTTTTGGTGTATCGGATAGCAAAGATGAGCAAGGTAGAACAGCATATAGAGACGGAAATATTATATCCAATGCGGTTAAGATGCTTAAAAAAAACTTTCCAGAAATTATTGTTATGACTGATGTCTGTCTTTGTGCCTATACTTCACATGGTCATTGCGGTGTATTAAAAAAGACAGCTGCAGATGTTGATATAGATAGGGAAGAAACTTTGTCAGCGCTAGTAAAAATGGCGGTTTTACATGCAGCTTCCGGAGCTGATTATGTTGCCCCTTCTGCTATGGCTAAGCAGCAGGTCTATGCTATAAGATCTGCTCTTGATGAAAGAGGTTATCAGAAAACTAAGATAATGGGTTATTCAGTTAAGTTTGCATCTCAGTTTTACGGTCCTTTTAGAGATGCAGCAGAGTCAGCTCCTAAGTTTTCGGATAGACGGAGCTATCAACTGGACTATACTGATAAAATACATGCAATAAAAGAGGTAGAAGAAGACATTGCCGAAGGTGCAGATATAGTTATGGTA
>CAZVIC010000080.1:0-5422 GCA_964627735.1 uncultured Planctomycetia bacterium | reverse complement strand
CTTATAGCGACAGAAAATCTCTTCATCTATAAAATGGTTATCTTTATTTAACCTTGCATTAGCTTGAGCAATGACATATTTATCCTCTTCATCGGCAGTAAGATACTTAACTTCGTTTGAAACTTTTTTGTTTTTCACCTTTCTATAAGGAGTCTCTATAAAACCAAACTCATTAATCCTGGCATACAAAGCTAATGAAGTAATAAGACCAATATTGGGACCTTCGGGGGTCTCTATCGGACAGACTCTACCATAATGAGAGTAGTGAACGTCACGGACTTCAAAGCCAGCACGCTCTCTATCTAACCCTCCAGGACCTAAAGCACTTAAACGTCTTCTATGTGTTAACTCAGCCTGAGGATTGGTCTGATCCATGAATTGAGAAAGACTGCCACGGCCAAAAAAATCTCTGATCAATGCAGATATCAATTTAGAGTTTACAAGATGATGAGGCATTAAAGACTCCATATCGTAAACTGCCATTCTCTCGCGTGATACCCGCTCTATTCTTAAAAGACCTATTCTAAACTGCTCCTGTAAAAGTTCTCCGACTGTTCTTATCCTTCTATTGCCAAGGTGATCTATATCATCGGATTCACCCTCGCCTTTGCGTAGCTTTAACATATAGCTAATAACCTGAACGACTGTCTCTTTATCTAAGGTACGCTTATCAAGAGAAACATTCATTCCAAGTTTTCTGTTTATTATGAACCTACCTACGCGCTGTAAATCATAACGCTTAGGATTTAAAAAGAGTCTTTGGAAATAACTTTCGGCATTCTCAATCGTTGCCGGATTACCTGGCTGCATCTTACGAAAGATCTCTATCAATGCTTCCTCTTTAGAGGTAGTAGAATCTTTCTTAAGCGTATTAACCATCTCAGCAACATCTTCTTTTACTATCTTAATCTGCTTGAGATTTAATTTCTCTAATCTTGAGAGATTGATTTTAGTTATAAGCTGATATTTTTCAAATAAGACCTGTTTATTCTCAGGATCAATAATATTCTCCGCTAAGATCCTTCCTCCAACATTTTTGAGATCAGAACGCTTCTTAATCTTTAAAGTCTCAGTTCCACCAAATATCTTTAAGATATCTCCATCACTTGAATAACCGAACGCTCTAAGTAACACTGAAACTGGAAACTTCCTTCTTCTATCTATATAAACATTTAAAACCTTAGACTGATCAAACTCAAATTCTAGCCAACTACCATAGTAAGGTACTATCCTGGCACGATAAGAAACCTTGCCATAAAGCTGTGAACTCTCTTCAAAGCTAACCCCTGGAGAACGATGCATCTGAGTTACAACAACTCTCTCATCACCATTCATAACAAAAGTACCCTGAGGTGTCATATAAGGAAGGTCGCAGAGAAAGACCTCATGTTCTCTGATTTCCATCGGCGTTCTAAGGCGCAATTTTACACGTAGAGGAACAGAATAAGTAAAATCCTTCCTCTTGCATTCATCTAGAGTATACTTAGACTTACCAACTGTATAGTAAACATACTCTAAAGTAGCAGCACCATCTACACTCTCGATGGGAAATGTCTCTTTTAATACCGCCTCTAATCCCCAATGTCTTCTCTTCGTTTTGGCTACATCTTCCTGCAGAAAATCATAAAAAGGTTTAAGCTGCAGGTCTAAGAGATTAGGAACCTCTACCGGCGATTTTATTTTAACAATACTGCGCCTTTTAGCCATTTATATCACTCCTTATATTAGTTTTATTTAAATCTAAGAGAGTTAAAATGTTACTTCAATTCTGCCTTTGCTCCAACTGCTTCTATTTTTTGTTTAATCTCCTCAGCTTCTTCCTTTTTAACTCCAGTTACAACAGGCTTAGGAGCAGCTTCTACAAGATCTTTTGCTTCTTTTAATCCAAGACTAGAGACAGCTCTAACCTCTTTGATAACCTGGATTTTGTTAGGACCTATCTCTGTTAATACAACATCAAAAAGAGATTTCTCTTCTACTTCTGCTGCACCAGCACCAGCTCCAGGAGCCATCGGACCAGCCATGACAGGCATTGCAGCTGAGACACCAAACTTCTCTTCAAGTGCTTTCACAAGCGCTGAAAGCTCCATAACAGATAGAGATTCTATAGACTCAACAATCTTCTTTTCTTTCTTGCCTAAATCAGCTGTAGGATCTTTCTTCTCTTTAGCCTTATCTTCCTTCTCTACCTCTTTAACCTTCTCCTCAACCTTATCTTCCTTCTTTACCTCTTTAGGTTCTTTTTGCTCAACCTGTTCTTCTTTTACCTCAGTCTCTTGTTCTTTCTTTTCCACCATTTTGAGTACCTCCTTCTCCTTAAGTATTAAGATTCTTTTTTTTCTTTTATTCCCTTTATAACATTTATTAAAGATTGTATGTTGCCTTTGAGGACAAAAACCAAGCTGTTAATCGGAGATTTCATTAAATTCACAACCTGTCCATATAAAACCTCTCTTGAAGGAATAGAGGCAAGCTCTTTAACTTCTTCAGAGTTTAACAATCTATCTTCTAAATATCCTACTCTGACACAAAAACTCTCATTCTCTTTTTTCAATTCTTGAATCACTTTAGTAACAGCTATTGGCTCATCTTTACCATATACAACAGCTACCTCTCCATCTACATGTTCTAAAAGAACGTCCATCTTAAGATCTCCAAGCGCACGCCTGAAAAGAGAATTATTTACAACGACCATACCTGCAGAATTTTTTCTAAGCTGAGACCTAAAATCTTTCATGCTATCAGCAGATATACCCTTAAAATTAGTAAAAAATACATATTCAGCGTCTTCTATTTTGCTCTTATAGTCATCCATCATAAGCTGTCTTGTATATTGACCTATCTTCATTTTTGAACCTCCGAAAGAGCTATGATTAATCCTGGGCTCATCGTGGTAGAAATACCAACACTTCTCAAGAAATGACCCTTACTAGATGCCGGCTTTGCACTTAAAAGTGACTCCAGAAAAGAATTTATATTCTGAATTAACTCATCTTTAGAAAATGAAATTTTACCAAGTCCAGCGTTTACAGTTCCAGTCTTATCCATTCTATAGTCCAATTTACCAGCTTTAGACTCTTTTATAGCTTTAGCCAACTGATCGGTAACAGTGCCGTTTTTAGGAGAAGGCATCAACCCACGAGGGCCAAGCATCTTTCCTATCTTTCCGACTTCTCGCATCATATCAGGTGCAGCTATAGCAACATCAAATTCCATCCAACCAGATTTTATTTTTTCAACCAGATCTTCTCCTCCGACATGATCTGCTCCAGCATCTTTTGCTTCTCTCTCTTTCTCACCCTTACAGAACACTAACACTCTTATCTCTTTGCCTAGACCGCTTGGCAAAACAACTGAGCCTCTCACCATTTGATCACTCTTTTTAGGATCAACATTTAATTTACAAGAGACTTCGACTGTTTCATTAAACTTAGCCTTAGGTAAACCTTGAAGCACCTCGATAGCCTCGTTAAGGCTATACTCTTTTTGTAGATCAATAGACTCTCTGATACTCTTCTGTTTTTTTGTAATCTTAACCATTTTATCCCTCAACTATATCTATACCCATACTTCTTGCCGTACCTTCTATTATTCTCATAGCAGCTTCTATATCATCTGTATTTAAATCCACCATCTTCTCTTGAGCAATCTCTTTAACTTTTTTCTTGGTAACTGTCCCAACCTTTTCTTTGTTAGGCTCTCCAGATCCTTTAGCCAAACCACAAGCCTGCTTTAATAAGATAGAAGCCGGTGGCTCTTTAACTATAAATGAAAAACTTCTATCATCATAGACATCTATCTCTACAGGAAGTATTAATCCAGGCCTATCTTTTGTCCTATCATTAAAAGACTTACAGAACTCCATTATGTTTACCCCATGCTGACCTAAAGCCGGACCTACTGGGGGAGCCGGATTTGCCTGTCCTGCAGGACAATACAACTTAATCTTTACCATCACAGGTTTCTTAGCCATTTCTACATCCTCTCCACTTGCCAGAATTCCAGTTCTACTGGAGTCTGTCTTCCAAATATTGTAAGTAATGCTTTAACTTTACCTTTTTCCACGCTTACCTCTTCAATCTTACCGTTAAAATTAGTAAAAGGACCTTCAACTACCCTTACTGATTCACCAATTTCAAATACCACCTTAGGTCTAGGTTGCTCAATGCGCTCCTCAGATTGTTGACGAATTTTAGAGACATCCTCCTCGCTTAAAGGAACAGCCTTATCTCCAGAACTTAAAAATCTTATAACTCCAGGAGTCCTTTTTATTAGAAGCCAAGCATCGTCTACCATCTCCATTTGAACCAAGAGATAGCCAGGATAAAACTTTCTTTCAGATATCTTCTTCTTCCCGCTCTTTACTTCAGTAACTTTCTCTGTTGGGACAAAGACCTCTGTTATCTTACCTCCAAGTCCTTCCTGCTCAATAGAGCTCTCGAGTATATGTTTCACCTTATACTCTTGTCCTGTTTGAGTTTGAACTATATACCACTTCATATTATTTTAATAAAAAACTCATTAATTTAGACATCAGAAGGTCTATCCCCCCAACATACAAGGTCAATATAAAAACAAAGAAGAAAGTAACAACTGTTGCCGCAATAAGTTCGCTTCTCGACGACCAAGAGACTTTCTTCATCTCTATAATTATGCTGCCGAAAAAACTCTTCACTTTGCCAAACATATTCTCTCCTTAACTATCTTTTACAAAAATAAGCACAGCTACCTAGCGCCTGCATAATTTACAGGCCTGGAGGGAGTCGAACCCACAACATCCGGATTTGGAATCCGGCGCTCTAGCCAATTGGAGCTACAGGCCTTTTTAGCTATCAACAGATAAAACTAATTGATAGCCGAATCATTTAGTCTCTTTATGTAAAGTATGCTTCTTGCACTTTCTGCAATACTTCTTTATTGCTAATCTATCCGGATTATTCCTTTTATTTTTAGCAGTCATGTAATTTCTATCTTTACATTCACCACAGGCCAAAGTAACTTTTTCGCTTGGCATTTCTCTATTCTATGATCTCAGAAACAACCCCAGCACCTACTGTTCTACCACCCTCACGGATAGCAAAACGTAACTCTTTCTCAAGTGCTACGGGTTTGATTAACTCTATTACAAATTCAACATTATCACCGGGCATTACCATCTCAACGCCTTGAGGCAATGTTGCAACGCCTGTTACATCGGTTGTCCGGAAATAGAACTGCGGACGATAACCATTAAAGAACGGGGTATGACGACCACCCTCTTCTTTAGATAAGATATATACTTGGGACTTGAATTTTTTGTGAGGTGTAATAGTTCCAGGTTTGGCTATAACCATACCTCTCTCTATATCCTCTTTCTCTACTCCTCTTAAAAGCAATCCTACATTATCTCCTGCCATTGCTTCGTCAAGGATCTTTCTAAACA
>CAZVIC010000079.1:0-5709 GCA_964627735.1 uncultured Planctomycetia bacterium | reverse complement strand
TGAATAGTATAATTGCTTTTATTGTGAAATGTTGAATTAACTTGATAAGGCTAGCTTATGGTTTTATAATCATAAACAGTCATGATTTTAAGTGGTAAAATTTTTATTTATTTTAAATTATATTCTTACAATATGCAAAAATGGAAATAATAACAAAAATATTGTCTATAGATGATCTTAAGCAGATGGCCGATGCTATGTTTGGAAACTTAGTGAAGGCTGTTGTTGATGTTGATAAGGAGCTCATTGCTATTGATGCTGAACTCCATTCTGACTTAGAAGCATTGCTTATTAAGGAAGGTTCAAGCCAGAAAAATCTTTGGGGAATTAATTTTTATCCAGAAATAGATGGAGATGATTTTATAGAATTTGACTCTATGATTAATATTCGTCCGTCTCAAGGTAATATGATTTGTGGAATAAGTGATGAGGCAATCCAAAAAAAGATAATCAAAATTATTTACAGGTGGATTAAAAGATGAATATTCAGCATAGAGGACTTGCTTCTGGACGTTGGAAACAATTGTCATTTTTTGAACAGATGGCAAATATAGGAAGCGAGGTAGAGCGTGCTCTGAATTGGCAAGCAAAGCATAATCTAGAATATTGCAGACAAGCTTCTGGACGTGCCCTTGAATTAATAGACTTAAGTTTAGATAATCTTACAAGCTATAGTCGTATTAAAGAGGTTGCCCGTTTGCGTGAGTTGATTGTAGACTATTTTTACGATGTGAATCAGTTTATGTCTACTGAAGCATCATGGAGAAGATATTTTTTAGCTTTTGCTTATGCTGCACGTAAGGGCTATTAATGTTTAATTTATTTTTAGCGTAATTAATAGAGATCTATTTTTTGATTTTTAAATAGGCAGTATTTTGGTCAAATTATTAAATAATTAGGAGGTGTAAAAATGGCTAATTTAAAGGGAACAGAGACAGAGAAGAATCTTCTTGCGTCTTTTGCGGGAGAATCTCAGGCAAGGAATCGTTATACTTATTTTGCTTCAGTAGCTAAAAAAGCTGGTTTTGAGCAGATAGCAGCTATATTTACAGAGACAGCCGATAATGAAAAAGAGCATGCAGAGAGATTCTTTAAGTTTTTAGAAGGAGGAGAGCTAGAGATAACAGCGGCTTACCCTGCAGGAGTTATTGGAGATACTGCAGCCAACTTAGAAGCTGCTGCATCTGGAGAGAATCTTGAATGGACAAAATTGTATAAAGAAGCAGAAGAGACTGCCAGAAGAGAAGGATTTGAGGAGATAGCCAATCTGTTTAAAGAGATAGCAGAAGTTGAAGAGCAACATGAGTTGCGATATAGAAAGTTACTTAAGAATGTAAAAGAAGGTAAGGTATTTAAGAAGGAGAAAGTTGTTAAGTGGAAATGTCGTAATTGCGGATATGTCCACGAAGGTGAAGAAGCACCAGGTGAGTGTCCAGCCTGCGCTCATCCTCGAAGCTACTATGAACTGCTTTGTGAAAATTATTGATTAAGCATTAAGTAGTAGGAATGTAGTTTTTTCATCAATATTGTTGTCTTATTGCTAATAGTGTGTTGTTTTGTGTCTATTGGATTTAAAATAATTATTTGTTAGTATTAGTGTTACAATAAATATTAAATAAGAGTCATTGTTTAAGGAGAGTAGTTAAATATGAAGATAGGAATCATTGGTTTGCCTCAAACAGGTAAGAAGACCATATTTAAGCTATTGACTGGATATAAGTTTTCTGAAAAAGATTTAGTAGCAAATAAGGTTGTTAAAAGTTTTGCTCAGATAAGAGATCCTAGATTTGATTTTCTGTCTAATCTATATCAACCCAAGAAGCAGGTTAGGGCAAAGATTGATATTGAGCTATTACCTAAGATAGATTCAGACTCTATTAGAGAGGGTAGTATATTTGAGGATATAATCGATTTTGATGCTATCTGTCATATAGTGAGAGCGTTTAAAGATGATTCTGTCTATCATTTAAATGGTTCAGTTGACCCAAAACGTGATATTGAGAATATCAACTCCGAATTAGTACTACACGATCTTCTTTTTATTGAAAAAAGAGTTGAACGCATTGATGATGCTGTAAAGAGAGTCAAAGATGAGAAAGCATTAAAAGAGAGAGAGCTTCTATTAAAACTTAAAGACCATTTAGATAAAGAACTACCATTACGATTAATTAATTTGACCGAACAAGAATTAAGTATGATTTCAAGTTATCCTTTTATTACTTTAAAGAAAATGATAATTGTTTTAAATGTCTCTGAGGATAGCCTTAGCGATGAATCTAATATTAAAAAGTTAGAGCAGGATTATAAGTCTTTAGAGATTGAGGTGATGCAGGTATCTGCTAAAGTTGAATCTGAGATTATCGGATTGGATTCTGAAGCTGAAAGAGAGGAGTTTTTAGGAGCTCTTGGAGTTAAAGAGTTGGCAGTAGACTCTCTTACTAGGTTATGCATAAGGGTATTAGATTTGATATCTTTCTTTACTGTCGGAACTGATGAGGTCCGGCAATGGTTATTACGGAAAGGATTATTAGCTCCTCAAGCAGCTGGTGTTATACATAGTGATTTAGAGAAAGGTTTTATTCGTGCTGAGGTTATGAAGTACAATGATCTTAATTCTTTAGGTTCTGAATCAGAGCTTAGACAAGAAGGTAAGATCTATTTAAAGGGTAAAGACTATATCGTTGAAGATGGCGATATAGTTGAGATAAGGTTTAACATCTAGAACTCTTCTCGAGAGTAAATATTATTCCTTTAGTATTCTTTCTTACTTTTAAGTACTACTCTTTAGGTTTTGATTCCTTAAGTAGCTGATAATATTCACTTTCAGTTGTTAGAAGCAATATGGTATTTTCGTCTATAGTATACTTATATGTGTCTAATGTCTTAGTAAAAGCATAGAACTCTGGATCTTCTTCATAAGCTTGGGCATAGATCTTCGTTGATTCAGCATCGGCTTGCCCTTTAATCTTCTGTGCTTTACGGTAGGCTTCAGAGCTTATCTTCTTAATCTCTTTCTCCATCAACCCTTCTACTTCCGCACTTCGTCCTCTTCCTTCAGATCGATACTGTTCAGCAGCACGCTTTCTCTCTGCAATCATTCTGTCGTAGACCTTCTTTCTAACTTCGTTAACATAGTTTACACGTTTGATGCGTAGGTCTATAAGCTCAATACCATATTGAGCAACTGTAGGTTTTGTTTTTTGAAATATTATATTTTCTAACTTTTTACGTCCAAAATAGATTTTTTCAACAGCCTCTTCATTCATTATTATGTCTTCTGCTTCATTGAGACTATCTAGAATATTGTTAGAATTACGGACTGTCTCTACCAGGATATGGCTTGTCACAGCATCTCTAGTGGCAGAGTTAATAATATCATCAAGTCTTGCATGAGCAAGACCTTCACTTCCTACTGACTCTAAGAATTTCAAAGGGTTGTTTATTTTCCAACGTGCTGTAGTATCCACCCAGATATATTTCTTATCTTTAGTTGGAATCTGGTTAGAATCGCCATCCCACTCTAAGATTCTCTTTTCAAAATAGCGAGCTTGTTGAATAAAAGGCTTTTTAAAATATAGCCCTGCATCTACTATTTCAGCTATAGGTTTACCAAACTGGGTGATTACGACCTGTTTAGTCTCATCAACAGTATAGATAACTCCAGATATAAAAATTATTACTATCAGTATAACAATTGAGATCAATATTTTCGTCATTATCTTTGCCATTATTGGCCTCCTTCTTTTCTTATGTTAAATAGCGGTAGTAGTGATGACTGTTCAGAATCAATTATATATTTTTCTTTTACTTTGGGTAGAATTGTTATCATAGTCTCTAGATAGAGCCTCTTTTTAGTAACAGATGGAGCTTTCTTATACTCTTCAAGTAAGGCAGTAAATCTTTCAGCATCACCTTGAGCTCGGTTTACTTTATCTAAGAGATAGCCCTCAGCCTTACTTATTGTTCTCTCTGCTTCACCTTTTTCTCGAGGTACAGCTTTGTTGTATGCTTCCCAGGCTTGGTTTATAAGACGTTCTTTCTCCTGCTTTGCTTCATTGACTTCATTAAAAGCTGATTTTACTTCTTTAGGAGGATTAACATCTAGTAGTTTTACAGTCACAACTTGTATGCCAGTATCATAGTTATCCAGTAGATCTTGCATCTGAATCTGAGCTAGATGATTTATGGCTTCTCTCTTTACAGTAAGTATCTCATCTACTCGATAGTCTCCAACTAAGCGTCTGATTATAATCTCAGAGATATCCTGGACATTATTTCTTGGGTTTCTGGTTGCAAAGAGAAATTTTACCGGGTCTTTTATCTGGTATTGAACAACCCAGCGTACATCTAAGATGTTTAGATCGCCTGTAAGCATGAGAGCTTC
The DNA here is from genome assembly GCA_964627735.1 of uncultured Planctomycetia bacterium. Taxonomy (GTDB): domain Bacteria; phylum Omnitrophota; class Gorgyraeia; order Kaelpiales; family Kaelpiaceae; genus Kaelpia. Next base: position 1,325 of record CAZVIC010000079.1, on the reverse strand, counting down.
ATCATTATAGTTACTTTGAGAGTATCTTGTATTTATGCCGGATTGCATTGTTCTGAATCCAAACTCTTCTTTGTATACTCTCTTGATCTTAACTTTTTGAACCCGCTCTATCATAGGAGGAAACTTGAAATGTAGTCCAGGTGAAGCAGTTGTGATATATTTGCCAAAACGCTGTACGATTCCAACCTCTTCCGGATTTACGGAATAAATCATACCCTTTAGCATAATCAAAATAAATATTCCAGCGGCTATGGGTAGTATCGGTAGAGCCGATTTCCTGATATTATTGAAATTCTCCTTTCCTTTACCAAAAAGTTCTTCTGGGGTCGTAAAATCCATATTGACACTCCTTTTTTATGGTCTATTTTGATAAATTAGAGCCATTTCAAGATACGATACCACTATGAGATACTATTAACAAGGCGATTCTTTAAGTGGTCTGAATTGAAGTGGTATATTAAATCAACACTTTATTAGTTTTATGTGATAGAATAGAACAGTTTTGATAGGGGTTCTCTTAGTTTTCAACTAAATAAATAAGGAAGGTGATATATGGAAAGGTTTAAAAAGTTAGGATTATCAGAGCAGACTATTGAAGTTTTAAAGAAAAAGGGGTTTGAAAGACCAACTCTTATCCAAGAGAAGGTTATTCCTGCTATATTTAACAGTAATAATGATATAGTTGGGCAGGCTCAGACTGGAACCGGTAAGACCGCTGCCTTTGGTCTGCCGATCATTGAATTGCTCAAGGAGAGATCAGGGTTTGTTAATGTCTTAGTTCTTACCCCTACAAGAGAGCTGGCTATTCAGGTTGCTGAAGAGCTAAACTCTTTAAAAGGAAAGAGAGACTTAAGTATTGTGCCTATCTATGGGGGTCAATCTATAGACCTACAACTAAGACGTCTTAAGAAAGGCATAGATATAGTTGTTGGAACTCCTGGTAGGGTTATTGATCATATCAAGCGCAAGACTTTAAAGATTGATAGGATCTCTTATTTTATTTTAGACGAAGCAGATGAGATGTTGAATATGGGATTTATTGATGATGTTAAAGAGATAATGAGTAAAATTAGCTCCAGCAAACGCGTCCTGCTTTTTTCAGCAACTATGCCAAATGAGATAATGCAGATTGCTAAAAAATATATGGCAGGGTACGAAGTCTTAAAGACAGTAGAGGGTCGGCTTACAGTCAGTCAGACTGATCAGATATACTTTGAAGTAGCAGCTGGAGATAAAATTGAAGCGCTATGTAGAATTATAGATGTTGAAGCTGATTTTTATGGTCTTGTCTTCTGTAGAACAAAGGTCGATGTTGATAGAGTAGC